>NZ_JBEYTZ010000068.1:0-18304 GCF_040643215.1 Streptomyces sp. NPDC047315 | reverse complement strand
GGGGGGGGGGGCCGGGGCCCCCGCCCGCGCCCCCCCCCCCCCCCCACGGCCCTGACGCCACCGTCAGAGGGTGACGTCCGAGCAGGTGTAGAAGGCGAAGTCGGTGTCGTCGACGTTCCAGACGCCGACGATCATGTGCCGACCGGACTTCTGCGGCAGCACGCCGGAGTGGCTGACGGTGGCCCCCGGCCGCTTCCCGCCGAACGGGACGGTGAGGAAGGGCTGCGTCTCCAGGTCCGCGCGGGTCAGCGGCTTCGTGGGGTCGTAGCCGTCCTTGGTGACGTAGTAGCGGAAGTCGGTCGTGGCGTGGCGGGCCGTGATCCGCCAGACGAAGTCGTGGGACTGGCCGCCCTGCAGGGCCGTGGTGGGCCAGGCGCCGCCGCGGGGGTCGTCCAGCTCCGAGAACCGGCCGTTGCCGCCGGAGCAGATGGCGCCGTCGGCGGGGCCGCCCTGCGGGAAGCCCTTCGGGCCCTCGACGCTCCAGGGCTCCCACTCGACCTGACCGCAGTCGGCCACGGCGCCGTTGCCGCACAGCTGCTGGCGGCTGACGGGGGAGTCGACGTACCCGTGGCCCTGGGCGCTGCCGGAGGTGGCGAACAGGGCGGCGCCCGCGATGCCGACGCCGACCAGCGACGACACGAACTTTCTGCGCATGCTTCGCTCCATGAGGAAGTGGGGGGATGTGGGGGTGCGGCGCGGGCAGCCGTGGGGGGGTGCCGCGCCCTGCGCAGTGATGCGGTCTAGACCAAGTCGGAGCGTAGCCCTCCGAGTTGGGGCTGTCCATCTTCCCTGTTCGCTGCGCGGACACCGGGTGCGGCGGCCGACCAGGCGCCGTTGACGCTCCGATGACCACGTGTCAGCGTCACGGACGCACGTCACGGTACGCAGCCCCGCCGACACGGTGGGCACCCGAGGAAAGGGACAGTCATGAGAACGCACAGACCCAAGGTCGTCCCGGCAGTCGCACTCGCCGTCTCCGCCGCCGTCCTCGCCGTGGGCCTGGCGGGCCCGGCGCAGGCGGCGCAGTCCGCCCCCGCCCCCGCGTCCGCTGCGGCCTCCGCGCTCCGCCTCCAGGCCGACCCGACGCCGGAGGAGCAGGAGAAGCTCCGGGAGATCGCCGCCTCGATCTGGACCCCGGAACTGGCGGCCGGCTGGAACATGAACGCGGACGTCGCCGACGTGCTCTCCCAGGCGACCGACCGCATCATCCAGTGCTCCGCGGCGTACGCACTGGTGCCCAAGCCCCCGGGCTTCCGCCCCGGCATCGGCTACCTGGTCTCGTACTGGAAGAACATCCGGGACTACTTCCTGGCGGTGAGGGGGGACCGCCAGTACAAGGCGTGCGTGGTCTCCACGGCGGCGTACTACCGCTCCATCATCGAGATGGCCTCCGCGGGCATCTGAGCCCGGGGGCGTACGGCGGCGGCCCGCGTCGTACGCCCCTCTCCGGCCCTGCATCCTCCGGCCCGTCCGGCTCAGTCCGCGAGGAAGTCGTCCGGCGTCGACCGGGCGAGGTCGGCGAGCGTGGCGAGCGCCTGGGAGAGCACGTCCGGCGTCGGCGAGCAGTAGCCCAGCCGGACCGCGTCCACGCTGCGGTGCCTGCCGACGGTGAACGCGGAGGACGGCAGCACCCCGATGCCGTGCCGCGCCGCCGCCGCGACGAAGGCGTCCGACTGCCAGCCGTCAGGCAGCTCCCACCAACAGTGGTACGAACGCGGGTCGGTGCGCACCGTGAAGCCGGCCAGCCGGCGCCGGGCGATCACCTGCCGCTCCGCCGCCGCGCGCTGCTTGGCCCGTACGAGGGCGGCGACGGTGCCGTCCGCGTGCCACCGGGACGCCGCCTCCAGCGCGAACGCCATGGGGAGGTTGCCCCCCGCCCGCAGCGCGGTGGCCAGCGGGGCGAGCACCGCCCGGGGCGCCACTGCGAAGCCGAGCGTGAGCCCGGGGGAGATCCGCTTGGAGAGGCTGTCGACGAGCACGGTCCGCTCCGGGGCGAGCGCGGCGAGCGGCTCCACGTCGTCGTGCAGGAACGCCCAGATGGCGTCCTCGACGGCCGTGACGCCCAGCCCCAGCAGGACGTCCGCCAACTGCCTGCGTCGCTGCGGCGGCATCGTCACCGACAGCGGGTTGTGCAGGGTGGGCTGTACGTAGAGGGCCTGCAGCGGAGCGCTGCGGTGGGCCTCCTCGACCGCCTCGGGCACCAGCCCCGCACCGTCCACCGCGAGCGGGACGAGTACGACACCGAGGCGGGCGGCCATGGCCTTCACGCCGGGGTACGTCACCTCCTCGACGCCCAGTCGGCCGCCCGGCGGTACCAGCGCGGAGATCGCCGCCGTGATCACCTGCCGGCCGTTGCCGGCGAACAGCACTCGCGCCGGGTCGGGTTGCCAACCGCCGCGGCGCAGCAGATCCGCCGCGCTCTCACGGGCCGCGGGCGTGCCGGCGGCGCCGGAGTGGCGCAGCACCGCCCCGAGGGCGTCGGGGCGCAGCATCCGCCCCAGCCCGGGGGAGAGCAGTCGGGCCTGCTCGGGGACCACGGGGTGGTTCAGCTCCAGATCGATCCGGGCGCCTGTCGACTCCGTGAGCGCGGCGGCGGTCGCATCGGCCGGCGCCCGGACGAAGGTGCCGCGCCCCACCTCGCCGACGGTGAGCCCGCGGCGGGCCAGTTCCTGGTACACCCGGCCGGCCGTGGAGGCGGCGATGCCGTGCCGACGGGCGAACTCGCGCTGCGGGGGCAGCCGGTCGCCCGGGCGCAGCCCGCCCGCCATGATCGTGTCGGCCACCTCGTTGGCAACGCTCTGATAGTCCGTCACGGCCCCGTCCCCTCAAATCCCGTCTCGGCGCATCCAATCACGCAATTGCACCGAGGGCAATGATCGGTATTGCCTCGGAACAATGATGGCGCCTACACTCGGCACTGCCCGGCATCCGGAGCGGGCGGCACGGCTTTCGGGGGCGGAGCCGTGGACCGCGTCGGTGCGTGACGCAGGCGCGCAGCCATGAGGAAGGAACCCGTGGTTCGATGAACGCGACACCGCGGACGCAGTCGACCCCGGTGCACTCCCCGTCCTCCCCGCCTTCCCGAGGCCCTCTCGCCACCTTCCCGCCGCCGCGGTGCAGCCGTTGCGACTTCGGCGCGCGCCCCTTCGAGCGCGGCGCGGCAGGGGAAGTGCTGCGGGAGTACGCCGCCCGCTGGCAGCGGGTGTTGACGGACCCCGGCACCACCGAGCGCCGCGTCGGCGTGCTCGCCTGGTCGCCGCTCGAACACGGCTGTCACGTACGGGACATGTGCGTGCTGTTCCACCAGCGGCTCGACGCCACCCTCGGCGCTCCGGGCGGATCGAGTGCGCCCCCGAATGCCGTGGTGCCGACCCCGGCCGGAGCGCAGGGGCTCGACGTCCCCGGGCTCTATCGGGACGAGGACCCGCGGCAGGTCCGCGAGGAGTTGGGGCGTGCCGCCGAAGCGCTGGCGCGCCGTTTCGAGGGCCTCGCTGACGCGGACTGGGAGCGCCGCGATCCGCGCTTTCCCGACGACTGTCTGACGGTGGACTTCTTCACCCGGCACTTCTTGCACGACATCGCCCACGACCTCGGCGAAGTGCTGCGCGCCAGCGTCTGAACCGGGCTTCGCCCGACTCCTGAACCAGCCCTGCGCCAACGCCAGTTGGCGTTCTCCGCGTGCTCGATGCCTTCCTCCGTCATGTGATGTGTGCCATGGTACACATCACATGGTTCTGCGTGCGCATGTCAAAACGGCTGGGCCGGCCGTTGAGGACGGCGCCCCACCCGGGGATGTCGACCGCGATCCCGCGCACGCCACCCACCCTCGTACGGACCGGAACCGGGTCCGCCCCCCAACCTGGAGGCTGCGCAGTGAGACCGCAGACCGAACGGCACCCCTTCCTCGCCGCCCTGGTGGTGGCCCTCGCCCTGTGTCTGGGCGTCGGCGCGCTCCCCGCGGCGGCCCACGCCCGCACCCCGCAGGCCCAACCCGCGGCTGCCGAGGCCGCCGACCACTCGGCCGGCGACGGGCACGGCGACGAAGGCGCCCCGCCCCTCCCGCTGGCCGTCCGCGACGGCGGCGCCGACCCCGACCACGTGGGCGGCCGGGCCCGTGCGCCCGAGGACCGGCCGCCGCTGCCGTCCACGAAGGACGCCCTGCGGCGCGACTACGACGACCCGGTCCCGCCCGCACCCCGGCCCCGGCCCTCGATGCGGGACGCCGCCAAGGCCAACGCCCCCTGTGCCCCCGAGGACTTCACCGGCCGGACCGGAGCCGCCCTGGTCCGCCAGATCACGCAATCCACCACGGAGTGCATCGGCACGCTCTTCCAACTGACCGGCGACACCGCACGCGGGGCCTTCCGCGAGGACCAGATGGTGACGGTCGCGCAGGCCCTGCGGGACGGCTCGGCCGCGTACCCCGGCAACGGCAGCACCGGCATGCCGCAACTCGTCCTCTACCTGCGCGCCGGCTACTACGTGCACTGGTACCACCCGCAGGCCGTCGGCGACTACGGGCCGACGCTCACGGCGGCCATCCGCGCCGGTCTGGACGCCTTCTTCGCCAGCCCCCGCTCCCGCGACGTGACCGACGCCAACGGCGAGACCCTGGCGGAAGCGGTCACCCTCGTCGACAGCGCCGAGGAGAACGCCCGCTACCTGCCCGTCGTCCACCGGCTGCTCGACGACTACTCCCCGGCGTACGACGCTTCCTGGTACATGCTCTCCGCCGTCAACAACGTCTTCACGGTGCTCTTCCGCGGCCACCAAGTGCCCGAGTTCGTCAGCCGGGTGCAGTCGGACCCGAGCGTGACCGCGACCCTGCACCGCTTCGCCGCCGGGCACCTCGCCCTCCTCGGCACCGAACGCTCCTACCTGGTCACCAACGCCGGGCGGGAACTCGGCCGCTTCCTCCAGCACGCAGGGCTGCGGGCCACGGTGCGACCGCTGGTGACCGACCTGCTGGGCCGCACCGCGATCACCGGCCGCACCGCGCCCCTGTGGGTCGGCCTCGCCGAAATGGCCGACGCGTACGACCGGGCGAACTGCGCCGCGTACGGCGTCTGCGACCTCCAACGCCGGCTCGCGGAGGCCGTGCTGCCCGTCGACCACTCCTGCGGCGCCGCCCTGCGCATCCGCGCCCAGCAGATGACCGCGGCCCAACTCGCCGACACCTGCGCGAGCCTGTCGGGCCAGGACGCCTTCTTCCACTCCGTCGCCAAGGACTCCGGGCCCGTCGCCGGCGACCGCAACACCCGGCTGGAGGTGGTGGTGTTCGACTCCGGCGCGGACTACCGGACCTACGCCGGAGCGATGTACGGCATCAGCACCGACAACGGCGGCATGTACCTGGAAGGCGACCCGGGCGCCGTCGGCAACCAGGCCCGGTTCATCGCGTACGAGGCCGAATGGCTCCGCCCCTCCTTCGAGATCTGGAACCTGAACCACGAGTACACGCACTACCTCGACGGGCGCTTCAACATGCACGGCGGCTTCGAGGAGAACATGTCCACTCCCACCGTCTGGTGGGTCGAGGGCTTCGCCGAGTACGTCTCCTACGCCTACCGGAAGGTGACCTACGACGCCGCCATCGCCGAGGCCGGCCGGCGCACCCACGCCCTGAGCACGCTCTTCTCCACGACGTACGCCCACGACACCACCCGGGTGTACCGCTGGGGCTACCTCGCGGTGCGGTACCTGCTGCAATCCCGCCCCGACGACGTGGCGACCGTGCTCGGGCACTACCGGACCGGCGCCTGGAACGCGGCCCGCACCCACCTCACGAACACCGTCGGCACGCGCTACGACAGCGACTGGTACGCCTGGCTGTCCGCCTGCGCCGCCGGGAACTGCGACGTCGCCCTGCCCGAGTGCAGCGCGGCCGACGCGCGCCGACTCGACCGCGGCTGCGTGCGCAGTGGGGTGTCGGGCCGGGCCGGTGACCTGGCATACCTGTACCTACGGATACCGGCCGGGGTCCCCGAACTCACCGTGACCACCTCCGGGGGCAGCGGTGACGCGGACCTCTTCCACAACGACCGGACGTGGGCGACGAGGGCGGACCACACCGCCGGGGCCACCGGCGCGGGGACGGCCAAGACGCTGACCGTCAAGGCGCCCGCAGCCGGTTGGCACTACTTCAGCCTGGCCGGCACCACCGCCTTCTCGGGAGTGACGGTGGCCGCGCGCTTCTAGAACGACCTCCGTCGTGAGGCGAACCCCGGCGGCAACTCCCTCCGGGGTCCGCCCTTTTGACGCATCGACGGACGGCGGCGAGCGGCGGTGGCGAGTGTCGGCGGCAGGTGACGGCAAGACCCTTGGCACACTCTGAGCCATGTGACATATT
This sequence comes from Streptomyces sp. NPDC047315, assembly GCF_040643215.1. NCBI lineage: Bacteria > Bacillati > Actinomycetota > Actinomycetes > Kitasatosporales > Streptomycetaceae > Streptomyces > Streptomyces sp. NPDC047315. The sequence goes on along the minus strand of NZ_JBEYTZ010000068.1, from coordinate 11,955 downwards.
ACTGCGCATGACAGCCCAGGGGCGTTCTGTGGAACCGGACCCGGACGTGGTCGTCGTCGGCGCCGGCGTCATCGGCGCGGCCTGCGCGTACTACGCGACGCGGGCCGGCCTGCGCGTCACCGTCGTCGACCGCGGCGCCCCCGCGGGCGGCACCACCGGCGCGGGGGAGGGGAACCTCCTCGTCTCCGACAAGGAGCCGGGCCCGGAACTGGACCTGGCCCGGCTGTCGTTGCGCCTGTGGCAAGAGCTCGCCGCCGAACTCGCTGACGGGGCGGGCGGCTTCGAGTACGAGGCGAAGGGCGGCCTCGTCGTCGCCGGCCACGCCGCCGAACTGACCGTGCTGCGCGAACTCGCCGCCCTCCAGCGTGCAGCCGGGGTCGACGCCCGGGAAGTCGCCGCCGACCGGCTCCACGACCTCGAACCGCACCTCGCCCCGGACCTCGCCGGGGCGTTCCACTACCCCGAGGACGCCCAGGTGCAACCGGCGCTCGCCGCGGCCCGGCTGCTGCGGGCCGCCCGCAGGGCGGGAGCGGAGGTCCGCCTCGGCGAAGAGGTCGTCGACGTACTCACCACGCCCGGCGGCGCGATACGGGGCGTGCGCACCACGCGCACGGAGCTGCGCACGCCCGCCGTGGTGAACGCGGCCGGGGTCTGGGGCGGCGAAGTGGCGCGACTCGCGGGCGCCGCGCTGCCCGTACTGCCGCGCCGCGGCTTCGTCCTGGTCACCGAACCCCTGCCGCGCCTGGTCCGGCACAAGGTGTACGCGGCCGGGTACGTCGCCGACGTGGCCAGCGGCTCCGCGGCGCTCCAGACCTCGCCCGTGGTCGAAGGCACCCCCGCCGGGCCCGTGCTCATCGGCGCCAGCCGCGAGCGCGTCGGCTTCGACCGCACCGTCTCCGCCGAGGTGCTGCGCCGGCTCGCCCGCGGCGCCTTCGACCTCTTCCCCGTACTCGCCGGCGCGTCCGCGATCCGTACCTACTGCGGGTTCAGGCCCTACCTCCCCGACCACCTCCCGGCCATCGGGCCCGACCCCAGGGTCCCGGGGCTGCACCACGCGTGCGGGCACGAGGGCGCCGGCATCGGACTGGCGCCGGCCACCGGACTGCTCGTCGCCCGCGCCCTCACGCACTCCCCGCCCGGCGCCGACCTCGAGCCCTTTCGCCCCGAACGCTTCGACCCGCCGCCGTCGACCGCCGCACTCCCGCAACGGGACTGCGCCTGACGCACCGCGCCCCGCCCGTCTCCCCGGAGTTCCGCTCGAAAGGAGTGCCCGTGCCGCTGCCGCGCCGCCACGACGAACCGGCTCGCCCCGGACCCCCGGCCGCCTTCACCGTCGAGTACGACGGGGCGCCCCTCCCTGCGCTGCCGGGGCAGTCCGTCGCCGCCGCGCTGTGGGCCGCGGGCGTCCTCGCCTGGCGCACGACCCGCGAAGGCGGCCGGCCGCGCGGGGCGTTCTGCGGCATCGGGGTGTGCTTCGACTGTCTGATCACGATCAACGACCGCCCCAACCAACGGGCCTGTCTGGTGCCCGCGCGCGCCGGGGACCGCATCGCCTCCCAGGAGGGGACCGGCCGTGGCCGCTGACGCCCCGCGCGCCGCCGCGACACGGCGGACGCTCCACGAGGACGGCTGGGACCTCGCAGTCGTCGGCGCCGGTCCTGCCGGCCTGACCGCCGCACTGACCGCCGCCGACCGGGGCCTGACGGTGGCGCTGGTCGACGCCGCGCCGCGGCCCGGCGGCCAGTACCACCGGCACCCGCACCCCGCGCTGGACACCACCCCCGCCACCCGCGACCGGTCCGTCTTCGGCGCGCAGCGCCGGCGACTCGACGCCCACCGAAGGTCGGGCCGCATCGCTTACCTCCCCGACCGCCAGGTGTGGTCCGTGCAGCGTACGGACCCCCTCTGGGCGCTGCGGACCACCGCCACCGACGGCCACCGCGGCGCCGGGAACCCCACGGTCCGGGCCCGTGGACTGCTGCTCGCCACCGGCGCGTACGAACGCCAACTGCCCTTCCCCGGCTGGACGCTGCCCGGAGTGATCGGCGCAGGCGGTGCCCAAGCCATGCTGAAGGCCGACCGCGTGCTGCCCGGTCGACACGTCGTCGTCGCCGGCAGCGGCCCGCTGCTGCTCGCCGTCGCCGCCACGGTCCTCGAAGCCGGCGCCCGCGTCCCCGCACTCGTCGAAGCCGGTGACGTGCTGCGGTACGCCCGCGAGCCCCGCGCCCTGGCCGCGGGGCGGACCAAGGCTCGCGAAGCGCTGCGGCTGGGCGCGACCCTGCTGCGCCACGGCGTCACGCTGCACACCCGCACCGCCGTGACCGCCGCGCACGGCGACGCCCGAGTGGAGGCCGTGACCCTCGCCCGACTCGACGACGCCTGGCGGCCCGTCCCCGGCAGCGAACGCACCGTCCCCTGCGACGCCCTGGCCGTCGGCCACGGACTGGTGCCCCAACTCGACCTCGCCGGTCAACTCGGCTGCGCGACGCGCACCGCCCCCGACGGCACCGCCGCCCTCGTCGTGGACGCAGCACAGCGCACCAGCGTCCCCCGGGTGTGGGCGGCCGGCGAACCGACCGGCACCGGCGGCGCCGACCTCGCGCGCCACGAGGGCGAACTCGCCGCACTCGCCGCCGCGCTGGACCTCGGCGGACGACCGGACACGGCCGGCGCCCCCGTGGCGCTGCTGCGTCGCCGGCGCGCCCTGCGCCGCTTCGCGGACGCGATGGCACGGGTGCACCGGCCCGGCTCCGGATGGACCCACTGGCTCTCCGACGCCACCGACGTGTGCCGCTGCGAGGAGGTCACCGCGGGGGCCGTCCGCACCGCCGTGCGCGAGCACGGTGCCGACGACCCGCGGACCGTGAAGCTGCTGACGCGCGCCGGCATGGGGTGGTGCCAGGGCCGGATGTGCGGACCCGCGGTGGCGTGCCTGGCCGCCGGCGGTGACGGCGCGGCCCCGCTCCCCACCATGCGCCGCCCGCTCGCCTTCCCGGTCTCCCTCGAAGACCTCGCCGCGGCGGAGGGACCGCCGCAGCCGTGCCCGCCCGACCCCACCACACCCACCACCTCGTCGTGAAGGAGCACCCGATGACCGAGCACCAGCACGGCCCGGCCCACCCCTGGCGGGGCGTCATGGTCGCCACGCCCGTACCCCTTCGACCCGACCTCGCCGTGGCGCAGGACGCGTACGCCGCGCACGTCGCCCGCCTCGTCGCCGCGGGCTGCGACGGCGTCGTGGTGAACGGCTCGCTGGGGGAGTACCAGACCCTCACCGACGAAGAGCGCGACCTCATCGTGCACACCGCCGTCGCGGCGGCCGGCGACGGCTCCCGCGTGATGGCCGGCGTCTCCGCGTACGGCAGCGCCGAAGCCCGGCGCTGGAGCGAGCGGGCCGCCGAAGCGGGCGCCGGCTCCGTGCTGTTGCTGCCGCCGAACGCGTACCGCGCCGACGCGGACGAAGTGCGCGCGCACTACGCGGAGGTGGCGCGGGCGGGACTACCCGTGGTCGCGTACAACAACCCGTACGACACCCGCGTCGACCTCAGCCCGGCGCTCCTCGCCGACTTGTACGCGGACGGGAGCATCGTCGCCGTCAAGGAGTTCACCGGTGACGTGCGGCGCGCCTACGAGATAGTCGAGCGCGCACCCGGACTCGACCTGCTCATCGGCGCGGACGACGTGGCCCTGGAACTGGCGCTTGCCGGCGCCAGGGGCTGGATCGCCGGCTTCCCCAACACCTTCCCCGAAGCGTCGGTCGCGCTGTACGCCGCGGCGGTGGCCCAGGACCTGCCGCGGGCGCTGCCGCTGTACCGGGCCCTGCACCCCCTGCTGCGCTGGGACTCCAAGCCCGAGTTCGTCCAGGCCATCAAGGTGTCGATGGACGCGGTCGGACACCACGGGGGTCCGTGCCGTCCGCCGCGCGGCCCGCTCGCGCCCGCCGACGCGGCCACCGTGCGCGACGTCACCGAGAAGCTGGCCGCCGAAGGGCTGCGCTGACGCACCCCGGGTGCGTCGCACCCCGTGCGCCAAGAGAGTCAGGAGCACCGCCGAAGGGAGCAGGAGCCCACCATGCGCAGCCGCCGCACCATCCACGTCGTCGACTCCCACACCGAGGGCATGCCCACCCGGGTGGTGACCGGAGGCATCGGCACCGTCCCCGGCGCCACCATGGCCGAGCGCCGCACCCACTTCCAACGCCACCTCGACCACCTGCGCACCTTTCTGATGTACGAGCCGAGGGGCCACGCCGCGATGAGCGGGGCGGTCCTCCAGCCGCCGACCCGCCCGGACGCCGACTGGGGAGTGCTCTTCATCGAGGTGTCCGGACTGCTGCCGATGTGCGGTCACGGCACCATCGGGGTGGCCACCGTCCTCGTCGAGACGGGCATGGTCACCGTCACCGAACCGGTCACCCGGGTCCGGCTGGACACCCCGGCCGGGCTCGTCGTCGTCGACGTGGCCGTGGAGGGCGGCGCCGCCGTCGGCGTCACCCTGCGCAACGTCCCCGCGTACAGCGTCGCCCTGGACCGGAAGGTCGAAGTGCCCGGCCACGGCCAGGTGACCTATGACCTGGCGTACGGCGGCAACTTCTACGCCATCGTGCCGCTGGACGCCCTGGGGCTGCCCTTCGAGAGGTCCCGCAAGGACGACATCCTGCGCGCCGGGCTCGCCCTGATGGCGGCCGTCAACGAGGCGGACCGGCCGGTGCACCCCGAGGACGCCGACATCGCCGGCTGCCACCACGTGCAATTCCTCGCGCCCGGCTCGGACGCGGTCCGCTCGCGGCACGCGATGGCCATCCACCCCGGGTGGTTCGACCGCTCGCCGTGCGGCACGGGCACGTCCGCACGGATGGCACAGCTGCACGCCCGCGGTGAACTCCCCTTGGAGCGCGACTTCGTGAACGAGTCCTTCCTCGGCACGTCCTTCACCGGACGGCTGGTGGACACCGCCGAAGTCGGTGGCCGCCCCGCCGTCGTGCCGACGGTCACCGGACGGGCCTGGATCACCGGCAACGCTCAGTTCTTCCTCGACCCCACCGACCCGTTCCCGGACGGATTCCTGCTGTGAGGCGCCGATGCGCTGCGGTCCGGCGTCGATCCGCCGCGCAGCGGTGCAACAAGGCGGTGCGTAGCTCATGATGACGGGGCGTCACAGCAGATCGACGCATCCGGGCGGCGGCCGACGACGCCCGGATCCGGTGGCCGCCCGGTGTGTATGATCGCCAATACGTGACATTGCACAGCGAGTCGTACGCCCGGCCGCGAAGGGAGTCTCCGTCATGCCCGAGCCCACGCGGCGCAATCTCGTGTCCGTCCAGGAGAACCTGCGCGACCAGGTCGCCAACGCCCTGCGCGCGGCCTTGATCGCGGGGGAGCTGCGCCCCGGCGTCATCTACTCGGCGCCCGCCCTCGCCGCCGACTTCGGCGTCTCGCCCACCCCCGTGCGCGAAGCGATGCTCGACCTCGCGCGCGAGGGCATGGTCGAAGCTGTACGGAACAAGGGCTTCCGGGTCACCGAGATGACCGAGGCCGATCTCGACGAGTACACCGAGATCCGGGCGTTGATGGAGATCCCCATTGTCGGGCGCATCACCCGCACCGCCAGCGCCGAGCAGTTGGAGGCGCTGCGGCCGGTCGCCGAGGACATCGTCACCGCGGCCCGCGAGCACGACCTGATCCGCTATCTGGAAGCGGACCGCCGCTTCCACCTGGAGCTGCTCGCCCTCGCCGGCAACCGCCACCTGGTGACCGTCGTCGACGACCTGCGCAAGCGCTCCCGGCTGTTCGGCCTCACCGACCTCGATCACGCGGGCTCCCTGGTGGACTCGGCCCAGGAGCACGTGGAACTGCTCGACGTCATGCTGACCGGCGACGCCGATGCCGCCCAGGACGTCATGCGCCGGCATCTGGCCCATGTGCGCTCCCTGTGGGCGGCCGATCAGGACCCCTCCGGCGCCCCGGACGCCGCCGCGCTGCACCTGGACGGCGCCAGCTGACCCGACGGACCCCTTCCGTCGCTCCCTTCGGGCACCCCACTTCCCGGACTCCACTTCCCGGACCCTTCTTCCCGGGCACTCTCTTCGCGCAACCCGCCTTCCCGTACCCGCACCTGCGTTGCCGCAACGGGGCTTCGCTGGCCTTCCGTGCTGAAATTCCACGCCGATTATGAAAGCCTTCTCATCAGCATGTGAAAGAAATCTCATTGCCTCTTTGACTTAAACAGAAATTCCCTTTCCCTCTTCTTTGCGTGGTGTTCGTCTAGGATTCCTGGAAATCTGAACTCGAAGTCATGTATCCATGCAGGAGGTGCGCCCATGGAGTCGTTGAGGCAACTCGCCGCTCATCTGGGATTAGATCTGATAGCCGTCGGTCTGCTGACGTTCGCCGTCTACTACCCCAGACACCGCCGCCGCGACCTTCTCCCCGCCTATCTCGCCCTGAACGCGGCGCTGTTCACCGTGGTGGCAGCGCTCGCCCAGGTCGGCGGCAACGGAGGGACGGCGCTGGGCTTCGGCCTTTTCGGCGTACTGTCGATAATCCGGCTTCGCTCCGATTCCATCCAACACGAAGAGGTCGCCTATTACTTCACCACCCTGGTCATCGGACTCATCTGCGGTCTGCCCCAACTCGAACTCCGCGAGGCCGGTGTCCTCACGCTCCTGCTCCTCCTCGTCGTGTATGCGGCGGACCACCCGAAACTGTTCGCCAGGTCCCGCCGGACCGTGGTCACGTTGGACGCTGTGTACGAAAGCGCCGACGACCTCCGGGCCGATCTGGACCTTCGCTTGGGTGAGCCACTCAACTGGACCGTCATGGAAGTCGACTACGTCCGCGACCTGACGGTGGTCGACGTGCGCTACCGGACGTCGAAGCCGCCCGGAAAGGCAGCCCGGCGCACCGCGGACGGCCACTCCGACGAGCCCGCCAGGACCGCCGGGCCCGGGCGCACCGAAGAGCCCTCCCTGGAGGCGGTGTGACCCTCGCCGTCGCGCCCCGGCCGGGGCGCACCCCCCGCGCACCGCGCGTCCCACCAGCCCCCCGCACCGGCCAACTCGTCCTGCCCGAACTCGACGCCGTGGCCGAGTCCGTCCTCGCTGCGGCGCCCATCTCCTTGGAGGAAGTCCAGGAGCGCGCCGAACTGATGGCCCGCTTCGACCAGGCGTACCTCGTCCCTGCGGGGGTCTTCACCCGACTCGTCGCCCATCTGACCGACCGGGCCCGCCCGGACGGGCCGTTCCGTGTGCTGACCATCGACGGCCGACGCTGGTTCGGCTACCACTCCGTCTACTACGACACCCCCGACTGGCGCTGCTTCCACGAACACCGTCAGGGGCGCCGGCTGCGGTTCAAGATCCGCGAGCGGGTGTACCAGGACTCCGGGCTGCGCCAGTTCGAGATCAAGCTGAAGAGCGGCCGGGGGGAGACCGTCAAGCACCGCCGTCCGCTCACCGGCGCCGACACCCCGCTGGACGCGCCGTACCGGGACTTCCTCGCCGGTCACCTCCGCGCCGCCTACGGACTGGAGCCGCCCGCGACCCTGTCGCCGTCGATCGTCACCGACTACCGACGCGCCACGCTCGTCTCCGACGGCGAGCGGATCACCTGCGACACCGGGCTGCGCTGCCACGACGTACGGGCCGACGAGTCCGTGGCCTGCGATCCGGGGCTGGTCCTGGTGGAGACGAAGACCACCGGCCACCTCACCGAGGCCGACCGCTTCCTGCACGCCCACGGGGTGCGCCCCGCGGTGTTCACCAAGTACTGCGCGGCGATCGCCGCACTCCACCCCTGGCAGCCGGCGAACCGCTGGCGCCGGGCCGCCCGCCTGGCCTTCGCGGCCGGCGGGACCCCTGACGTCGGCTGAGCAATGGAGCCGACGAAGGCGCCGCCGGGGCGTGGGCCCGTCCCGGCGGCGCATCGCCCCACCCGCTCGCGGGCGCGCCGTCGTCGTTACGGCTTGCGGGCCACCCCGCCCAGCGCGATGACCTCGCCGTCCGTGGCCGCCCCGGGCTGCGGACGCCACCGGGCGAGCGGCACCACGCCCGGCTCCAGCAACTCCATCCCCTCGAAGAACCCTTCGACCTCCGCCGGGCTGCGCAGGTGATACGGCGCGGCCCCGCTGGCGTTGTACAGGCGGGTGGCCTCGGAGTTGCCCTCGTGGGTGTTCACGCTGTCGTTGAAGACGAGGTAGCTCCCGGACGGCAGCGCACCCAGCAGCCGGTCCACCACGGAGCGGGCCCCCTCGTACGTGGCCACGTGCCCGATCACCTGCATCAGCGTCAGCGCCACCGGCCGGGACAGGTCCAGGGTCCCCGCGGCCTTCGCGATGACCGCCTCGGGGTCGTGCAGGTCCGCGTCCACGTAGTCCGTGACGCCCTCGGGCGTGCTGATCAGCAGCGCACGCGCGTGGGCGAGGACCAGAGGGTCGTTGTCCACGTACACGATCCGGGACGAGGGGGCGGCCCGCTGGGCGATCTGGTGGGTGTTGTCGGCCGTGGGCAGCCCGGTGCCGATGTCGAGGAACTGCCGGATCCCCCGGTCGGTCGCCAGATGGGTGACCGTACGGGCGAGGAAGGCGCGGGAGTCGCGGGCGAGGTCGACGATGCCGGGGAACGACTGCCGGAACTCCTCGCCGAGGTGCTGGTCGACGGGGTAGTTGTCCTTGCCGCCCAGCCAGTAGTTCCACACCCGGGCAGAGTGCGGCGCCCCGGTGTCGAACTCGGGGTAGCGCGTCTCTCCCGGCCCTGCGCCCGGCTTCTCGGCTGTCATGAAGTGAACCTCCCGGCTGTTGCTCTTCGACGCTGCGTACGTTCGCTGCTCCGTTCGTACTGCTGCTCAACCTAGTGCCGTCGCGACCCACTTGGTGACCGGGGTCACCCGGTTCCCGTCGAGCCGGCACGGCGCGAGGTCCCCCGGGAGGACACCTGGCGCGCTTGACACGTGTGCGCGATACAAGAAAAAGTGAACGTGCGTTCAGTCGTCGCTCGGAGGGGAAGCGCCGTGGGCATCGAGATCACCGGCCGGGTCCAGTGGCAGGCGTGGCACGACCGGGTGCTGCCCCCGGTCGAGCGGGTCGCCGGCGGCCTGTGGTCCGTGCCGGTGCCCATTCCCGACAATCCGCTGCGCTACGTCCTGGTGTACGTGCTGGAGACGGATGACGGACTCGTGCTCGTGGACGCCGGCTGGGACGACGACGAGTCCTGGGCGGCCCTGACCCGGGGCGTCGCCGAACTCGGCGCCGACATCGGCGACGTCCGCGGTGTGCTGGTCACCCACTTCCACGGCGACCACCTCGGACTGGCCGGACGGGTGCGCGAGGCGTCCGGTGCGTGGATCGCACTGCACGAACTGGATGCGGCCGAGGTGAAGAACCTGCCCTCCAGCGTCGACGAGTGGATCCGGGTGATGGGCGGCCACCTGCGGGAACACGGCGTCGCTGCGGACGAGGCGCGCAGCACCGTCGAGGCCATGGAAATGGCGCGTTTCCTCACTCCGGCACTCGCCGACCGCGTGCTGGCGGACGGTGACGTGGTGCGCGCGGGCGACCGGGAACTGCGTGCGGTGTGGACCCCGGGCCACACGCCCGGGCACACCTGCTTCTACGAACCGACCGCCCGGCTGCTGTTCTCCGGCGATCACGTCCTGCCCAGGATCACCCCGCAGATCGCGGTGTTCCGCCCGGACGGGGGCGACCCGTTGGCGGAGTACCTGCGCTCCCTCGGGCGGCTGGACCGCCTCGACGTCGACGAGGTGCTGCCGGCGCACGAGTACCGCTTCCGGGGCCTGGCGCACCGCACGGCGGTGATGGTGCGCCACCACGTGGAGCGCCTGGCCGAACTGCTCGCCCTGGTGCAGCGCACCGGGGGCGCCACGGCCTGGGAGTTGGCGGCCCTGCTGTCGTGGTCGCGGCCGTGGGAATCCTTCTCACAGGTGAATCGTCGTTTTGCGCTGAGCGAGACCTTGGCCCACCTCGTGACCCTGGAGGGCCGGGGCGAGGTGCACCGTGCACCCGGGGTCCCGGTGCGCTGGCACGACAGCGGCGCTCCGGGCTGAGATCCGAGGGTTCGGAGACCTGCGATGGGGTGACCCTTCGGTGCAGGTGCGTCCATCCGCCTTTTCCGGCCGACTTATTTCGGAAAGTCGACGTGCCGGCCGAAGGGATGCATGGCCCTTGCACGGGGTATTTGGGTGAGGTTGAGACCAATGGCACTGTCCACATCTTTGGACTCATCGCACCAGAGGGGCGAGACTGCCCCTCCTATAAGGTTGAATCGGTGACTTGTTGGGGCAAACCCCCCTTTTGAGTGACAGATCCAGCGGTGGTTAACAGGGGACGTCTTTTGACATTGACACAGACACTGCTCGGGATGTTCGATCGTGTGGTTTCGAGCTGCCAATCGGGGGAAACATGGAGTTTAGCGACCTGTTGTTGCCCTACGATAGCGAAGCGGACCTCGGCAGACTCTGCTCCGTGCTAGACGTCTTTGCATCAGGTGAGGCACGTGCCGTTGTGATCGAAGGCGCGGCCGGTTGTGGGAAGAGCGAACTGCTGGAATCGCTCGCCGCTCATTTGTCCGGCTCAGGCGCCCTGGTACTACGGGCGACCGCGTCACCTGCTGAGTCCGCCCTTCCCTTGGGGGTGATGAAACAGCTGGTCACCAGCCTTTCCTTACCCGCGGGTGTGAGAGGGGAGCTGCTGGAGGCCATCGGCGAGCAGGAATGCGCCGCACCCGGCCGCAGCCCTCGCACCCTCTCAACCCGCACTCTGCGAATGCAGCGGTTCTGCGCCCTACTGCACCGTAGTACCCAAGAACGTTCGCTTCTGATCGCGGTCGACGACCTCCAGCACATAGACATTCCCTCCCTACAGTATCTGCTCTATATGGCGGGCCGTTCGCGCGCCTTGCGATTGATGATGGTCTTCACGGAGACCGTCCAGGCGTCCCGTCGTATTCCCGCCTATCGGATGGAGCTCCTGCGGAACCCCAAGTATCGGCGCGTTCCCGTAAAGCGGCTGAATTCCCTTCAGGTGGCAAGTGCACTATCCGAAGCGACGCGGCTCGTACTCGACGCGGCGACGATCGAGCGCTTCTACGACATTTCCGGGGGAAATCCACTGCTGCTGCGGGCGGCGTTGGAGGACTGCGCGGCGGCGCCGGACCGAGAGGGCGACGCATTGGACCCCTGCGTCGGTGGACTGCCGGGCAGCGCGCTCACCCACGCCGTCACCACGTGCCTGGACCGCAGCGGACTGCTGGCCGTGGCCGTGGCCGAAGGGCTCGCCGTCCTCGGCGAAGCGTTCGACTCCGCGATGCTGAGCCGGCTGTGCGGACTGGCCCGCTTCTCCACCATGCAGGGGCTCAGGGTGCTGCGGGCCACCGGAGTCGTCACGGACCGGGGCTTTCGCCACCCCGCGGTACGGGCCGTGGTGCTGGAGAGCATGTCGCCCGAGCGGCGCCGGGAGTTGCACCGCGTGGCCGCCCGGCTGCGCTACCTGGAGGGTGCGGAGGCATCCGAGATCGCGCCCCACCTGGTCTCGGCCGCCCGCGTCGACGACCCGTGGGGCGTCGGGGTGCTGCGGGACGCAGCCGAGGAAGCCCTGGTGGCGGACCGCGACCAGCTGGCGATCGACTACCTGGAGCTGGCCCACGCCTTCTGCGTCGAGCCCCGTCAGCGGGCCGACATCCGCATCCGCACCGCCGTGGTGCGGCAGCGCAACGACCCCTCGGCCGCCCAACTGGCCGGTGACGAGCTGCTGGGGATGCTGCGCGCCGGGCAACTGACCCCCGCCCAGAGCCTGGCCACCGCCGACCTGTTCTCGGGGTGTCGTCGCATCGACGGCGTCAGCGAGGCCCTCGCGGCCCTGCGCGAGCCGAGTGGCGGGGGGGCGCCCCCGGCCCCCCCCCCGGCCCCCCCGGCGCGGGGGGTACGTCCGCCCCGCCCGGGGCGG
>NZ_JBEYTZ010000067.1:0-20788 GCF_040643215.1 Streptomyces sp. NPDC047315 | reverse complement strand
TTGCGTCGGCGTGGTCTTGTTGCGATGCCGCCGGCGGACGCGATCGAGGCTCTGGAACAGGCAGTACTCGGCGACGAAGGGCTGATCACCGTCGCCGACGTCGACTGGGAGCGCTTCGGCAGTCTGTTCACCTCCAGCCGGCCCAGCCCCCTCCTCGCCAACATCCAGCCGCGTCAGGGAACTGTTCTCGAAGCGGCCGACGAAGCGAGCGAACTCGGCGAGTCCGCGGAGTTCGAGGAACTGCTGGCCCTGGGGGACGACGAGCGGCGTCGCGCCCTCGTCGACCTGGTGAAGACGCACACCGCCTCCGTACTGGGGCACGCCGGCGACGGGGGGATCCAGGCGGACCGGGCGTTCAACGAGATCGGGTTCGACTCGCTCGCCTCGATCCAACTCCGTGACCGGCTCTCCCGCGCGAGCGGAGTGTCCCTGCCCGCCACCATGATCTTCGACCACCCGACGCCCGACGCCCTCGCCGCCTTCATCGACGAGCAGCTGACGCCGCAGGAGTCGTCGCGTCCCGTCTCGGTCCTGGCCGAGTTGGACCGGCTGGAGACGGTCCTCGGCCGCCCGGGTCTCGGCGAGGACGTCGACGCGATCGGGGCCCGGCTCGAAGCGCTCGCAGCGCTCTGCCGACGCGGGGCGAGCAACGGCGCGAGCGACACCGCTTCGCACCTGCTGGAAGAGGCTTCCGCCGACCAGCTTCTGGCGTTCATTGACGAGGAGTTCGGCACCTCATGAGATCCCCCGCCCGCAAAACGATCACCGATCTTTGGAGGGAGACGATTCGCCATGGCTAACGAAGAAGAGCTGGTTCAGTATCTCCGCCGCGTCACCGCCGATCTGCATTCCACCCGTGGCCGGCTCGCGGAGAACGAGGAGCGGAGCCGCGAGCCGCTGGCGATCGTCGGAATGGCCTGTCGACTGCCCGGCGGCGTGAGGTCTCCGAAGGACCTGTGGGGTCTCGTCGACGAAGGCAGGGACGCCATCGGGGGATTCCCCGAGGACCGGCACTGGGACACCGCCGCCATCTTCGCCGATCCGGACGGGACGAACGGCCCCTCGGTCGCTCAGGGCGGGTTCCTCTACGACGCAGGGGACTTCGACGCGGAGTTCTTCGGGATCTCGCCGCGCGAGGCGCTGGCGATGGACCCGCAGCAGCGGCTGCTCCTGGAGACCTCCTGGGAGGCGTTGGAGCACGCCGGCATCGAGCCCCGTGGCCTCGCCGGAAGCGCGACCGGCGTCTTCATGGGCGGATCGCCCTCCGGCTACGGAGACGGCGCCCGGTTCGAGGAGCGCGGCGGCTACGTCCTCACGGGCTCGGCGGCCAGCGTCCTCTCAGGGCGGCTGTCGTACGCGTTCGGGCTCGAAGGCCCCGCCGTGACGGTGGACACCGCGTGCTCGTCGTCGCTGGTCGCGCTGCATCTCGCCGGCAAGGCGCTACGACAGAGCGAGTGCTCGCTTGCCCTCGTGGGGGGCGTGAACGTGCTGGCCACGCCCACCGGGTTCATCGAGTTCGGCCGACAGGGCGGACTGTCGGCGGACGGCCGGTGCAGGGCCTTCTCGGATTCGGCCGACGGGACGGGCTGGGCCGAAGGCGTCGGCGTGCTCGTTGTGGAACGGCTCTCCCTCGCCCAGCGGAACGGCCACAAGGTGTTGGCGGTGGTGCGGGGTTCGGCGGTGAATCAGGACGGTGCGTCGAACGGGTTGACGGCGCCGAACGGCCCGTCCCAACGACGGGTGATTCGGGCGGCGCTGCGCGATGCCCGGCTGTCTGCTGCCGAGGTGGACGTGGTGGAGGCGCACGGGACGGGAACCAAACTGGGCGACCCGATCGAAGCCCAAGCCGTACTTGCGACGTACGGGCAGGAGCGGGAGCCGGACCGGCCGCTGTGGTTGGGGTCGCTGAAGTCGAACATCGGACATCCGGCTGCCGCTGCTGGTGTGGCGGGTGTGATGAAGATGGTGCTGGCGTTGCAGCGGGGGGTGTTGCCGAGGACGTTGCATGTGGATGTGGCGTCGTCGCATGTGGATTGGGCTTCGGGTGCGGTGGAGTTGTTGACGGAGTCGCGGGGGTGGGTGCGTGAGGAGGGTCGTCCGCGGCGGGCTGGGGTGTCGTCGTTCGGGATGAGTGGCACGAATGCGCATGTGATTGTGGAGGAGGCGCCGGCGGAGGAGGGTGCGGCTTCTGAGTCTGGTGGGGCTGAGTTGTTGCCGGTTCCGTTGGTGGTTTCTGCTGCGTCGCGGTCTGCTTTGGCTGATGTGGCGGGTGGATTTGGTGAGTTCGTGGGCTCGGGTTCGGGTTGTGGGTTGGTGGGGTTGGCTGGGGGGTTGGTGTCGGGGCGGTCGGTGTTGGATCGGCGGGGTGTGGTGGTGGCGGGTTCGGTGGAGGAGGCGGTGTCGGGGTTTCAGCAGGTTGCTGATGGTGGTGTGGGTGAGGGCGTGGTGGTGGGCAATGCTCGTTCCGTGGGCGGTGTGGGGTTCGTCTTCCCTGGTCAGGGGGCTCAGTGGGTGGGTATGGGGCGGGGTCTTTTGGATTCGTCTTCGGTGTTTGCTGAGGTGATCGAGGAGTGTGAGGGAGTCATTTCCCCGTTGGTGGATTGGTCGTTGCGTGAGGTGCTCATGGGTGAGGGGGCTGACGCTGGTTTGGATCGTGTTGATGTGGTGCAGCCGGTGTCGTTTGCGGTGATGGTGGCCCTTGCTCGGTTGTGGCGTGTGCATGGGGTCGAGCCGTCGGGTGTGGTTGGGCACAGTCAGGGTGAGATTGCTGCGGTGTGTGTGGCGGGTGGTTTGTCGTTGGCTGATGCTGCACGGGTAGTGGTGGCGCGGAGTAAGGCGATTCGGCAGTTGTCGGGTCGGGGTGCGATGGCGTCCCTTCGCCTGTCACGTTCTGACGCCGAGGCAGTGGTGGGGTCGGTGGCGGCGGGTGTGGTGTGGGTGGCTGCGGAGAACGGGCCGGGTTCGGTCGTGGTCTCCGGCAGCCCGGACGGGATAGCCGACGTCATCAACCACTGCAAACATGAAGGTGTTTCGGCCCGGAAGATCGCCGTGGACTATGCGTCGCACTCGCCCCACATCGATGACGTCGTGGATGAGGTGCGCAGCGCCCTGGGTGGTATCGAGGCTCGGAAGAGTTCGCTCACTGTGTTCTCCTCCGTCACGGGTGCGCCGATGGCGACCGAGAGCCTGGACGTTGACTACTGGATCCGTAATCTTCGGGAGCCGGTGGAGTTCCACACTGCTGTCACCAGCATGTTGGGTGAGGGTTTCACGCACTTCGTGGAGGTCAGCGCCCACCCGGTGCTCGTCCCCGCCGTGGAGGACATCTTCGACCACGCCACCGATTCAACAGACGGTGGTCCTGTGGTGTGGGGTTCCCTCCGTCGTGACCACGGTGACCGTCGTCAGTGGTGCACCGCTCTGGCGCACGCGTTCACGAACGGACTGGCCGTCGACTGGTCCCCCCTCCTCCCCGGCGCCACGGCGATACCCGACCTGCCCACCTACCCCTTCCAACACCAACGCTACTGGCTCGAACCGGACCCGGCCGGAAACACCGCCGGCGTCGGCCTGCGTCCCACGGGGCACCCCCTCGTCGGAGCCTCGGTCGCGCTCGCGGGCTCCCCTCGCGTACTGCTGACGGGACGGCTCTCCCCTTCCGCCCAGCCCTGGCTGCAGGAGCACTCCGTACGCGGTACGGCCCTCGCGCCCGGCGCCGTGTTCGTGGAACTGGCCCTGCGTGCCGCGGAGGACGTGGGCGCAGGGCACGTGGAGGAACTGACCGTCGAGGCGCCGCTGACGCTCGGCGACGGCGTGGACGTACAGGTCGTCGTGGACGAACGCGACGCCCTCGGCCGCAGCCCGGTCTCCGTCCACTCCCGACCCACCGACGCCCCGCCGGACGAGCCGTGGACGCGACACGTCTCCGGCCTCCTCGCGGCCGGCCCCGGCCCCGGCCCCGGCCCCGGCAGCGGTGGGCGCGTGCCTGGGCCCTGGCCGCCCGTCGATACCGAGGCGCTGGAGGTCACCGACCTGTACGACCGCCTGGAGCAGGCGGGCTACGGCTACGGCCCGGCCTTCCAGGGGCTGCGCGCGGCGTGGCGGCGGGGAACGGACGTGTTCGCCGAGGTCGCCCTCCCCGACGCCCGCCGCAGCGAGGCCGACCGCTACGGGCTGCACCCGGTGCTGCTCGATACGGCCCTCCAGGCGGCCGTGTTCGCGGCCAGCGGCGAACGCTCCACCATGCCCTTCGCGTGGAGCGGACTCACCCTGCACTCCACCGGAGCGACCAGCCTGCGGGTCCACCTCTCCGTACCCGCCCCGGACACCGTCGCCGTACGTGCAACGGACCTGGCCGGCCGCCCCGTGGTCACCGTCGACGCGTTGCAGTACCGCGAGGTGAACCAGTCGGCACTGCCCGGCCGCGGGGACACGCTCTTCGAGGTGGAGTGGATCCCGCTCACGACGGACGGAGCGCCGGCCGCCCTCACGGTCGTCGACCCCGACGGCACGCTGGCCGGGTGCGACGGGCACCGCGTCGCCGGGTTCGCCGAGCTCGACGGTCTCGGACCGGAGGCGGACCTTGTGGTGGTCCCCTTCTCCCAAGGCGCGACGGACGACGCCGCGCACGTCTCCGGGATCCTTGCCGACGCCCACGCACGCCTCCACGACTGGACGGAGCAACAACGCCTCGAACAGGCACGGTTGGTGTGCGTCACATGGCACGCCGAGGACGCCGAAGCCGACCCCGTGGACCCGAACGCAGCGGCCGTCCGCGGCCTGGTGACCGCGTGGTCCGCCGAGCGCCCCGGTCAGGTGCTCCAAGTCGACCTCGACGACGACGTCGCGTCCGCCGCCGCCCTGCCCGCGGCGCTCGGCGCTGCCGTCGCCGCGCACGAGCCGCGCCTGGCGGTCCGCCGGGGGCAGGTCCTGGTGCCCCGGCTGCGGCGCGTCGTACCGGACGAAGAACCCGTGCCCGCCCACCCCACCGTCCTGTGGATCGGGCCCGTCGACCCACTCTCGTGGGAGCCGGCACACCGGACCGCTCTCGCCCTCGGGGCCGAGCGGCTGGTCGTCGCCGCTCCGGCGCCGCAGGACGGAGCCGCGGTCGCTGCGCCCGCTCTGCCGGGCCTGGACGTCAAGACCGTCCCGTACGACCCCGACCAGACCGACCGAACCGACAGCACCGTCCAGAACGCTCTGGCCGAACTGCTGAGTTCGTACGCACCGGACGCCGTCATTCATGCCGCCACCCACACCGGCGGCCCCGGAGCCCCGGCCGTCGAAGCGATCCGGACCGGTCGCGCGCTGGACGAACTGACAGCAGACAGCAAGACCACTCTGGTGTTGACCGGCTCGATCGCCGCCACCTTCGGATGGCCGACCCCAGCCGCCCCCACCACCGCCGATCCGACCCCGGTCGAATCGGCCGCCGCCGGCGCCTACCTGGAAGCCCTGGCCCGTCGAGGACGCGCAGCCGGCCGGCGTACGCTCGCCCTCACCTGGGGCCCCGACGAACGCCCACCCGCCGCGCTCTCGTTCCTCCGGCCGATGGCCGGCACCGACCGCGGCGCGCTGACCGCCCGGGCCCTCGTCACCGGAGCCCCGGCGCTCATCGGAGCCCGACTGCGCGCCGACCGGTTCGACGGCCGTGACCCGGCCTCCGTGCCCCCACTGCTGCGTGCGCTCGTACGCGGCCCGCGCCCCAAGGCCGCCGGCGAAACGGCGGAGGGGCCGGGCGCGCTGGCCGGACAGCTCGCGGGGCGGCCCGACGGCGAGCGGCTGCGGATCGTGCTCGAACGGGTCACCGGGCACGTCGGCGAAGTCCTGGGCCACGCCACCGGCAGCGCCGTCGACCCCGAGACCCCGTTCCAAAGCCTGGGCCTCGACTCGCTGACCGCCGTGGAACTGCGCAACCGGCTCTCCGCCGCCACCGGCCTGCGCCTGCCGGCCACCGTGGTCTTCAGCCGCCCCACCCCCCTCGCGCTCGCCCAGCACCTGCTCGAACGGATACCGGTCGCCGACGCACTGCAGCGGAGCGCGGAGCACGCAGGGCTGACCGCCGAACTCGAAGCCCTGGAACGGGCCGTCGCCACCTTCACGGCCGGCGAGGGCGAACGCGAGGCCGCCGCCGGCCGGCTGCGTGACCTGGCCCGTCGGCTCTCCCACGGCGCGCCGGAAGCCGACTCCGGGGGCGACGCCCTCACCGCCGTCGACGGTACGTCCGACGACGAGATGTTCGCACTGATCGACAAGGAACTCGGCAGCTTCTGAACCGCCGACGCGAGGCTCAGCGACCGGGAAGGACAGCAATGACGAACGAGGAAAAGCTTCGCGAATACCTGCGACGGGTCACGGTCGAACTGGGCCAGACCCGCACCAGGCTGCGCGAAGTCGAAGCCGCCGACTCCGAGCCGCTGGCGATCGTCGGCATGGCCTGCCGGTTCCCCGGCGGCGTCGAATCCCCCGAGGACCTGTGGCGGCTGGCCGACGAAGGCGGCGACGCCATCTCCGAGCTGCCCGACGACCGCGGGTGGAACCTGGAAGACCTCTTCCACCCCGACCCGGACCACGTGGGCACCAGCTACGTCCGCGAGGGCGGCTTCGTCCAACGGGTCGGAGAGTTCGACGCCGAACTGTTCGGCATCTCGCCCCGCGAAGCACTCGCCATGGACCCCCAGCAGAGGGTGCTCCTGGAGTCGGCCTGGGAGGTCTTCGAACGCGCGGGGATCGACGCGCGGACGCTGCGCGGCAGCCGGACCGGGGTCTTCGTCGGCGCCTGGCCCGCGGGGTACGCCGCCGAGGCCGACGTGCCGGAAGAGGTGGAGGGGTACACGCTCACCGGCGGCGCGCTGAGCATCCTGTCCGGCCGGCTGTCGTACGTCTTCGGACTCGAAGGCCCCGCCGTGACCGTCGACACCGCCTGCTCCTCCTCGCTGGTGGCGCTGCACTGGGCCGGGCAGGCGCTGCGCCGCGGGGACTGCACCCTGGCGCTGGTCGGCGGCGTGTCGATCATGTCGACGCCCGTCGAGTTCATCGGCTTCAGCCGGCAGCGCGGCCTGGCCGCCGACGGGCGCTGCAAGGCGTTCTCGGCGGCTGCGGACGGCATGGGGCTGTCCGAAGGGGTCGGCACCCTGCTCGTCGAACGGCTCTCCGACGCCCGGCGCAACGGACACCGGGTGCTCGCCGTGATCCGGGGCTCCGCGGTCAACCAGGACGGTGCGTCCAACGGCATCACCGCCCCCAACGACCTCGCCCAGATGAGGGTCATCCGCCAGGCGCTCGCCAACGCCGGCCTGACCCCGTCGGAGATCGACGTGGTGGAGGCGCACGGCACCGGCACCTCCCTCGGCGACCCCATCGAGGCCCAGGCGCTGCTGGCGACGTACGGTCAGGACCGGGACGCCGCCGAGCCGCTGTGGCTGGGCTCGGTCAAGTCCAACATCGGACACACCCAGGCCGCCGCCGGCATGGCCGGCATCATCAAGATGGTCCTCGCCCTGCGCAGCGGCAGGCTCCCCAAGACCCTGCACGTCGACGAAGCGTCGCCGCACATCGACTGGGAGGCCGGCGCGGTCCGGCTGCTCACCGAGGCGCGCGAATGGCCGGCGGGCACAACTCCGCGCCGGGCGGCCGTCTCCTCGTTCGGCATCAGCGGCACCAACGCCCACGTCATCGTGGAAGAAGCCACCGCCGCGGGTACCGACGCAGTCAGTGACGAGGACACCGGCCCGGCCAATGACGCAGCCAGTGACGAGGACACCGACGAAGTCGCCGAGCCGGCCGTAGCGGCCGTCGCCGCGGCGCCCGGCGGACCCCTGCCGTGGATCGTCTCCGGCAAGACCGAATCCGCCCTCGTCGCCCAGGCCGAACGGCTCGCCGCCTTCGTCGCCGAGCGCCCCGAGCTGTCGGCTGCCGACGTGTCCGCCGCCCTGCTCACCACCCGTACGCTGCTCGAACGCCGCGCCGTCGTCCTCGGCACCGACCGCGACGAACTCCTCACCCGGCTACGGGAGCTCGCCGCGGGTCGCGGCGGCCCCGGCACGGCCGAGGGCACCGCCCGGCGCGGGGGCCGCACGGTGTTCGTGTTCCCGGGGCAGGGCGCCCAATGGGCCGGCATGGGAGCCGACCTGCTGGCCGGATCACCGGTCTTCGCCGCCGCGGTCGCCGAGTGCGAGACCGCCCTCGCCCCCCACGTCGACTGGTCCCTGACCGCCGTCCTCACCGGCGCCGACGGCGCGCCCGGCCTCGACCGGGTCGACGTCGTCCAGCCCGCGTCCTTCGCGGTCATGGTCTCCCTCGCCCGACTGTGGCAGGCCCACGGCATCACGCCCGACGCCGTACTGGGGCACAGCCAGGGCGAGATCGCCGCCGCCGTCGTCGCCGGCGCGCTCTCGCTCCAGGACGGCGCACGCCTGGTGGCCCTGCGCAGCCGGGCGATCACCGCGCTCGCCGGGCACGGCGCCATGGCCTCGATCGCCCTCGACCGCACGGAGGTCGAGCGGCGGCTGGAGGAATGGGGCGGCCGGGTCTCCCTCGCCGCCGTGAACGGACCGCAGGCCACCGTGGTCTCCGGCGAACCCGCCGCCGTCGAGGCCGTGGTGGCCCGCTGCGAACGAGAGGGCGTCAGGGCCCGACGGATCGCCGTCGACTACGCCTCGCACTCACCGCACGTCGAAAGCCTCCGCGAACAACTGGCCGACATCGCGGCCGACGTCACCCCGCTGCCCGCGTCGATCGTCTTCTGCTCCACCGTCGAAGGCGCCTCGCTCGACACCACCGGCCTCGACGCCGCCTACTGGTACCGCAACCTCCGCGAGCCCGTCGAGTTCGAAGCCGCCACCCGCACCCTGCTCGACCAGGGCTGCACCACGTTCCTCGAAGTCAGCTCGCACCCCGTGCTCGCCGTCGGAATCCAGCAGGTCATCGACGAACTCGACAGCACGGCCGGCACCCTGGGCACCCTGCGCCGAGACGACGGCGGCATCGACAGGTTCGCCACCGCGCTCGCCCAGGCCCACGTCAGCGGCCTGCCCGTCGACTGGACCCCGCTGCTGCCCGCCGGGGCCGAGGCCGTCGACCTGCCCACGTACGCCTTCCAACGCGAGCGCTACTGGCTCGACGGCAAGGCCGCCGCCGACCCCACCGCCCTCGGACTGGGGACGGCCAACCACGCCCTGCTCGGCGCCACGGTCACCGTCGCCGCCGGCGGCACCCTGCAAACCGGTCTGCTGTCCGTGCGCCACCAGCCCTGGCTGTCCGAACACCGGCGCGACGACGCGATCGAACTCCCGCCGGCCGCCTTCGTCGAACTCGCCGTCCGCGCCGGCGAAGAAGTCGACTGCCACCGCCTCGACACCCTCACCGTCGGCGCGCCGCTGCGCCTGACCGAGCACGGCTCCGTACAGCTCCAGGTCTCCGTCACCGCCCCCGACGAACGCGGACGGTGCACCGTGCGGATCTTCTCCCAGACCGTCGGGGCCCCCGCCGACGAACCCTGGACCGAACACGCCACGGGCACCCTTTCCCCCGGAACCCTCGCCGCCGAAGCCAGCAGCTCGCCGGAGAGCTGGCCGCCCGATGGCGCGGAACCCGTCGACGTGGCAGAGCTCTACGAGCAACTGGCCGCCGCCGGAACGGACGTCGAGCCCGACGCACGAGCCGTCCGGGCCGCCTGGCGCAAGGACGGCGAGCACTACGCCGTACTGGCCCGGCCGGACGGGGACAAGGGCGGCGCCGAACGCTTCGTCCTGCACCCGGCGCTGCTGGACGCGGCCCTGCACGACCCGGCCGCCCTCCGCGGCGCCGCACCGGCGACCGAATGGCGCGGCGTCACCGTGCACGCCTCCGGAGCCACCGAACTCCGCGCCCGCCTGTGCCCCACGGACCGCGACCCGGACGCCTTCCACCTGGAACTCTTCGACGAGGCCGGTCGAACCGTCCTGACCGCCGAATCCGTCACCCTGGGCTCGCCCCAGGAGCGCCGCACCGACACCGTCGCGGTGCACGACCGCGCGCTCTTCGCCGTGTCCTGGCCGCAGCTGGGAGAAGAGGCGGACGAAACCGTCGACACCTGGGCGGTCGTCGGCCCGGACCCGCTCCGACTGGCCGAGTCACTCGGCGAGTCCGCCACCGCATTCCCGGACCTGGACGCCCTGTTCGAGCACGTCGACCAGGACGGATCCGCGACCACGACCACGACCGTGACCGAGACCGGGATCGCGCCCGAGGCCGTCGTCGTCCAGTTCGCGCCGAGCGACGCCACCGCCCCGGTCGCCGAATCCGTACACGACAGCGCCGCTGCGGCCCTGACACTGCTGCACCAGTGGCTCGACGCCCCGGCCCTCGGCGACACCCTGCTGGTGCTCGTCACCCGCGGCGCCGTGGCGACCGGGCACGGCGACACCATCACCGACCCCGCGCACGCCGCCCTCAGCGGACTGGTCCGCTCCGCCCAGGCGGAACACCCCGGCCGCATCCTCCTCGTCGATGTCGATGTCGATGTCGATGTCGACGCGGACGCGGACGCCGGCGTGGTGGAGGTCGACGGGTTCGCCCGGGCCGTCGCGACGGCCGTCAGCGCCCAGGAGAACCAGATCGCGCTGCGCGACGGCGCGGTACGCGCACCCCGGCTGGTGCGCGCCGAACACCCCGCCGACACGCCCCGAGCAGCGCTCCCCGAACAGGACACCGTCCTGATCACCGGCGGCACCGGCACCCTCGGCGGACTCCTCGCCCGGCACGTGGTCCAAGCCTTCGGTGCCCGTCGCGTCGTCCTCACCAGCCGCCGCGGACGCGATGCCGAAGGCGCGGCCGAGCTGGAAGCCCAGCTCGTGGAGCTGGGCGCCGACGTGACCATCGCCGCCTGCGACGTGTCCGACCGCGAGCAGCTGGCGGCCCTCCTGACCGACCTGCCCGAGCCCGACCGGCTCACCGGGGTGATCCACGCCGCCGGCGTGCTGGACGACGGGCTCATCACCTCGCTGACGCCCGAACGCCTCGCCCGGGTGCTGCGCCCCAAGGTCGACGCCGCCGCACACCTCGACGAGCTGACGCAACGACACGACCTGTCGCTCTTCGCCCTGTTCTCCTCGGCCGCAGGACTCCTCGGCGGCGGCGGCCAGGGCAACTACGCCGCGGCCAACGCCTACCTCGACGCCCTCGCCGAACAGCGCAGGGCACGCGGCCAGGCCGGCACGTCACTGGCCTGGGGCTACTGGGCGGAGGCCACCGGACTCACCGCGCACCTCGACGAGGCCGACCTCCAGCGGATGGCCCGCAGCGGTGTCACGGCCATGGACAACCGCTACGGACTCGACCTCTTCGACCGCGCGCACGGGCTCGACCACGGCGTCCTGCTCGCCGCCCGCCTCGACCTGGGCAGGCTGCGGGAGCAAGCGACGGCGACGGGTGTGGCGCCCCTGTTCCGGGCCCTGGTCCGCGGCCGGGTCGGGCGCGGCGCCGAGTCCTCGGCATGGCTCCGCCGGCTGCGGCCACTGCCGCCGGCGGAACGCGAACGCACCGTACTCGACCTGGTGCGCCAGCACGCCGCGACCGTACTGGGACACGCGTCCGCCCAGTCCATCGAGGCCGATCGCGCCTTCCAGGAAGTCGGCTTCGACTCGCTGACCGCCGTCGAACTGCGCAACCGACTCAGCTCGGTCACCGGGCTGCGGCTGCCCGCGTCCCTGCTGTTCGACTACCCGTCGCCGCACCGGGTGGCCGGCCACCTGCTGACCACCATGCTCGGGACCGGCACCCTCACCGCCGGCACGCCGCAGCGATCCGGCACGACGGGCTCCGCAACGGGCTCCGCGACGAACGAGCCGCTGGCGATCACCAGCATGGCGTGCCGCTTCCCCGGCGGCGTGACGAGCCCCGAAGCGCTGTGGGAACTGATCCGCTCCGGAGGCGACGCGGTCGCCGGGTTCCCGGACGACCGCGGATGGGACATCACCGGCATGTACTCGCCCGATCCGGACGAGCCGGGCAAGAGCTACGTACGGGGCGGCGGGTTCCTCTACGACGCGGCGGACTTCGACGCGGAGTTCTTCGGGATCTCGCCGCGCGAGGCGCTGGCGATGGACCCGCAGCAGCGGCTGCTGCTGGAGACGTCCTGGGAGGCGTTCGAACGGGCCGGCATCGACCCGTCGTCGGTCCGCGGCGACGACACCGGCGTGTTCATGGGCGTCATCACCTCCGACTACGCCGTCCACTGGGACCAGCTGCCCGACACCGTGGCCGGCTACCTCGGCACCGGCAACATGACGAGCGTCGCATCCGGCCGCGTCGCCTACACGCTCGGACTCGAAGGCCCCGCCATCACCATCGACACCGCGTGCTCGTCGTCGCTGGTCGCGCTGCACCTGGCGGTCCAGTCGCTGCGCAGCGGCGAGTGCACCCGCGCGCTGGTCGGCGGCGCCGCCGTGATGCCGAGCCCCGCCTCGTTCATCGAGTACAGCCGACAGCGGGGGCTCGCGGCCGACGGCCGCTGCAAGGCGTTCTCCGCAGCCGCCGACGGCTTCGGACCCGCCGAGGGCGTGGGCGTCCTGTTGGTGGAGCGGCTTTCGGACGCCGTACGGAACGGGCGTCGGGTGTTGGCGGTGGTGCGGGGTTCGGCGGTGAACCAGGACGGTGCGTCGAACGGGTTGACGGCGCCGAACGGCCCGTCGCAACAGCGCGTGATACGGGCGGCGCTGCGCGATGCCCGGCTGTCGGCCGGCGAGGTCGACGTGGTGGAGGCGCACGGTACGGGTACCAAGCTCGGCGACCCCATCGAGGCACAGGCGCTGCTGGCGACGTACGGGCAGGAGCGGGAGCCCGACCGGCCGCTGTGGCTGGGTTCGTTGAAGTCGAACATCGGGCACACGGCCGCCGCCGCCGGTGTGGGCGGAGTGATGAAGATGGTCCTGGGGATGCGGCACGGGGTGCTGCCGAAGACCCTGCACATCGACGAGCCATCGCCACACGTGGATTGGGCTTCGGGCGACGTGGAGCTGCTGACGCAGGCGCGCGAGTGGGCGCGGGAGGAGGGCCGGCCGCGACGGGCCGGGGTGTCCTCCTTCGGCATCAGCGGCACCAACGCGCACGTGATCCTGGAAGAGGCACCGACGGAGCAGGCCCCGGCCCGACCCGAGGACGAGACCGACGACGGGGCCGGCCTGCTGCCGGTGCCGTTGGTCGTGTCCGGTCGCGGTGAGCGCGGTCTGCGAGCGGTCGCCGGTGAACTGGGCCGGTTCCTGGAGTCCGGGTCCGGCCCCAAACTGGCGGGACTGGCCGAGACGTTGGTGTCAGGGCGGTCGGTGTGGGATCGGCGTGCCGTGGTGGTGGCGGGGTCGGTGGACGAGGCCGTCTCCGGGTTGAAGCAGATCGCTGATGGCGGCCTGACGGCCGGCAGTGCTCGTTCCGTGGGCGGTGTGGGGTTTGTGTTCCCTGGTCAGGGGGCTCAGTGGGTGGGTATGGGGCGGGGTCTTTTGGATTCGTCTTCGGTGTTTGCTGAGGTGATCGAGGCGTGTGAGGGAGTCCTTTCCCCGTTGGTGGATTGGTCGTTGCGTGAGGTGCTCATGGGTGAGGGGCCTGACGCCGGCTTGGATCGTGTTGATGTGGTGCAGCCGGTGTCGTTTGCGGTGATGGTGGCCCTTGCTCGGTTGTGGCGTGTGCATGGGGTCGAGCCGTCGGGTGTGGTCGGACACAGTCAGGGTGAGATTGCTGCGGTGTGTGTGGCGGGTGGTTTGTCGTTGGCTGACGCTGCACGGGTAGTGGTGGCGCGGAGTAAGGCGATTCGGCAGTTGTCGGGTCGGGGTGCGATGGCGTCCCTTCGCCTGTCACGTTCTGACGCCGAGGCAGTGGTGGGGTCGGTGGCGGCGGGTGAGGTGTGGGTGGCTGCGGAGAACGGGCCGAACTCGGTCGTGGTCTCCGGCAGCCCGGACGGGATAGCCGACGTCATCGCCCACTGCACCGAGACGGGTGTGTCCGCTCGGAAGATCGCCGTGGACTACGCCTCGCACTCGCCCCACATCGATGAAGTCGTGGATGAGGTGCGCAGCGCCCTGGGTGGCATCGAGGCGCGCAAGAGCTCGCTAACGGTGTTCTCCTCCGTCACGGGTGCGCCGATGGCGACGGAGACTTTGGACGTTGACTACTGGATCCGTAATCTTCGGGAGCCGGTGGAGTTCCTCACTGCTGTCACCAGCATGTTGGGTGAGGGTTTCACGCACTTCGTGGAGGTCAGCGCCCACCCGGTGCTCGTCCCCGCTGTGGAGGACATCTTCGACCACATCACCGACATCGAAGCCGTGTCGGATGAGTGTGGTCCGGTGGTGTGGGGTTCCCTCCGTCGTGACCACGGTGACCGTCGTCAGTGGTGCACCGCTCTGGCGCAAGCGTTCACGAACGGACTGGCCGTCGACTGGTCCCCCCTCCTCCCCGGCGCCACGGCGATACCCGACCTGCCCACCTACCCCTTCCAGCGCCAACGCTATTGGCTGGACACCTTCTACGGCCGGGCCCCCGAGGCCAGCGGCACGACCGACGACGTCGACGCCAGCTTCTGGCACCTCGTCGAACAGGAAGACCTGGAAGCCCTGGCCAGCACCCTCAGCCGGGACCTGCCCGGCGAGGGCGAAGCCGTCGGCAGGGGCCCGCTCGCCGAAGTGCTGCCGGCGCTCGCCTCCTGGCGGCGCCGCAAGCGCGAGGGCGCCGCCCTCGACTCGTGGGGATACCGCGTCGTGTGGAAGCCGCTCCGGCTGCCCACCGACCGGCCGCCGCTCAGCGGCACCTGGCTGCTCGCCGTACCCGCCGGTCTCGAAGACGACCCGGCCGTCCCCTTCTGCGAGCGGACGCTCGTCGAAGCCGGTGCGCAGGTCCACCGCATCACCGTCGACCCCGCTGCCGACCGCGGCGAACTGGCCACGGAACTGCTCGCCCACCGCGACGCGACCGGCGTGCTGTCCCTCCTCGCACTGGCCGACACCACCGCACCCGGGTACGAAGTGCTCCCCGCCGGCGTCGCGGCGACCCTGGCCCTCGTCCAGGCGTGGGCCGACGTCCGCTCGGAAGCCCGGCTGTGGAGCGTGACCCGCTCCGCCGTCCGCACCGGCCCCGGCGACGTCGACACCAACCCCGTACAAGCACAGGGGTGGGGCCTCGGCCGGGTCGCGGCCCTCGAACACCCGGAGACCTGGGGCGGTCTGCTCGACCTCCCGACCGAGCTCGACGAACCGACCTCCCGCCGCCTCGCCCAGGTGCTGGCCGCCACGGACCACGAGGACCAGGTCGCCCTGCGCGCCTCCGGAGCGCTCGCGAGGCGGCTGGTCAGGGCGCCCCTGACCGGAGAGCCCGTACGCAACTGGCAGCCCGACGGCACCGTGCTCATCACCGGCGGAACCGGCGGCATAGGCGCCAACGTCGCCCGCTGGCTCGCCCGGGAGAACGCCGAGCACCTGCTGCTGATCAGCCGCAGCGGCCCCGACGCCCCCGGCGCCGAAGCACTCGAAGACGAACTCCTCACCCTCGGCGCCAAACGCGTCACCATCCGCTCCTGCGACGTGTCCGACCGTGCCGCACTGGCCGCGCTCCTCGACGCGACCTGCGACGAAGTGCCGTTGAGGGCCGTCATCCACACCGCGGCCGTACTGGAGGACGGCGTCCTCGCCTCCCTGAACCCCGACCAGATGGACCGGGTGCAGCGCGTCAAGGTCGGGGGCGCGCTCAACCTGCACGCCGTGACGGAAGGCATGGACCTGACGGCGTTCGTGCTGTTCTCCTCGACGGCGGCCACCTTCGGCTCGCCCGGGCTCGGCAACTACGCCCCGAGCAACGCCTTCCTTGACGCCTTCGCCGAGCGGCGCCGCGAGCAGGGCCTGACCGCGACCTCCATCGGATGGGGCACCTGGGCCGGCGGCGGCATGGCCGACGGATCAGTGGGCGACCGCGCCCGCAGCCACGGCCTGATGGAGATGGACCCCGAGGCCGCCACCACCGCGCTGCGCCAGGCACTGGACCACGACGAGACCTATCGGGTCGTCATCGACCTCCGCTGGGACCGGTTCACCCCGATCTACGTGGCCGAACGGCCCAGCCGGCTCATCGAGGACGTGCCCGAGGCGCGCGAGGCCATGCCGACCGACGGCACCGGCAACGACGGCGCCGCCGACGACCCGGCCGCCGTGCTGCGCACCAAGCTCGCCGACCAGACGCGCGAGGAACAGCTCCTCACGCTGCAGGAGCTGGTGGTCCGCGAGATCGCCGCCGTACTCGGCCACCAGGACAACTCGGCAGTCGAGGTGAACGGCGCGTTCCGGGACCTCGGCTTCGACTCGCTCACCGCCGTCGAACTCCGCAACCGGCTGAAGACCGCGACCGGTCTGAGCCTGCACTCCTCGATGGTCTTCGACTACCCGACGGCGCGCGCCCTGGTCGACCACCTCCGCTCCGAACTCGCCGGCGCCGAGCCCGACGCCGCGACCCGGCTGCGCGCGGAGCTCGACCGGTTCGAGTCGGTCCTGACCGCGGTCCCGGACGCGGACGACGAAGCGCGCACCGAGGTCACCGGCCGGCTCCGGGCCCTGCTGTCCACCTGGCAGAGCGGCACCGCCGCCCTCCTTCCCGACGGGGGCGACGAGGACGGCGACCTGGACTCCGCGACCGACAGCGAACTGTTCGAACTCCTCGACGGCGAACTCGGCACCTCGTGACCGGCGCCGCACCCCCCACCGCGCCGCAGGCGCCCGCCAGGACATCCATCCGTCGTAACGAGGTGAAGGCGTGAAGACCGAAGACAAGCTCCGCGAGTACCTGAAGCGGGCCACCACCGACCTGCGTCAGGCGCGCCGGCAGATCCAGCACCTGGAGACGGCGGCTACCCAACCGCTCGCGATCGTCGGCATGTCCTGCCGCTTCCCCGGCGACGTCAGGTCCCCCGAGGACTTCTGGCAACTGCTGGAGCGTGGCGGCGACGCGCTCACCAAGTTCCCCGACGACCGCGGCTGGCCGCTGGAGAGCCTCTTCGACGACGACCCGGACCAGGCGGGGAAGTCGTACGTCAGCGAAGGCGGCTTCGTCGACACGGCGACGCAGTTCGACGCCGAGCTGTTCGGCATCTCACCGCGCGAAGCGCTCGCCATGGACCCGCAGCAGCGGCTGCTGCTCGAAGGCGCATGGGAAGCCTTCGAACGCACCGGGATCGACCCGCTGAAACTCCACGGCACCCGCACCGGGGTGTTCGTCGGCGCATCGCCGTCCGGGTACGGCAGCGGTGCGCGGCTGCCCGCCGAGATCGAGGGCTACACGCTGACGGGCGGCGCCGTCAGCGTGCTCTCGGGCCGCATCTCGTACACCTTCGGGCTGGAGGGCCCTGCCGTCACCGCGGACACCGCCTGCTCCTCCTCCCTCGTCGCCCTGCACCTGGCAGGCCAGTCGCTGCGCCGCGGCGAGTGCTCGCTGGCCGTCGCCGCCGGCGTCATGGTCCTCGCCTCGCCCGGGCTCTTCCTCGGCTTCAGCCGTCAGCGCGGCCTCGCGGCCGACGGCCGCGCCAAGGCGTTCGCCGCAGCCGCCGACGGCACCGGACTGTCGGAAGGATTCGGCGTACTGGTGGTGGAACGGCTCGCCGACGCGGTGCGCAACGGACGCCGGATCCTCGCCGTCGTGCGCGGCTCGGCGGTCAACCAGGACGGTGCGTCCAACGGCCTGACGGCGCCCAACGGCCCCTCGCAGCGGCGGGTCATCCGGGCTGCCCTGGCCGACGCCGGAGTGTCGGCGCGACAGGTCGACGCGGTGGAGGCGCACGGCACCGGTACGACTCTGGGCGACCCGATCGAGGCGCAGGCGCTGCTTGCGACGTACGGTCAGGACCGGGACGCGGACAAGCCGCTGTGGCTGGGCTCGGTGAAGTCGAACATCGGGCACACCGCGACCGCGGCCGGCATGGCGGGCGTCATCAAGATGGTCCTCGCCCTGCAACACGGCACGCTGCCCAAGACCCTGCACGTCGACGCGCCGTCGCCGCACATCGACTGGAGTTCGGGTGCGGTGCGGCTGCTGACCGAGGCCCGCGACTGGCGGCCCGGCGACGAACCGCGCCGGGCCGCCGTCTCCGCGTTCGGCATCAGCGGCACCAACGCCCATCTGATCCTCGAAGAACCGCCCCGGGCCGACACCGCCGCCCCCGACGCCGAGAGCCAACCCGCAGAGCCCGCAGAGCCCGCCGAGTCCGTCGAGCCCGCTGGGTCCTTCGAGCCGCACTGGCGCACCCCGGTGGTGCCCTGGCTCGTCGCCGCGAAGTCCCCCGCCGCGCTCCGCGCCCAGGCCCGCCGCCTGGCGGACTTCGCCGACGCCCGACCCGACGTCGCCCCCGCGACCCTCGGCGCCGCGCTCACCCACACCCGAGCCGCCCTGGACCGCCGTGCCGTCGTCGTCGCCGCCGACCGGGCCGACCTCGTCGCCGGGCTCCACGCCATCGCCGAGGACGCCCCCGCCCCGCAGAACGTCTCCGGCCAGGTCGCCAAGTCCGGCCGGATCGCCTTCGTCTTCCCCGGCCAGGGCGCCCAATGGGACGGCATGGCCCGGGAACTCCTCACCACCTCACGGGTGTTCGCCGCCAAGATCGCCGAGTGCGAGGCCGCCTTCGCCGACCTGGTGGACTGGTCGCTCACCGACATCCTAAACGGCGCCGAAGGCGCCCCCGACCTGGACCGGGTCGACGTCGTCCAACCCGTGTCGTTCGCCGTCATGGTGTCGCTCGCCGCACTGTGGCGCGCCCACGGCGTCGAACCGTCCGGGGTCGTCGGCCACAGCCAGGGCGAAATAGCTGCCGCCCACGTCGCCGGCGCCCTCTCCCTGGCGGACGCCGCCCGCATCGTCGTCCTGCGCAGCGCCGCCATCGTCAAACTCGCCGGAGAGGGAACCATGGCCTCCGTCGGCGAGGAGCGCACCGCCCTCGAAGCCCGGCTCGCCCACTGGAACGGTCGGATCTCCCTCGCCGCCGCGAACGGCCCGCGCTCCAGCGTCGTCGCCGGCGATACCGAAGCCGTGACGAAGCTGATCGCCGAGTGCGAAGCCGACGGGCTACGGGCCCGCCGCATCGCGGTCGACTACGCTTCCCACTCCGCCCACGTCGAGACGATCCGCGAGGAACTGGCGAGCTCGCTGGCCGGCGTCACCGCACATGGCGCACCGCTGCTGCTCTGCTCCACGGTCACCGGCGAACCCGTCGACACCACCACGCTCGACGCCGACTACTGGTACCGCAACCTCCGCCAGCCCGTGGAGTTCGAGACCGCCACCCGCCGTCTGCTCGACCTGGGCTACGGCACGTTCATCGAGGTCAGCACGCATCCGGTGCTCCGGCTCGGGCTCACCCAGACCCTGGAGGACGCCGGCTCGCAGGCCGTCACCATCGGAACTCTGCAACGCGACGACGGCGGCCCCGACCGCTTCCTGAAGTCCCTCGCCCAGGCACACGTGCACGGCGTACCCGTCGACTGGACCCCGGTGCTGCCCGCCCCGCCGACCGACCTCGACCTGCCCACGTACCCCTTCCAGCGGGAGCAGTACTGGCTCGAACCGGCCGCCCCCGACGCCGGCGACCTCACCGCCCTGGGCCTCGGCGAGGCCGGCCACCCGCTGCTCGGCGCCCTGGTCCAGGTGGCCGACGAGGACACCGTCGTACTGACCGGCCGACTGTCGCTGCGCACGCAGCCGTGGCTCGCGGGGCACGCGGTGAACGGCTCGGTGCTGCTGCCCGGCGCCGCGTTCGTGGAACTCGCCGTGCGCGCCGGGGACGAGGTCGGGTGCGAACGGCTCCACGAACTGGCCCTCGAAGTGCCGCTGACGCTCGACGAGCGGACGGAAGTGGAACTCCAGGTCCGGGTGGCGCCCCCGGACGGGGCCGGCAGCCGGCCGGTGACCGTCCAGTCGAGGCCGGCCACCGGCGACGTACGGCCCTGGACCCGACACGCCAGCGGCCTGCTGACGGACGTCGCACCCACCGAGCCCGTCGGCCAGGGGACGGTGTGGCCGCCGGCGGGGGCGGAGTCGGTTTCGCTTGAGGGGTTTTACGAGCGGTTGGCGGGTGCGGGGTACGAGTACGGGTCGGCGTTCCGTGGTTTGCGGGCGGCGTGGCGGCGCGGTGACGAGGTGTTCGCCGAGGTCGAGCTCCCGGAGGACGTGCGTACGGAAGCCGCGGCGTACGGCATCCACCCCGCGCTCCTGGACTCCGTGCTCCATGCAGGGCTGCTGGAGCTCACCGAAGACGACGCCCCGCAGCGCGAGGCGCACCTGCCGTTCGTGTGGAACGGCGTCACCCTCTTCGCCGGCGGTGCCACCGTGCTACGGGTCAGGGCCACCACGCAGCAGGACGGCACGCTTGCCGTCTCCGCGACCGACCCGGCCGGCAACCCGGTCGTCGCCGTCGACGGGATCCTCTCCCGACCGGTGGCCTCCGCCGGCCCTGCGGCCACCGGGCCCGCGGTCGCGGACTCGCTGTTCCGGGTCGAGTGGACGGCGCTCGACCGGGACCGGTTGCCCGTCGGCGTGCCGCTGGACTCCGACGTCGCGGTGATCGCCCCCGAGGGCAGCGAGCTGCTGTCCGGATTCCACGGCGTACAGGTCCATCGGGATTTGGGGTCGTTGGTGGGGGTGGTTGATGGGGGTGGTGTGGTTCCGTCGGTGGTGTTGGTTGTGGTGGGTGGTGTGGGTGGTGTGGGTGGTGTGGGTTCTGGTGGGTTGGTTGGTGGTGGGGTGGTTTCTGGTGTGGTTTCGGGTGTGTTGGGGTTGGTGCAGGGGTGGTTGG
>NZ_JBEYTZ010000066.1:0-23503 GCF_040643215.1 Streptomyces sp. NPDC047315 | reverse complement strand
CCCATGCCCTCCGGGCATGGGGGGCGGAACTGCGCGAACAGCCACAGACGGGCCGCAGACGCCATGACCGCACACGCACCACGGCGCAAGCGCGCCAGCCGGCACGGCACTGCCGAACGGGCCACGCGGGACCTTGCGGACACGACCTCGCGCCAACACTCCCCGCAGGGAACTGACGGCTACGTCCCGAGGCACAAACTAGGCGCGGCGGGCCGTGTGCACCGTGCGGGCCGCCAGGAGGAAGACGTCCGCGCGGTTCAGCACGCCCGCGGGGTCATCGGGGTCAGCCAGCCGCGTCAGGACGGCGAGGTCGTCCTCGCTCAGGAACTCCTCGCTGCCGCTGCGCCGGTGGGCGAGGTTGACGGCGAGGTGCTCGCGCACCTGGGCCGGGGCCGGCGCCGGCACGTCCAGCAGGAAGGACCGCGCCCCGGTCGGGGCGAGACCGGCCGCGCCCAGCAGCGCCCGCCAGTCCTCCACCTCTTCCTTGGTGCCCGGCAGCGCGGCCCGCATCGCCTCGAAGCGCTCCGCGTTCGCGGCGTCGAGACGGACCTCCAGGCCCGGGCGCCCCATCCCGATGTCCCGCGGCAGATGGCGCGCCGGCAGGCCGCCCTCCACCAGGGCGACCACCCCGCCCGGGCGCAGCAGCCCGCCGAGGTCCGCCAGTGCGCCGCGCTGGTCGCCGACGTGGTGCAGGGAGTCGCCGGCCCAGATCACGTCCGCCGTGCCGAGGGCGTCGAGTCCGCCGGGCAACTCGGCCTCGATCGTGGCGAAGCGCCCCCCGTACCCGAGGCGCTCGGCCCGGGCGCGGGCCCGCTCCAGGAGCTCCGGCGTGGCGTCCACGGCGACCACCTCCGCCTCGGGGAACGCCTCGGCGAGCAGCCCGGCGATCACACCGGGGCCACTGCCGACGTCCAGGATCCGGCGCACCCCGGAGGCCGGGGCCAACTCGCCGAGCCAGGCCGCGGCCTGCCGGTAGAGCGGGGCGTACACCTCGGCACCGCGCTCCAGGAGCGGTCCCATCTTCGCCCAGTCCATCTGACCGTTGTCGCCGTGACCATGGCTGTGGTCGTGGGTGTGGGCGTGCTGCTGGTGGGCGTGGTGCGGTGCGTGGTGCTCATCGTTTCGGGTCATGGCCACAGCGTCGCCCGTGTCGTCGATCAGAGCGAGATTTGTTGCTGGTGCGGCAAAACGAATGTGCCGTCCGCGCCTCGCTTGCGGTGTTCCTGGGGGCTGACGCCGCGAACCCGCTTGAAGGCCGCGCTGAAGGCGAAGGCGCCGCCGTAGCCGACCTTGCGGGCGATCGCCTCCACGGTGGCCTCGGACTCGCGCAGCAGGTCGGCGGCGAGGTCGATGCGCCAGCGGGTGAGGTACGCCATCGGCGGCTCGCCCACGAGGTCGTGGAAGCGGCGCGCCAGGCCGGCCCGGGAGACCCCGCACTTCTCCGCGAGCGAGGCGACCGTCCAGGCGTGCGCCGGGTCGTCCTGGAGCAGCCGCAGGGCCCGCCCCACCACCGGGTCGCCCATGGCCCGGTACCAGGCGGGGGCGCCCGCGTCCGGCCGGGAGAACCAGGCCCGCAGCGCCACCACCAGCAGGAGGTCCAGGATCCGGTCCAGCATCACGCTCTGGCCCGGGTCGTCGCGCACGATCTCCTCGTCGAGCACCGGCAGCAGCGGGCAGGACCACTCGTCGGCCCGCAGGTGCACGAGGTCCGGCAGCGAGGCCAGCAGCCGCCCGCTGACCTCGCCGGCCATGAGGTAGGTGCCCACCTGCATCACGGCCGAGCCCTCGGGGTCGTTCCCCCATACCCGTACGCCCATCGACATGGCCTCCGCCAGCGGCTCGCCGTGCAGGGTGCGGCAGTCGCCGCCGGGTCCCACCAGCGCCATCGGCTCGGTCGCCGGGCTGTCGGCGACGGTGTACGGGGCCGGTCCGCGGGCGATCGCCACGTCACCGGGGCTCAGCAGCACGGGCTCACCGGCGTCGGGGACGATCCACGCCTGCCCCTGCGTCATGCACATCAGCGCCAACGGGGCCCGGTCCGCCACGCGCACCGACCACGGCGGCTCCATCACCATCCGCAGCAGGAAGGCACCGCGGGCCCGGGGGCCGTCCAGCAGTCCGGCGAGTACGTCCATGGCGCCCAGCGTACGGCGCCCCGGCGTCCAAAGCCGAGCCGCGAACGTAGACGCACACGTATGGGATTGATCCTGTGGAGCATGGAGAGTCCACGCGGCAGCCGCGAGTCTGGAGCCATGACGAAGCACACCGCAGCGAACACGACAGCGAACACGACGGCCCGCACCGCGGCGGACCGGCCCACGACGGAGTCGGCCGACGGGCAGATCACGGTGCTGGTGACCGCGGCCACCGGCAAGACCGGACGACGGGTGGTCCCCCGGCTGACCGCACGGGGCATCACCGTACGGGCGGGCTCGCGCCACGGCGAGACCGTCTTCGACTGGGAGTCGCCGGACACCTGGGCGCCCGCGCTCAAGGGCGTGCAGCGGGCGTACGTCAACTACTACCCCGACCTCGCGGCCCCCGCTGCCGCGCAGGCCATGCGCGCCTTCGGAGCGGCGGCGGCCGAGGCCGGCGTCGGCCGGCTGGTGCTGCTGTCCGGGCGGGGCGAGCCGGAAGCGGTGGCCTCCGAGGCGGCGCTCGCGGAGGGCGGCGTGCCGCTCACCGTGGTGCGCGCCAGCTTCTTCGCCCAGAACTTCAGCGAGGGCCCGATGGCCGAGGGCCTGGGGCGCGGTGAGATCGCCTTCCCCGCCGGGGACACCGCGGAGCCCTTCATCGACGCGGAGGACCTGGCGGACGTGCTGGTCGCCGCGCTCGTCGAGGACGGTCACGAAGGACGTACGTACGAGGTCACCGGGCCGCGCCCGATCACCTTCGCCGAGGTCGCCGCGGAGATCTCCGCCGCCCTGGGGCGGGAGATCCGCTATGTGCCGCTGCCCGGCGCCGCGTACCGGACGGCCCTTCAGGAAGCGGGCCTGTCGGAGCCCGAGGCGAGTTGGCTGACCGAGCTGTTCACCACGCTGCTCGACGGGCACAACGCGTCCACCACCACCGACGTGCGCGAGGTGCTGGGCCGGGAGCCCGGGGACTTCGCCGCCTTCGTCCGGCGCGAGTGGCCGGCCGAGGGGTGAGCGGAGCGCCCGCGCCGACGGGGATGCCGGGGCCGGGCGGACGGCCCGTCAGGTCGCCTCGTGCGCCGGCGCCACGCCCTGCACGCGCTGCGCGAGGGCCACGTCCCGGTTGGTGAGGGCGCCACCCGCGTCGTGGGTCTGCACGGCGAGGTCGACCGAGTGGTAGCCGAGCGTCACGTCCGCGTGGTGGTTCAGCTCGTCCTGGATGACGGCGACGTGCTGCACGAAGGCCGCCGCGGCGAGGTGCGAGCCGAGCCGGTAGCTGCGGGTGAGCCGGCCGTCGGCGACGGACCAGCCGGGGAGTTCGCGGAGGTGTTCCTCGATCTGCTGCGGGGAGAGCGGCTGCGCGGGCATGGGCGGGCGTTCCTTTCACGTATGCGAGCACGGTCGCGGATGCGGCACGGGCACGGGCACGGGCACGGGCACAGATACGGGTTACGGGTTACGGGTTACGGGTTACGGGTTACGGGTTACGGGTTACGGGTTCTAGCGTGCCCCGTCGGCGCGCGTCCCGCCCGCTCCCCCGCCAGACCGCACTTCGCCCCTGCCCCCGCGTCACCGCACCGGCCGGACGTGCCCCAGCAGGGTGACCAGGATGCGGTGGGCGTGCGTCCACAGGACGGCGCCGCCGGCGTCGGGGACGAGGTGCCGTACGGCCGCGGGGATGCGGGACGTGAGAAGGGCCCCCTGGTCCGGGGAGTGGCTGCGGTCCTCCGTTCCGTACCACACGTCCACGGGGACGCGGATCGAGGCGAGGTCGATGCCCCACCGCCCCATGGCGAGCACCGTGTCGCGGGCGTAGCCCCCGGCCCCCTGGGCGAAGGCTTCGTCCAGGGCCCGGCGGTAGGCGCCGGCGAAGGTCTCCTCCCGGTAGACGCGCAGGTCGCACTCCGGGCTCGCACCCATCACCAGGTCCAGCATCTGCTGCGGCGTGAAACCGGCGAAGACCTCTTCGGCCGCCCCGGGGTCCCCCACGGACAGGTCCACCAGGTGCCGCAGTTCGGGCGGGAGCCCGTCGGCGAAGCGGGGGTCGGCGATCTCGTCGGCGGCCGAGACGAGGGCGAGTGCGCCGACCACGTCGGCGGCGGCGCAGGCCAGGGCGAACGGGGCGCCCTGGGAGTTGCCGACCGCGGCCGGTCGCCCGAGCCCCCTGCGGGCGGCGAGCACCCGGACGTCCTCGGCGAAGTCCGCGAGGGTGCGCCCCGGCGCCGGGGTCGAGGCGCCGAGCCCGGGCCGGTCGACGGAGACGAGCCGGGCGTCGAGCGCGGTCAGCGCGTCCGCGCCGAAGCCGAGGCTGCGGCTGGTGGCCGCCCCGGGGCTGAGCAGGACGGGCGTGCCGTCCCGCGGGCCCCATTCGGCCCAGCCGATGAGCCGCCCGTCGGGCAGTCGTTCTTCCCCCGTGCGCGCCGGGGCAGCGATGTGAGTGATCACGCCCTCATGATGGGCGTCGAGGTCGTGGACTGCGTACTCATTTTTCGTGATTCGCCTGCTCAGGGGCGCGGCGGTACGGGCTTCGGGCCCGCCAGCACCCGCTCGACCGGGTCCGCTTGATCCGCCTGCTTGTCGGGGCGGTGGCGTACGACGCGGGCGAACCGCAGCGTCACCCCGGCCGGGTAGCGCGACGAGCGCTGGATCCCGTCGTAGGCGATCTCCACGACGAGCTCGGGCCGGACCCGGACCGTGAACCCGTCGTCGGACACGGCGAGTTCACCGAGCCGACGGGTCTGCCAGCGCAGCATCTCGTCCGTGAGGCCCTTGAACGTCTTGCCGAGCATCACGAAGGAGCCGTCCGCGGCCCGCGCCGCGAGGTGGAGGTTGGACAGCAGGCCGGTGCGCCGGCCGTGGCCCCACTCGGCGGCGATCACGACCAGGTCGAGGGTGTGCACCGGTTTGACCTTCAGCCAGGCGCGGCCCCTGCGACCGGCGACGTACGGCGCGTCCAACGCCTTGACCAGAACGCCTTCCTGGCCGCGCGCCAGGCTGCGGCTCAGGAAGTCCTCGGCCGCGGCGAGTTGCGCGGCGTCGCCGGGGTCGGTGACGACGATGCGGCGCACCCGTAGCTCCTCGGGCACCAGGCGGGCGAGCGCGGCGTGGCGTTCGGCTCCGGGCAGATCGAGGGTGTCCCTCCCGTCGGCGGCGAGCACGTCGAAGAAGACGGGGGTCACGGGCAGGGCGGCGCGGGCCGTCGCCACGTCCGCACGGGAGCCGACGCGGGAGGCGATCTGCTGGAAGGGGACGGGGCGGCCGTCCTCGTCCACCGCGATGACCTCGCCGTCCAGCACGAACCCGTCGCCGGCCAGGGACCGCGCCGCCGCCACGACCTCCGGGAGTCGATCGGTGATGTCGTCGAGGGAGCGGGTGTGGAGGTGCACCGCTTCGCCGTCGCGGTGCACCTGGACGCGGATGCCGTCCAGCTTCTCCTCGATCGAGCAGGCGGTGTGGAGGGTGCGTACGGCCTCGGTGACCGAGGCGGCGGTGTGCGCCAGCATCGGCAGTACGGGGGTGCCGACGCGCAGCCGGAAGCGGTCGAGCGCGGCGGGCCCGTCGGCCTGCACGGCGGCGGCGACCCGCGGTAGCGAGCCGTCGAGCATCACCGCCCGGCGCACGGCGTCCGGCGCGGCGCCGGTGGCCCTGGCCACCGCCTCCAGCGCGACCGCGTCGAGGGCGCCTTGACGCACTTCGCCCAACAACAGCCCGGTGAGGAAGTGCTGCTCGGGCGCGGTGGCCGCGGCCAGCAGCGCCCGGACCAGCCGTCGGCGCTCGCCTTGGGCGCCGGCTCCGGCGACCCGGGCGAGCGCGGTCAGCGCCGCGTCGGTTTCGGCGACGGTGAGCGTGGCGGACGCGGCCGGCGGCGGCGGTTCCTTGAGGGTGCTCCAGCCGACGCCGATGCGGCCCTGCGGGACCCGGCCGGAGAGGTAGGAGATGACCGGGCCGAGGTCTTTTGGCTCGGCGGCGGCGAAGACCTCGGCGAGCAGGGCGGTCTTGCGCGAGCGCGCGGATGCGGCGGCCACGTCCCGGGACACTTCGGCGAGCCGTGCCAGGAGCATGCGGCCATCGTGCCCCGTACGGCCCGCCGCCGCACCTGCGCGGGGCGCCCCGGGCAGGTGCGGCAACCGTTCGACGCACGATCCGGCACCGCAGCCGACGCCGTCCGCACGGCGACCCACGCCCGCCCGCACGACGGCCCGCGCGGCAGCCTGCAAGAGAGCCCGGGCGGCTCGGCGCGATGGCCCACGCGGGATTTCTTTTGCACACCTGTACGAAGTACGGTGGCACGATCGCACGGCCGGTGACGGTCTCGATGCGGCGTGTACAGGGGAGTTGGGGAAGGCGCGCGATCCGACGGGGCCGCGCCGAGGTCGGATCCGCATCGGTCGACGAGGGGCGTGGTGCAGTGTGCGACAGAACCGGAGCAGTGTGCCGAGCGCGCCTCGGCGGGCGCCGGGTGCGGCCCGCTCCCCCGCGGTCGTCGTCGGCCGGCCGCACCGGGTCGGCTGAGCGCTCCTTGCGGGCGGACGGCGCGAGCCCCGGTCCGACCGGCCTCGCATGACGACGACACCTGGAGCCCGTTCCGTATGGCCACGGACCTGACCATGCTGGTGCCCGGCGCCCTCCTCTTCGGGGCGTTCTTGCTGAAGCTGCCCGCGCTGCACCGCAACCGCGGGGACGCCCTGCTGCGGTGCGTCTGCGTGCTGCTGCTCCTGGCCAGTCTGGTGTTCCTCCTGGGCATGGTCTCGGTGATCGCGGCGATCAACCGGGTCGTCGGCGTCCCCAACGCCGCCGCACCGCTCGTGTACGCCGTGCTGTCCGCGTTCTCCGGGGCGTGCGTCATCCTGGTGATCATCTGGCGCGGGGGCGTCACCGAGCGCACCCGCCGGGCCACGTCGGCGTGCTCGGTGGCGTACGGCGCCGTGTGCGTCGCGCTGCTCGTCCTGTTCGCACTCGGGGACGCCTCCGAGGAGCGGCTGCGCGACCTCGACACGCACTACGCCAACACGCCCTTCATCCGCGAGATGATCGTCCTGTACCTGCTGGCGCACACCACGGCGGCCGTGTTGACGACGGTGCTGTGCTGGCGCTGGTCGCGCCGGGTGAGCGGGGTGCTGCGGGTCGGGCTCGTGCTCATCGTCGTCGGCTACGTCCTGAACACCGGTTACGACGCGGCCAAGTTCACCGCCGTCGGCGCCCGGTGGGCCGGCCGGGACCTCGACTACCTGTCGACGCAGGTCGCCCCGCCGTTCGCCGCCGCGTCCGCGCTGCTGATCAGCGTCGGGTTCGTACTGCCGCTGGTCACCGAGCGCGCGGTGATCGAGTGGCGCACCGCGGTGCGCCACCGGCGCCTCAAGCCGCTGGCCGACCTGTTGGCGGGCGCGGGGGCCGCCGGCGCGGCCCGGGTCACGATCGGGCCGCTGGCCGCCCTGCAACTGCGGCTCACCCAGCGCGAAGCCGCCATCCACGACGGGCTCATCACCCTGCGCCCCTTCTTCGACGCCCGGGTGCACGAGCAGGTCTTCGCGCGGGCGCGCGCCGCCGACTACACCCCCGACCGGGCCCGGGCCGCCGCCGACGCGGCCATGATCGCCGCGGCCCGGAAGAGCCACGACGACGAAACCGTCCGGGACACCCGACCCGACCGCACGGCGGTCGACCGCGACGGCCCGCGCGACGGCGGTGCACCGCCCGTGCTGCCGTCCACCGGCGCGGACGACCTGGTGCGCACCTCGCTCGTCCTGGACCGCTGCCCGCTGGTCCGGGAAGCACTTGTCCACGAAGCGGGCCGCCGCAGGGCGGCCATGTCTGAGAGCGGCAATCCATGACCGAACCCTTCTCGTCCCCCCGACAGCGAGGCCCCCGCAGGGCCGTGATCGTCGGAGGGGGGATCGCGGGCCTCCTCGCCGCGGCTGCGTGCCGGGCCTTCGTCCAGGAGGTCGTCGTCATCGAGCGGGACGTCCTGCCGGACCGGCCGGCCCCCCGCAAGGGACTGCCCCAGGCCCGTCACGCCCACATGCTCTGGTCGGGCGGCGCGGACGCGATGGAGTCGCTGGCGCCCGGGGTCACGGGCACGCTGCTGGACGCCGGGGCGCACCGCATCCCGCTGCCCACGGGCATGGTGTCGCTCTCCCCCGAGGGCTGGTACCGGCGCTGGCCGGAGTCGCACTACATCCTGGCGTGCAGCCGGGACCTGCTCGACTGGGCCGTGCGCGACCGGGTGCTGCCGGGCGGCGGGATCACCGTCCTCACCGGGGCGGAGGCGCTGGGCCTGAGCGGGAACGCCCGCCGCGTCGACGGGGTGTGGATCCGCGAGGAAGCCGGCCCGGCGCGGCGGATCTGCGCCGATCTGGTCCTGGACGCCTCCGGGCGGGCCTCGCGCGCACCGCACTGGCTCGCCGCGCTCGGCGCCGGCCCGGTCCGCGAGATCACCGTCGACGCCGGGGTCGCGTACGCCAGTCGGATCTACCGCGCGCCGAAGGGCGCCGACGAGGGCTGTCCGGTCTTCACCATCCAGGCGGATCCGCGCCGCGGCGGCCCCGGCCAGATCGCCACGATCATCCCGATCGAGGACGGGCGCTGGCTGGTGAGCCTGTCGGGCACCCGCGGCGGCGAGCCCACCGCCGACGAGGCCGCCTACCTCGACTTCGCCCGCGGCGTGCGCCACCCCCTGGTGGGGCAGCTCCTCGCCCACGCGGAACCGCTGAGCGACATCGCGGTGACCCGTAGCACCGTCAACCGGCGGCGGCTGTACGAGCGGGCGCGCAACCTCCCCGACGGGTTCGTGGCGATCGGGGACTCCGCCGCTGCCCTGAACCCGGTGTAC
Source organism: Streptomyces sp. NPDC047315 (assembly GCF_040643215.1). Taxonomy (NCBI): domain Bacteria; kingdom Bacillati; phylum Actinomycetota; class Actinomycetes; order Kitasatosporales; family Streptomycetaceae; genus Streptomyces; species Streptomyces sp. NPDC047315. The sequence goes on along the minus strand of NZ_JBEYTZ010000066.1, from coordinate 14,539 downwards.
GGACACGGTCTGTCGGTGGCCGCGCTCGGGGCGGTCGCGCTCCGCCGCGAACTGCGCCGCGCGGGCGTCACCGCACCGGGACTGACCCGTCGGCTGCGTCGCGCCGTCGCCCGGCCCGCCGGGGTGGCGTGGGGGCTCGCCACCGGTCAGGACGTCTTCTACCCCGGCTCCGTCGGCCGTTCACCCAATCCGGTGGACCGGCTGGTCAGCCGTTATGTGAACCGTCTGGTGGAGACGTCCACCGGTTCGTACGCGATGGCGAAGGCGCTCACGGACGTGATGACGCTCCAGTCGGGCCTCGGTCGGCTGGTCCGGCCCCGGGTGCTCTTCTCCGCGGCCCGCGGCCCGCTGCGCCCGCGGCTGGCGAAGCCGCCGCTGACAGACCGTGAACTCGGCTTCCTCGCACCGGCGGACGCCCTCTCGTCCGGCGCCGAAGCCACCTGAGCGCTTCGCGTGTGCACACGGGGCCGCGCGGGTCGGCCGGCGACCATTCACAGCCAATCTGACGTGCATAAACGCAGGTCAGAGTAGTGCCCTGGCGCAACCGTCGGTACGGTGTGGTCCGGACGAGCAGGGGAGGCGAGTGAGCACCAAGAGCACCCGGAGTGCCATGCGCGAACTCCGTGACGATCTGGCGCACGCACTGGAGCGGGCCGGTCCCAGCGGCCCCGACGACGTGTTCGCCGCGCTGTGCGCGCGGCTGGGCGAGCGGCGCGGCAGACCGGTGGTGCTGCGGCTGGTGGAGTTCCCGCCGGGCACCGCGAGCGGGCTCTACCTGGACATGACGGACCGGGACGTGATCTGCGTCCAAGCCAACACCCACCCCTCGCACCAGTTGGTGATATTCGGTCACGAGGTCTGGCACATGATGGCCGGTCACGGCGGCGGCCACGCCGACCTGCCGAGCAGCGCCGTCCCCGCGCCCGAGAGCCGGGAAGCCCCGGACGGGGCCGTGGCCGCGGTGCAGGGGCTGGCGGCGCGCACCGACTTCCGCCAGCGCCAGGAGACCGAAGCCGAAACCTTCGGGCTGGAGTTGGGCGCGCAGTTGCGGCCATGGTTGGTGGGGACGGCGGACCGCGGACCCCACAGCGAGCTCGCCCGACGGATCCACACCTCCCTCGGCAACCGCCGGGCGGGGCGCGCCGGCTGACGGACGGGAAGCGCCATGCGCAACAGCGACTACTACCTCCCCGCCATCGCCCTGGGGATCGCGTTCGTCGCGAAGTTCCCCGCGCTGCTGCGCGGTTGGCGCGATCCGCTGGTGCAGTCCGTGCACTTCCTGCTGCTGACCGCCGGCATCTGCTTCTTCTTCGCCGCTCCGCCGTCGATCACGGCCGTGAACCGGATCACGGGGGTCGCGAACCTCTCCGGCCCGCTCGTCTACAGCATCATGTGCGCCTTCGGCTGCGCCTGCCTCGTCCTGATCGTGAACTGGCGCGGCGGGCCGGCCGAGCGGGTCCGCCGCAGCACCCGGCGGTGGATAGCGGTGTACGGGGCCGCGATCGTGCTCATCTCGGTGCTGTTCGCGCTCGGGGACGCGCCCGTGGAGCGGCTGCGCGACCTCGACACGTACTACGCCAACACGCCCTTCATCCGCGAGATGATCGTCACCTATCTGCTGGCGCACATCACTTCGGCGCTGGTGACCTGTGTGATGTGCCTGCGCTGGGCCCGGGAGGTGCGTCAGTGGCTGCGGGCGGGGCTGGTGGTGCTGATGGTCGGCTTCGTGTTCAACCTCGGCTTCGGGGTCACCAAGCTGACCGCGGTCGTCGCCCGCTGGAACGGGCACGACTGGGACGAGCTCTCCACCGCGGTGGCCCCGCCGCTGGCCGCGTTCGGCGGGTTGGTGACGACGGTCGGCTTCCTGCTCCCGCTGCTGGGGCCGCAGGTCTCCGAGGCGCTGCGGGCCGGGGTCGCGCACGTGCGGCTGGGGGTGTTGTGGCGGCGGTTGCGCCCGCTGCGGTCCCCTGGGCTCGCTCCCGTGCCCGGGATCCCCTGGTGGGCCTCGCCCGAGCTGAGGCTGACGGTGCGGGAGACCGTGATCCACGACGAGTTGCTGAAGCTCCAGCCGTATCTGGACGACCGGGTGCGCCAGCGGGTGCACGACGCGATGCTCGCCGCCGGCCGCTCGGAGCCGGACCAGGCGCGGATCGTGGGGGTGGCCGCGATGCTGAGCGCCGCGATCGCGGCGCGCGGGCAGGGGTGCTCGCCCGAGGAGGCCGACCAGGAGTACGCCCAGGCCGGCGCGGAGTCGCTGACGGCCGCGCTCGGGTTGGGCCGGGAGCGGCTGGTGCGCCTTTCAGGGGCGTTCCGCTCGCCGCACCTGGCCGAGGCGGCGCGAGGCGCGCAATCACGCCCCACCGAACGATGATGTGACACAGATCACCCGAACGTGTGAGGGGTGGGGTGCAGTGCTGGGGTGCCCTCGTGCGTCGTAGTGCACACGAGGAGCCGCACCAGCAGCCACGAAGGAGCACCTCATGTTCCCGACCGTCGAGCAGTCCGTCCCGGCGCACCTCATCAGCCAGGCCCCCGAGCCCGTTTCCGTGCCGGTGTGCCTGACGTACCGCGTCGACGACCCCCTGGCGGTGCGGATGACCTTCCCGGCCTCCGCCTGCCTCAGCGGCGCCAGTGTGACCTGGACGTTCGCCCGCGTGCTGCTGGACCGCGGGCTGCGCGCCCCGGCCGGCATGGGGGACGTGCGCGTGCGGCCGTGCCAGGACGGGCGGACGCTGGTGGAGCTGCGCTCGCCCGAGGGGGTGGCGCTGCTGCGGTTCACCACCGCACGGCTGCGGCACTTCCTGCTGCACTCGTACGCGACCGTGCCCGCCGAGTTGGAGGAGCGGGCGGTCGACGTCGACCGGGCGTTGGCGGAGCTGCTGGGGCAGGCCCGGGGGTAGGGGCGTATTACGGTCTGCTTATGACAACTCTCGCGTCGGACACAGGAGTGGGCCCTCTGCTGCGGAGCTGGCGTGAGCGTCGCCGCGTCAGCCAGTTGGAACTGGCCCTGCGCGCGGACTCCTCGGCCCGTCACATCAGCTTCATCGAGACCGGGCGCTCCCGTCCGAGCGAGGAGATGATCCTGCGGCTCGCGGAGCACCTGGACGTCCCCGTGCGGGAGCGCAACGCCCTGCTGTTGGCCGGCGGTTACGCCCCCCGCTACACCGAGACCTCGCTCGACGACCCGGCGATGAGCAGCCTGCGGGAGGGGATGCAGCAGCTGCTGCACGGCTACGACCCCTATCCGGCGATCATCGTGGACGGGCTGTACAACGTCGTCGCGGCCAACTTGGGGATGACCCGGCTCATCGAGGGCATCGCGCCGCACCTGTTGACGCCGCCGCTGAACGGGATGCGCATCACCCTCCACCCGGAAGGGCTCGCGCCGCGCATCCGCAACTTCCCCGAGTGGCGCGAACACCTGTTGCACCAGATGGAGCGGCAGTTGGCGCTGGTGCGCTCGGAGGAGCTGCGTGCGCTGTACGACGAGGTGGCCGGCTACCCCGTGCCGCAGGGCGAGGACGACGGGCCGGGCGCCGGCGCTCCCGGCGCCGCCCCCTACCCGTACTTCGCGCTGCCGCTGCGGATCGAGCACGAGGGCGAGGTGCTGTCCTTCGTCTCGTCCATCTCCACCTTCAACACGCCGATGGACGTGACCGTCGCCGAGTTGGCCATCGAGACGATGCTCCCGGCCGACCCGGCGACGCACGCCCACCTCCAGTCGCTCAGCCTTTGACGACTGCGCGCAGGGACGCCCACTGGGCCACCGCGAAACCGGCCACGACCAGGGCCTGGAGCGGGATCCACACGGCGCCCGCGGTCGTGGGGTCGAGCCAGAGCAGCACCCCCAGGATGCTGACCAGGGCGTAGACCACGTTGATGTCGACGACGGCCGTCACGGCGGCCGGGTGGGGCTCGCGGCGGCTCGCGAGGAGGGCGACGCCCAGCCCGTACGCGAAGATGGCGATTCCCACGGTCAGCAGCACTCCGGCGTCGACGCCGAGCAGTCGCCCGATGGGGCCCGACGCGGCGATGTACGCGATGCCGTTGGTCCCGGTGACGACCGCGTCCAGGGCGAGGAAGCGGCGCAGCATCACGGTGGGCTCGGTGGTGCGGGAGATGCCGGCGAGCAGGGTGGGTGCGGACATGGGGACCAACCTCCATCGGGAACGTACTGACCGGCCGTCGGGCCGTCGGGATCCGGAGCCCGAGCGGAGTGCGCCGCCCGGGTTCCGGTGAGACAAAGCCTGCCGGTGGGGGTGGGGGTGGGTCGATTACGCGAGAGGTAATGCCCTGCTCGGAACGGTCTTCCGGGCGGAGGGGGCGCGAGGCGCCGACGGGCGGCCGGCCGGTGGAACCCGGCCGGCCGCCCGCTGGTGGTTCAGCCCCTGCGCTCGTCGACGGCGCGGACCAGCGGGGGTCGCGGTTCGGACTCCTTCGCGGGTCCGTTCTCGGCGGCCTGCTGTCGCTGACGCGCCTGCCGTTCGTCGGCGGCGCGGGTGGCTTCGGCCCGCAGCATGGCGTTCAGCGCGGCAAAGGGATCGATGGGCATGGCGGTGCTCCTCTTCGGGGTGGGGGGTCACTGCGTGCTGAGCGGGGCACGGCTCCGGTCCGACGTCGACCGGGCGTGCGCGCGGGTCAGCAGCGCAGGACCACGCACCGAGGAGCTTCGGGCGGCGGCGGTGGGGGCCGCAGCGGCGTCACGGCGGGCCGCGCCAGGACGTGGATGACCGTCGAACGCGCGCCGTACGGCCGCACGGCGGCACGGGCACGTGCGGCGGGCGCGGCACTCGCATACGCCTCCTCGGCCTGCCCCGTTGTGCCGCCTCCGGCGGCGTCACCGGCGGCGGACAGCGGAGCCCGCACTTCGGTGGCTTCCAGGGGCTGCGCTCCGGCCGCCCCCACGGAGGTCCCCGCCAGGGCGAACAGCGCGACCAGCACGATGAACACGGCGCGCAGTCCGCGCGCCCGGCCGCGCGCTCTGCACCACGCGCGGACGTGACACATCACGCGCGGGGAAACGGCCGGTGGCTGATTCATGGGGCGCAACCTCCTGGACAGGCATCCAGTCCCCGGTTTTCGCGCCGACACGACAGACCGCGGTCACCGTCCCCTCTCCCGGGGGACGTGCGTTACGCCGACTACCGGCGTGGCGGCCACCCGAACGCCCGCTCTTCGTGGGCCCTGCGCCGGCACCCGAGGGCGCGCCACCCGCCCGCGGCTACCCCCGAGCCCCGGCCCCGGACTCCGCGCCCCCGGCCGCCCCCGCGTCCGGCTTCTTGAGCGTCGGCGTCCCGTCGTCGGGGACACCGGGCGCCCCGGACGCCGCCGGCTTCCCCTGCTCCTCCGCCTCGTCAGCCTTGTCAGCTGTGCCTTCGGCGGGTATCTGCGGGCCCGCGCACTCGCGCAGCCACCGTCGAAAGACCCGGTGCACGCCCTCCGCACCGACCAGCTCCGCGCCGTCGTCGACGGGCGGGGACAGCTCGACCGGGGCGAGGACGAACGGCTGGGACTGCTCGCCGCCGAGCCCTCCGTGCGAGCCGATCTGCTCTTCGAAGGCGTGCACCCGCCCCGTCTCGGGGTCGTACATCGAATTCACCATGACGTCGGCGACGTGCGGGAAGGAGTCCGTGCGCCGCACGGCGTCGGCCGCGCCCTTGCCGAAGCCGGCCAGCGGACCGTCGTCGGACAGCTCGGCGACCGGCACTTCCTGCCCGGCCGCGCCCAACACCACCGAGCCGTGCGCCTCGCTGCGCACCAGGAGGAAGCCCACGCCGGGGTGGTTCGCCAGGGTGCTCAGCAGGGCGGGGTGACGGGCGTCGAGCTGCTCGCGGCTGAGCCGCTCGGGGACGTCGCCGAAGGAGATCAGCGCGAGGTTCCCGGAGGCGAGCACGAGCGGGTCGGCGCCCGGGTCCGGCCGCTCGTCGGCGCCCTCGCCCGACTTGCGGTGCAGCGCGTTCCGCAGCGCTGTCCGGGCGGCCTCGCGCGCTTCAGCACCGCTCTTGGACCGCTCGGCCCGCCGGGGCACGGGCAGTCCGCACCCGGCCCGCACGAGGTCCTTCAGCGTGAGCCCGTAGGCGCTCTCGAAGGTCTCGCCGGGGCTCTGGCCGTGGTCCGACAGCAGGACGATGCGGTACGGCCGCGGCGCGTGCTCGGCCACCTTGGCGATCAGGGCCAGCGAGCGGTCGAGGCGCTCCAGCACCTGGGCCGCGTCCCGGCTGTGCGGACCGGAGTGGTGGGCGACCTCGTCGTAGGCCACCAGGTCCGCGTAGACCGCGGTGCGTCCGGCGAGCATGTCGCCCATCACCGCGGCGACCACCACGTCCCGCTCCACGACGGTGGCGAACGCCCGGATGAAGGGGTACAGCCCGCCCCGCCGCACCCTGGGGCCCTCGTCGCGCAGCCGCGCCCGCAGGGACTGCACGACCTCCCTGACGACCTCGGCGAAGAAGGACACCGCGGTGCGGACGGCGTTCGCGGGATCGGAGAAGTAGGCGAAGTAACCGGCGCGGGAGCGATTGGCCCGGCCGCGGCGGGCGGCGACGGAGAGCACCAGGGCGACCTGTTCGGCACCGCCGCTGAAGAGATTGCCCCGGCTGGCGCCGTCCGCGGCGAGCAGCCCGCCGTCACCCGTCCGCTCGACGGCGCGGCGCTGGAGCTCCACCGCGCTCGCCGGTCGATTGCTCACCATGATCCGGCCGGTGTCCTTCTCGTACCACCGGAAGGCGGGGACGTCGAAGGTGGTGCCGTGGAGGATGCCGAGCTGGCTGGCGCCGGTCTGGCTGGACCAGTCCGTGCGCCAGGGGGTGAGCCGGTGGCTGGTGTCGAGCCACTGCGCGACGGTCGGCATCAGCCCGTCCTTGGCCGCCCGCAGCAGCACCTCGTGCCCCACCCCGTCGAGCTGGACGAAGACCAGGCCGGGGCAGTCGTCGCAGTCGGTGCCCTGGCGTCTTCTGCGGCGGGTGGCGAGGCGGGAGAGGCGGCGCCGGTACGCGTTGTCGTCGCGCACGGCGAGCGCGGTGGAGGTGGCCGATGCGACGGCGGACATCACGGCGGCCACCACCACCGCGGTCTCGGGCCCGACGTCGCCCCGGCCGTCCGGGATGAGCCAGAGCGCAACCAGCAACAACGAGCCGTTCAAGAAGAAGACCAGCAGCCCCAGGACGAGCGCGGGCACGAGCAGCAGTGCCCGCACCACGAGCGGCCACACCAGCGCGGTCAACAGGCCGAAGGCGCCCGCACCCCACGCGGCGGTCAGCGCCGTACGGGTGATGCTGTCGCCGTCGGCGGCCTGGAGCCGGAAGTCCGGCAGGGCGCCCGCGAGCGCCAGCATCGTCAGCGTGGACACCGCCCACACCACGATCACTCGAAGCAGGGCGCCCCCCGCCCTGTGCCATCGCCCTTCGGTCACTGCCGTTTCACCCCGTACCGTCCCCGTGCCGTGCTGGCGCCTCACTCGCGCCGTGCCTGTGCCTGTGCCTATTCCTGCCTCTGCGCCTGCGCCTGGCCTGTCCGTGCTCTGTGCTCGCTCTGTGCGCGCACTGCCGTCCCGCCGGGCGCCGGTACCAGCCTGGCACAGCCGCCACCGACCCCGTCGGCCCTGTGGATAACCTGCCACGGAACGCCCGCCTCCGCCCTCCGACCTGCGCCGACACCAGACGCGCCGGCGTCCGACGCGCCTTCGCCCGCCGCCCAGCCGTTCGACGCGCGCCGGCACCGCTGCGCAGAAGTGCCCTAGGCTCGGGGGCGAAGACGCGCTCACGGACGAGGGAGACGAGGGAGGGGCCGCGTGGCGGTGGAGGTCACCTGGTGGGGGCACGCCACCTGCACCGTCGAGGACTCCGGCGTGCGGGTCCTCACCGACCCGCTGTTCGTGCGCCGCCTCGCGCACCTCCGGCGCAGGCGCGGCGCGCTCCCCCCGCCCGAGGCCGCCGTGGCCGATGCCGTCCTCGTCTCGCACCTGCACTCCGACCACCTGCACCTGCCGTCGCTGGCCCGACTGGCGCCCGGGACCCGGCTGGTGGTGCCGCGCGGCGCGCCCCGCGCCGTCCCAGCCCTGGCCCGGCTCGACCTGCGGGTCACCGAGGTCGGCCCCGGCGACGAGGTCGACATCGGGCACGTCTCCGTACGGGCCGTGCCCGCGCTCCACGACGGTCGGCGGCTGCCGCTCGGACCGCACCGCGCGCCCGCGCTCGGCTACGTCATCAACGGCGCGGCGCGGACGTACTTCGCCGGCGACACCGGCCTCTTCGACACCATGGCGGACGAGGTCGGCCCGGTCGACGTCGCCCTGCTGCCCGTCGGCGGCTGGGGGCCCTACCTGGGCCACGGCCACCTCGACGCGGGCCGCGCGGCGCAGGCCCTCGCCGTCCTCGCGCCCCGCTCCGCGGTCCCGGTGCACTACGGCACGTACTGGCCCATCGGCATGGACAGCGTGCGACCGCACGAGTTCCACTCGCCGGGCGACGAGTTCGTCCGCAAGGCGGCCCGGCTCGCCCCCCGGGTGGCGGTGCACCGCCTCGGCCACGGCGAACGGGAACGGTTCGGGCCGGAGGCCGCTCGGTGACATCACGCCTGTCCGAGGTCGTCGGACAGCTGTCGGACACGGTGGGCGGGCTCGCGGACGCCGTCGGACGGCTGCCGTCCGAGTCCACCCAGCAGGCCGTCGGCTACCCCTCGCTCTTCCTGCTGGTGACGCTGGGGGCTCTGGTGCCGGTGGTGCCCACGGGCGCGGTGGTCAGCTCCGCCGCCGTGGTGGCCTTCCACCAGACCGACCCCCTGGCCCTGATGTACGTCTTCCTGGTGTCGTCCGCCGCCGCGTTCCTGGGCGACGTGACCCTGTACTGGCTCGGTCAGCGGGGCGTGCGCTCCCGCAACGGCTCCCGCTGGCTGGCGGAGCTGCGCGCCCGCGCCGCCCCCGAGCGCCTGGAGCAGGCGCAGCAGAAGCTGACGGACCACGGCGTCGCGGTCCTGGTGCTCTCCCGGCTGGTCCCGGCCGGGAGAATCCCGGTGATGCTGGCCTGTCTGCTCGCCAGGATGCCGCTGCGGGCGTTCGTCCGCGGCGACGTCCCGGCGTGCCTGGCGTGGGCGGCGACGTACCAGCTCATCGGCATCCTGGGCGGTTCGCTCTTCGACGAGGCATGGAAGGGGGTGCTGCTCGCGGTGGCGCTCACGGTCGTCATCAGCGGCGCGCCCGCGGTGTGGCGCCGGCTGCGCCAGGGCCGCCCGCACCGCCCGGGCTCCGCGGGCGGCCACGCATAGGGCCGAACGACCGGCGCTGCGAGCACGATCCGTACGACCGGCGTCACGCCGCCAGGACGCGCGACGCGCCGATCGGCAGGTCCCACAGCCGCTCGCGCGGCCGGCCCGTGCGCTCCCACGCCGCGCGCAGCCGCTCCAGCGGCTCCATGACGGGCTCGGCGGACAGCGCGAACGTCGCCCAGTGCATGGGTGCCAGGTGGCGTGCGCCCAGGTCCTCGAAGGCGCGCACCGCCTCTTCCGGGTCGGTGTGCACGTCGCTCAGCCACCACCGCGGCGCGTACGCGCCGATCGGCAGCAGCGCCACGTCGATGCCGGGGTGGCGGCGGCCGATCTCCTTGAACCAGTGGCCGTAGCCCGTGTCGCCGGCGAAGTACACCGATCCGCCGTCGGCGCCACCGATGCCGTCCGTGCCGCCGCTTCCATCGCTCCCGCCGCTGAGCACCCAGCCGCCCCACAGGGTGCGGTTGGTGTCGGTGAGGGTGCGGCGCGACCAGTGGTGGGACGGTACGAAGTCGAAGCGCACGCCCGCCAGCTCCGCGCCCTCCCACCAGTCCAGCTCCGTCACCCGGGTGAACCCCCGCCGACGGAACCAGCGTCCGAGGCCGGCGGGCGCGAACACGGGGGTCGCGGGCGGCAGCCGTTTGAGGGTGGGGGCGTCCAGGTGGTCGTAGTGGTTGTGGCTGATGACGACCGCGTCCACCGGCGGCAGGTCCTCCCAGCGCACGCCGACGGGGGTGAGCCGGGCCGGGGTGCCGAGGATGCGCCGTGACCACACGGGATCGGTCAGCACGGTCAACCCGCCCACGCGCAGCACCCAACTGGCGTGGCCGACCCAGGTCACGGCGACGGTCGCGGCGTCCACCACGGGCAGCGGGCCCGGTGCGAAGGGCAGCCGGGCCGCGTCCCGCAGCCCGCGGGCCCCGGGGCGCAGTCCGCCCTCGGCCGCCAGGCGCAGCACGGCGCGGACGCCCGGCATGGGGGCGGTGAGCCGGTCGGCGAACGAGCGGGGCCAGCGGCGCAGTTCGCCCAGTGGCCGGGTGCGGGACGCGGGAGACGAGTCGGGGGATCCCGTACGGACCGCGCCTGCCGCCCGCGGTCCGGCGGTCTGCGCGACGGCGCTCTCCCGCTCCGTCTTCGGCGTGTTCATCGTCTTCGCCAGGTCCATCGTGTCCACAGCGTCCACTGCGTCCCCCTGTGCCCGTCCCTCGTGTGCCGCACGGTCTCGACTGCGGTCCTTCCCTCCGTGCCGTCGCTCATCCGGGGCTCCGATCACCGCAGTTCATCGAAGGCCGTGCCCAAAGTGCTCAACGCCGCTGCGACGTGCGGCAGTTCAAGCGGTGCGGGGGACGCGAGGGACTGCGCGCGCTCCTCCGCCGTCGCCCCCGCGAGCGGCCCGGTGGAGATCCGCACCCGCAGGGCGCCCAACTCGTCCCCGAACCGGTGGCCGCCGGGCACGGGCGCGTTGAGCCGCCCCGTCAGGTACTCCTCCAGCTCCATGGAGTCGTTCACGCCGCGGGCGGCGAGGGCGGGGCGCAGCGGCCCGAGGTCGACGTACAGATGGCGTCCGGCCTGCGGCGGGCGGGCGAGGGCGCCGGCCGCGAGGACGGCGAGGTGGGCCGCCTCCGCGAGTTGGCCGTGCAGGGCTGCGGCCCGCTCCGCACGGTCCAGTACGGGCGCCGGCTCGCCCAGCGCGTATCCGGCGGCGACCGCGACGGGCTCCGCGACGCGCGCCCCGAGGGCGGCCAGCACGTCCAGGGTCCGATCCCGGTGCACCCGGTCGGACTCCGGGAAGCGGGCGACGGCCGCCGGCCAGGACGACGGCAGCAGCGCGCCCACCAGGTCGGTGAGGACGGTGACGTCGTCGGGGGCCATCTCCGCGGGGCTGACCAGCACGGTCTCGTGCGGTCGGTGCAGGGTGTCCCGCCAGGTCTCGTCGCTGACCACGTGCAGTCCCTGCGACACGGCCGCCTCGCACGCCTCCCGTACGAGTTCGGGGGGCGCCGCGCTCGCGGTGGGGTCGTCGGCGATGGACAGCAGCAGCACGCCGGGCCGGCCGCCCTCCGCCCTGACCCGCCGCACGGTCTCCAGCAGTGCGTACGGATCGGGCACGCCGCCGCTCTCCGCGGGCGTCGGCACGTGGTAGGCCGCGTGCCGCAGCAGCCGGGCCTGCGGGGTCCACCACGCGGGGCTCGGCCGGGGCAGCAGCACGTCCCCGTCGTACGCGGCGAGCAGCGCGAACAGCAGCGCCTGCGCCCCGGCGGCGGCCACGACCTCGTCGGGGCGGGTGCGCAGTCCGCGGCGGGCCCAGTACCCGGCGGCGGACTCGCGGATCGCGACGGTGCCGCCCGGGGGCTCGCCCGACGAGTGGGCGGCGGCTTCGGCGACGACCTCGACGAGCTCCGCCACCACCGGGAGCCCCGCTTCGGGTGCACCCGGTCCGAAGCGGACCGGGCCGTGGTCCTGAGCGGGCCCGTCGCCCTCGGTGCGGCCGGGGGCCATGCGCGTCACCTCCGTCGCTCGTGCCGCGGCGGCGTCGTCGTACCGAGCCGTCCTCCTGCCGCGGCGTCCTTGTGCCCGTCCGCCCTTCCTGCCTGCCTTCCTGCCCCTTGTTCCGTCCCTTCCTGCCCTTTATACGGACGGCCGGGTCGGCCCGCCCGTCGACCTGGGCCACCCGCGCCGGCCCGCGGTGCGGCCGTCGCCGGGCGGCCGATCGGCGGTGGGGAAGCGTGGCGGGCCGTGTCTGCGGGTAACCGCGAGCCATGAATGACGCGGAGCCTCAACACCGGTGGGTGAGCCGGTGGGACCGACGGATCTTCCAGGGCGTGGCCCGGCAGCAGTGGCCGGGCGCGGAACCGGTGCTGCCCCGGCTGAGCCGGGCGGCCAACCACGGCGTGCTGTGGTTCGGCGCGGCGGCCGGCATCGCCGCCGTGGGGCGCGACGCCCGGGCCCGCCGGGCGGCCGGGCGCGGCGTGGCCTCGCTCGCCCTCGCCTCGGCCCTGATCAACACGGTCGGCAAACGGACGGTCCGAAGATCGCGCCCGCTGTTGGACGCCGTGCCGCTGGTGCGGCAGCTGAAGCGGCAGCCGTTCACGACGTCGTTCCCCTCGGGGCACGCCGCGTCCGCCGCGGCCTTCGCGACGGGCGTCGCGATGGAGTCGCGGGGGTGGGGCGCGCTGGTCGCGCCGCTCGCCGCTTCGGTGGCGTTCTCCCGCGTGTACACGGGCGTGCACTATCCGAGTGACGTGCTGGTGGGCGCGGCGCTCGGGGTGGGGGCGGCGTTCGCGGTGCGAGGGCTGGTGCCGACCCGCTCCCAACTGTCGCCGCCGATGGCCCACCCGGTGGATCCGCCGGTGCTGCCGGAGGGCGACGGCCTGGTGGTCGTGGTCAACCGGCGGTCGGGGTCGGCGGCGCTGGCGGGCCTGGTGGCAGCCGCGCTGCCGCGGGCCGAGGTGGTCGAGTGCGAGCCCGGCGAGGTGGCCGCGGAGTTGGCGCGGGCGGCGCAGCGGGCGCGGGTGCTGGGGGTGTACGGGGGCGACGGCACGATCAATGCCGCGGCCACGGTCGCGGTCTCCCGCGGCCTGCCGCTCGCGGTGTTCCCCGGCGGCACGTACAACCACTTCGCGCACGACCTGGGGATCGAGTCGGTCCAGGACACGTGTCGTGCGCTCGCCGCAGGCGAGGCGGTACGGGTGGACCTGGGCCGATTCGCGGCGGGCCCGGGCGCGGCGTCGGCGGGGCGCACGTCGGTCGGGTACTTCGTGAACACGCTCAGCCTCGGTGTCTATCCGGAGCTGGTGCGCCTGCGGGAGCGCTGGGAGCACCGGTTGGGGGGCTGGCCGGCGGGGGTGCTGGCCGCGGTGACGGTGCTGCGCCGGGGCCGTCCGCTGGTGGTCGAGGTGGCGGGGCGCCGGCGCCCGGTGTGGCTGCTGTTCGCGGGGAACGGCCTGTACCGGCAGTCGGGTCCGGCGCCGGGCAACCGCCAGGACCTCGCGGACGGGCTGTTGGACGTACGCATCGTGCACGGCGGCGCCAACCCCGGGCTGCGGCTGGTGGCCGCGGCGCTCGCGGGCCCGCTCAGCCGCTCCCCCGTCCACGCGGCCCGGCAGCACCACCGCGTCCGCATCACGGGCATCGCACCGGGGACCCCGCTCGCGTACGACGGCGAGGTGACCGAGTGCCCGACGTCGCTGACGGTCGACAAGCTGCCCCGGGCACTGGTGGTCTATCGCCCCGAACGTCTTCTCTGACACCCCGCCTGACCACATCATGAGACACCCATCCCGTTATTCGATACGACTCCTCTAGGGTGGAGCAACCGTCGCCCGCCGTCGAGAGGCCAACAGCCGTGTCCGAGCCCGCCGTACGCGAGACCGCCGTCTACACCCACGGACACCACGAGTCCGTGCTGCGCTCCCACACCTGGCGCACCGCCGCCAACTCCGCCGCGTACCTCGTCGGCGAACTCCGCCCCGGGATGCGGGTCCTGGACATCGGCTGCGGACCGGGCACGATCACCGCCGACCTCGCCGAACTGGTCGCCGACGGTGACGGGGGCGGGGGCGGCGGTCACGTCACGGGCGTGGACCTGGCGTCGGACGTCGTCGCTCAGGCGCGGGCGCACGCCGAGCAGCGGGGCGTCGACAACGTCCGGTTCGCCGTCGCGGACGTCAACGCGCTGGAGTTCGACGACGACTCCTTCGACGTGGTCCACGCCCACCAGGTCCTGCAGCACCTCGGCGACCCCGTGGGGGCGCTGCGCGAGATGCGCCGGGTGTGCCGGCCGGGCGGGATCGTCGCCGTCCGCGACAGCGACTACGCCGCGTTCGCCTGGTACCCGGCCGTTCCCGCCCTGGACGCCTGGTCCGCGCTGTACCGCTCCGTCGCCCGCGCCAACGGCGGCGAGCCCGACGCCGGCCGCCGGCTCCAGTCCTGGGCGCGCGCCGCGGGCTTCACCGACGTCACCCCGGGCGCGGGCCTGTGGTGCTTCGCGACCCCGCAGGACCGCGCCTGGTGGAGCGGGCTGTGGGCGGATCGGACCACGGCCTCCCAGTACGGCCGGATCGCGGTGGACGGCGGCCACGCCACGCCGGAGGAGCTGGCCGCGATCGCCGAGGGCTGGCGCGCCTGGGGTGCGCACGAGGACGCGTGGTTCCTCGTGCCGCACGGCGAACTGCTCTGCCGCGCCTAGACGAGTAAGTCCGATGCTTTTGGTCAGTGGTCGTAGGCGATCAGTGATCGGGTGATCGGTGTTCCGTTGGCCCGGTTGTGCCAGATGGCT
>NZ_JBEYTZ010000065.1:0-23835 GCF_040643215.1 Streptomyces sp. NPDC047315 | reverse complement strand
ACGCACACCACACACCGACACCAACCACTCCGCCACCAAACCACCCAACACACCCAAACCACCCGTCACCAACACCGTCCCCTCAGGATCGATGGAGTGGGGAGCGGCGGGCGCGACGGCCGGCACGGTGGCGAGCGTGGGTGAGTGCAGGGTGCCGCCGCGGACGGCGAGCTGGTCGTCTCCGGTGGCGAGGGCCGCGCGCAGGAGTTCGGGAGCGACATCCACGTCGTCGACGTCCAGCAGGACGAACTGGCCGGGGTGTTCGTTCTGGGCCGACCGCACCAGGCCCCACACCGCCGCGTACGCGAGGTCGGTGACGCCCTCGCCCGGCAGCACCTCGACGGCTCCGCGGGTGACCAGGACCAGCCGGGAGTCCGCGAGCCGCACGTCACCGATCCAGTCCTGGACCAGGCGCAGCGTCCGGACGACCGCCGCGCGGGCCGTCTCGGCGGCGTCGCCGTTCAGCTCCGTCGGCTCGGCGGTGCACACCAGGGCTACGTTGCTCGGCAGCGGCTCGGGCAGGGCGTCCCAGGTGGATCGGGCCGCTTCGGGTTCGGCGAGTTCGGGCAGTCGGTCGACGGTGGGCCAGCCGGCGATGCCGTCGCCGACGACCACCGTCCGGCCCGACGGGGTGGACGTCGTGGGGCGCGGGCGGGCGGGCCATTCGATGCGGCGCAGCAGTCCGCCGGTGGTGCGCGATGCGGTGCGGATGTGGTCCGCGGAGACGGGCCGCAGGACGAGGGAGCCGGCCGTCAGCACCGGTGTGCCGGTGGTGTCGGTCGCGCGCAGGGAGATGGTGTCGGGCTCGTCGGCCGGTGTGATGTGCACGCGCAGCCGGTCGGCGCCGGGCCGGTGGAGGGTGACGTTGCTCCAGGAGAAGGGCAGGAGTCCGCCGTTCTTCTCTTCGTCGGCGTCGGGGCCGAGTCCGAGGGCGTGCAGGGCGCTGTCGAGCAGGGCGGGGTGCAGGCCGAACTGTTCGGCCTGCACGGTGTGTCCTTCGGGCAGTCGTACGTCTGCGAAGAGTTCTCGGCCGCGTCGCCAGGCGCCGTGCAGTCCGCGGAAGGCGTCGCCGTAGTGGAAGTCGATGCCGGCGAGGCGTTCGTAGAGGTCGTCGGTGGGGATCGGGGTGGCGCCGGGCGGCGGCCAGGCGGCGGGCTTCGGCGTTGCGGCCGGGGGTGCGTCGGCGTCGGTGGTGAGGAATCCGCGGGCGTGCCGGTGCCAGGGTGCGTCGTCCGGGGCGTCGGCGGCGCGGGAGTGGATGCTCAGGGCACGCCAGCCGCTGTCGTCGGGCTGTTCGACGAGGGTTTGCACGTCGACCGCGCCGTCGTCGGGGACGATCAGCGGTGCTTCCAGGGTCAGTTCGGCGACGCCGTGGGCTCCGGCGAGGTGGGCGGCGTGCGTGGCGAATTCGAGCAGTGCGGTGCCGGGGACGAGTACGGAGCCGAGGATGCGGTGGTCGGTGAGCCAGGGGTGGGTGTGGAGGGAGAGCCGTCCGGTGAGGAGGTGTCCGTCGGCGGCGGGTACGGGCACGGCCGCGCCGAGGAGGGGGTGGTCGGCGCTGTGGAGTCCCGCGGCGGTCAGTCCGTGGCGGGTGCTCGGTGTCGAGGTGAGCCAGTGGCGGCGGCGGTCGAAGGCGTAGGTGGGCAGTTCGACGCGGTTGCCGTCGGCTCCGGGGAGGGCGGCCCAGTCGACGGGTATGCCGTGGGTGTGGGCCTGGGCGAGGCTGGTGAGGAACCGCTGCCGGCCCCCGTCGGCACGGCGTAGCGACCCGACCGTGGCAGCGGGGGTTCCGGTCTCGGCCGCCGTGTCGGCAATCCCGGCGAGGAGCGCCGGGTGCGGACTGCACTCGACGAACTGCCGCACCTCCCGCTCCAACAACAACCGTACGGTCTCCTCAAACCGCACCGTCTGCCGCAGATTCCGATACCAATACCCCGCATCCAACGACGCCGTATCCACCACGCCACCGGTCACCGTCGAGTAGAACCCCACATCCCCCGACCGGGCCTCCACCCCGGCCAGAGCCTCCATCAGCTCCTGCTCGATCTCCGCCACCTGCACCGAATGCGACGCATAGTCCACCGGCAACCGACGAACCTGCACCCCCTCCCCAGCAACCACACCAAGGAACGCCTCAACCGCGTCCGGACCGCCGGCCACCACCGTCGACACCGGCCCATTGACCGCAGCAACCGACACCTCACCGCTGTCGCCGACACGCCGGGCAACCTCGGCAGCCGGCATCCCGACCGCCGCCATCGCACCCCGACCCGCCAGACCACGAAGCGCCCGACTCCGCAACGCAACCACACACGCCGCATCCTCCAACGACAGACCCCCCGCCACATACGCGGCAGCAATCTCCCCCTGACTGTGACCCACCACAGCAGTCGGAACCACGCCCAGCGAGCGCCACAGGCCGGCCAGCGACACCATCACAGCGAACAGCGCCGGCTGAACGACATCGACACGATCCAACGACGGAGCCTCAGGTTCACCCCGCAGCACCGAAAGCAACGACCAATCCACATGCCGCTCCAGCGCCACAGCACACGCCTGGAGATGTTCGGCGAAGACCGGGAACGCGTCGTACAACTCCATGCCCATACCGACCCACTGCGAGCCCTGACCGGGAAAGACGAACACGGCGTCGCCGCGGACGGTTTGGCCGATCACTGCGTGCGCGGAGGGTTCGTCGCGGGCGAGAGCGGCCAATGCGCGCATCCGGGTGTCGCGGTCGTCGCCGGTGATCACAGCACGGTGCTCGAAGGGAGAGCGGCCGGTGCGGAGCGAGACCTCGACGTCGGCATCGCGCAGTTCGGGGCGCTCGGCGACGAGGTCGTACAGGCGTTGGGCCTGTCCGCGCAGTGCGGTGGGGTTGCGGGCGGCGATCAGCCACGGCCTGGGCGCCTCCGTGGGCGTCGCGTCGCCGTCGGCCGTTGCGGTGTCGCCTGCGGGCCGGGCGGGGTCCTCGGCCGCTTCGGGGCCGTCGGGTGCTTCCAGGATGACGTGTGCGTTGGTGCCGCTCACTCCGAAGGAGGAGACGGCGGCGCGGGCGGCGCGGTCGCGTTCGGGCCAGGGCGTCTCCTCGGTGAGCAGCGCCATGGTGCCGGAGTTCCAGTCGATCGCGGTGTTGGCCTGCTCCGCGTGGAGGGTGCGCGGCAGGGTGCGGTGCCGCAGCGCCATGATCATCTTGATGATGCCGCCGACGCCGGCCGCGGCTTGGGAGTGTCCGATGTTCGACTTGAGGGAGCCGATCCGGATGGGGTCGCCCGCGATTCGGTCGGTGCCGTAAGTGGCCTGGAGCGACTGTGCTTCGATGAGGTCGCCGAGCCTCGTGCCGGTGCCGTGGGCCTCCACGGCGTCGACGTCTGCGCTGGTCAGGCCGGCGGCCGTGAGTGCCTGGTGGATCACGGCTTCCTGTGCGGCGCCGTTGGGGGCGGTCAGGCCGTTGCTGGCGCCGTCCTGGTTGACGGCGGATCCGCGGATGACCGCGAGTACGGGGTGTCCGTTGCGGCGTGCGTCGGAGAGCTTCTCCAGGAGCAGTACGCCGGCGCCTTCGGCCCAGCCGGTGCCGTCGGCTTCGGCGGAGAACGCCTTGCAGCGCCCGTCCGGGGCCAGTCCGCGCTGGCGCGAGAACTCCACGAAGGTGTCCGGTGTGGACATCACGGTGACGCCGCCGGCCAGCGCCATGGTGCACTCGCCGCGGCGCAGGGCGTGGGCGGCCAGGTGCACGGCCACCAGCGAGGAGGAACAGGCGGTGTCGATGGTGATCGCGGGTCCTTCGAAGCCGAAGGAGTACGAGACCCGGCCCGAGGCGACGCTCGCCGTGTTGCCGGTGCCGACGTAGCCCTCGACGTCCGGCGGCACGTCCGACAGGCGCCATGCGTACCCCTGGCCCATCAGCCCGGAGAACACCCCGACCTTGGTGCCGCGCAGCGACCCCGGGTCGATGCCCGCCCGTTCGACGGCCTCCCAGCTGGTCTCCAGGAGCAGGCGTTGCTGGGGGTCCATCGCCAGCGCCTCGCGCGGGCTGATGCCGAAGAACTCGGCGTCGAAGTCGGCCGCGTCGTGGAGGAACCCGCCGAGTTGCACGTAGGACGTGCCGGCCTCGTCGGCGTCGGAGCCGCGCAGTTCGTCGAGGTTCCAGCCGCGGTCGCGGGGGAACGGGGTGATGGCGTCGCCGCCGCGGGCGACGAGTTGCCACAGCTCCGCGGGGGTGGTCACGCCGCCCGGGTAGCGGCAGGCCATGCCGACGACGGCGATCGGTTCCCGCGCGGCGGTGGCCAGGTCGCGGTGCTCGCGCCGGAGCCGGTCGTTGTCCTTCAGCGCAGCGCGCAGCGCCTGGACGAGCTGATCGGCCGAGGTTTGCATGGTCGTGTCTCCCGGAAGCGTCAGGATTCGAGCGTGTCGAGGGCGATGCGGATCAGTTCGTCGGCATCCATGGCGTCGATCTCCCCGGGGCGGTCCTCGGGCGCGGCCGGTGCACGGCCGTCCTCGTGGCCGTCCTCGTGGCCTTCTCCGTGGCCCTCTCCGTGGGCGAGCCGCAGCAGCGGGCCGCTGAGGCCAGCTGCACGGAGGGTCCGGAGCGGGATGGTGGCCACCAGGCGACGGAACTCGGCCTCGGTGAGGTCGTCGTCGGTCGGGTCGGTCAGGTCGGTCGGGTCCGTGGCGCCGGTGGTGGCGCGGGTCGTGGCGCCGGCGGCGAGTTGCTGGTCCAGGTGGGCGGCGAGCAGGGCCGGGGTCGGGTGGTCGAACACGAGGGTGGGCCGCAGTGACACGCCGGTGGCGGCGTTCAGCCGGTTCCGCAACTCGATGCCGGTGAGGGAGTCGAACCCGAGGTCCTTGAAGGCCCGTTCGTCATCGACCGTTTCGACGGATACGTGTCCGAGTACCGCGGCGGCGTGCTCGCGGACGAGGGCGACGAGCGTGCGGCGGCGTTCACCGGCGGGCAGTGCGGCCAGCCGGTCGCGGGCGTCGGCCTGTCCGACGGCCGTTGCCTTCCGCGGCTGCGGGGCGCGGCCGGACACGGCCGGGCCGGCGAGCAGCGGGTGGGTGTGCCGGTGTCGCGGATCGGTGGGGAACAGGGCGAGGTGGGGCCGGTCGTTGCGGCGCTGGGCGCGGTCCCACATCCGTAGCCCGACGTCGGTGCTCAGCGGCACCATGCCGGACGCGGCGATGCGCGCGAGGTCGGCGTCGGTGAGGTGTCCGCTGATGCCGCTGCGCTGGGCCCACAGGCCCCAGGACTGCGACTGCGCGGGCAGGCCGCGGGCGTGGCGGTGTTCGGCGAGCGCGTCGAGGAAGGTGTTGGCCGCCGCGTAGTTCGCCTGGCCCGGGGAGCCGAGCACCCCTGACGCGGACGAGAGCAGGGTGAACATGGCGAGGTCGGCGCCGCGGGTCAGCTCGTGCAGGTGCCATGCGGCGTCGGCCTTGGCGGCGAGCACCGTGGCGATCCGTTCCGGGGTGAGGGAGCCGATGACGGCGTCGTCGGCGACCCCGGCGGCGTGCAGGACGCCGGTCAGCGGGTGGGCCCGGTCGATGCCGTCGAGGAGGGCGGCGACCTGGTCCCGGTGGGCCACGTCGCAGGCGACGACGTGCGCTTCGGCGCCCGCCCGCCGCAGTCCCTCGACGAGTTCGGCGGCGCCCGGCGCTTCGGGTCCGCGGCGGCTGGTCAGCAGCAGGTGCCGTACGCCGTGCTCCGTCACCAGGTGCCGGGCCAGCAGCGCGCCGAGGGTGCCGGTCCCGCCGGTGACCAGGACGGTGCCGTCCGGGTCCAGCGGCGGGGGCACGGTCAGCACCAGCTTGCCGGTGTGCTTGGCCTGGCCGAGGTACCGGAACGCGGCCGGCGCCTCGCGTACGTCCCAGGTGGTCAGCGGCAGCAGGTCGAGCGCGTCGCGCCGGAGCAGGGCGAGCACGTCGCACAGCATCTCTCCGATGCGCTCCGGTGCGGGGTCGGACAGGTCGAAGGTGCGGTACGTGACGTCTACCGGAAGGCCGTCCTCGGTACGGACGTCGGTCTTCCCCATCTCGATGAACCGGCCACCGCGCGGGAGCAGTTCGAGCGAGGCGTCCACGAACTCACCCGCGAGCGAGTTCAACACCACATCCATGCCCGCGCCCTGCGTCACCTCCGCGAAGCCCCGCCGGAAGTCCAGATCACGGGACGACGCCATGTGATCGTCCGCCACCCCCAGAGCCCGTAGAGTCCCCCACTTCGAGGGATGCGCCGTCGCGAACACCTCCGCACCGAGATGGTGCGCGAGCTGGATCGCCGCCATCCCCACACCACCCGCACCCGCATGCACGAGCACCCGCTCACCCGCACGCAAACCAGCCAGGTCACACAGCGCGTACCACGCCGTCAGGAAGACGATCGGGACGGACGCAGCCTCCGCGTACGACCAGTCCTCCGGCATCGCGGCGACCGTGCGGGCGTCGGTCTCGGCGAGCGGGCCGAAGCACTCCGTCATCAGGCCGAACACCCGGTCGCCGACGGCCAGCCCGGTGACGCCCGGACCGACCTCGGTGACGACTCCTGCGCCTTCCGCACCGAGTGGAACGCGGCCCGGGTACATCCCGAGGGCGATCATCACGTCACGGAAGTTCAGGCCGGCGGCGCGCACCGCGACTCGTATCCGGCCCGCGTCGAGCGGTTCGCCGGCGGTCGACGGCTGCGGTTCGAGGGCCAGTCCGTCGAGGGTCTTGCCGCCGGGCGTCAGCCGCCAGTTCGCCGCGGCCGGGACGGACAGCACGTCGTCGTCGAGCGGTACGAGGCGGGGTACGAGCAGTGCGCCGTTGCGCAGGGCGAGTTGCTCACGGCCGGTTTCGTCGACCGCGGCCAGCAGGTCCCGCATGTCGCCGTCGGCGGCGGGGCGCGTGTCGGCCGAGTCGGCGTCGATGTCGAGGAGGTGGATCCGGTCGGGGTTCTCGGCCGCGGCCGACCGCGCCAGCCCCCAGACGGTGGCGACGGCCGGGTCGATGCCTCGGTCACCGGGTCCGGTGGCAATCGCGCCCTTGGTGCGGATCAGCAGCCGCGTGTCGGCGAGCGCGGGCGCCGTCAGGAACGCCTGCACTTGCAGCAGCAGCCATTCTGTCGCGGCGCGGGCGCGCGCCGGCGTCGGCCCGGAGGCTCCGTCCGGCAGGTCCACGACCAGCCAGGCGGGCCCGGCCGTGCCGTCGTCCCACGCATCGAGCACCTCGGCCACGCCTTGGTGATGGCCCGCCGACACCAGGGCGCAGTCATCGGGCACGGACGGCGCATCGCTGTCCTGATCCGCCGGGGCCGCCGTGCCGGTCGCGAGGACCGCGACCTGGTCCCAGCGCATCCGCAACGGGGTCTCCTGCGCCGGATTGAGCGCGGCTTCACTCACCGGTCGCAGGGTCAGGGATTCGACGGTGACGACGGGCTGGCCGGTCGGGTCGACGGCTTCGATGCTGACGCCGTCGGCGCCGCGACGCAGTCGGGCGTGGAGGGCGCGGGCACCGGTGGTGTGAACGGTGACGCCGGCGAAGGCGAAGGGAAGCCCGGCCTCGGAGGACTCACCGGTGACGGCGAGGGCGTGTAGGGCTGCGTCGAGCAGGGCCGGGTGCAAGGCGAAGCCCGACGGGTCGTCGGGAAGTACGACCTCGGCGTACACGTCCTTCCCGTCCACCCAGACCTGCCGCAAGCCCTGGAACACCGGACCGTAGTCGAAGCCGGCGTCCGCAAGACCCTCGTAGATGTCCTCCACCGACATCGACTCGCCAACAGGAGCCCACACCCAATCCGGGATCGATGCTCCAGCCGCATCGGTGACCGAGCCGACGCCGTGTCGGGTCCAGTCGCTGTCGTCGCCGTCCGGCCGCGAGTAGATGTTCACCGCGCGCTGACCGTGCTCGTCAGGATCGTCGACGACGACCTGCACGGTCACACCCGGACCGTCCTGCGCCAGGACCAGAGGCGCCTGCAACGTCAACTCGCCCAACCGGGAGCAACCCACCTGAAGACCGGCGTGCACCGCCAGGTCAACGAAGGCCGTCCCGGGGACGATCACAACGCCCGAGACCGCGTGATCAGCAAGCCACGGCTGCGCCGACGTCGACAACCGACCCGTCAACACCACACCACCACCGGCGAGCGAAACCTGCGCGCCCAGCAGTCGATGACCCGCGACCGCCAGACCGGCACCAGTCAGGGAACCCGCGTTCGCCGCCCCCGTCACCCAGTACCGGCGACGCTGGAAGGCATACGTCGGCACCTCCACCCGCTCCGACACCTCAGGCAGCCAACGGCCCCAATCCACGTCCACGCCGTGCACGTGGAGCCGGGACAGACCCGTGAGAACACTGGTGACCTGGTCACGGTCACGACGCATGAAACTCGCGACAGCCTCCCCGTCACGCTCAGGCATCGCCGCAGACAGTGCAGGCTGCGGACCCACCTCAACCCACAACCGAACACCCAACGCCCGTGCCACGTCGACCGCGTCCGCGAACCGCACAGGCTGACGAGCGTGCTCCACCCAGTACTCCGGGCTCCCGAAGGCCGCGTCCGCCAGCTCACCCGCCACCGTCGACACCACCGGAATCTCCGCCGGCCCGAACGACAGATCAGCGATCGCAGCAGCGAACTCCTCCAACACCGGATCCATCAACGGCGTGTGGAACGCATGACTCACCGGCAGCCACCGAGTACGAGTGCCTTCGGCCGACAGTTCGTCCACCACAGCACGGACAGCGTCGGCTTCCCCAGCAAGAACCACCGACTCCGGCGCGTTCACCGCCGCCACCCACACACCATCAAGCCCAGCAACACGCGCTTCGACCTTCTCGGCCGGGGCAGCGACGGACACCATCACGCCACCACCAGCAAGGCCCTGCATCAACCGACCACGAGCACACGCAAGCCGAACGGCGTCTTCCAAGCACAACACACCCGCGGCCACAGCGGCGCTGATCTCCCCAACCGAATGACCCACCAGGACGTCAGCCCGGACACCGAACTCCGAGAGCACACGCCACAGACCAACCTCCAGCGCCACCAACCCCACCTGGGCAAACACGGTCTCCGAAACCCGCTCACCCCGAGCGTCCTCGCCGAAGATCACCGGCCGCAACGGCTCCGGCAACAGCCCATCCGCAACAGCACACACCTCATCCACCACAGCAGCAAACGACTCAAACCGCTCATACAACTGCGCACCCATACCCGTGAACTGCGAACCCTGACCGGTGAACAACACCGCCGACTTCCCACCCACCGGCGAACCCACCACCACCCCATCAACAACCCCACCAGCCGCCAACGCCTCCAACCCCGACAGCAGAGACGCAACATCCCCACCCACCACCACCGCACGCGACTCCAACCGAGCCCGCCCCACCAACCCCACAGCCACCCCAGCAACATCCACACCCTCACGACCCCGCACGAAGTCAGCAAGACTCGCCGCCTGACCCCGCAGACCCGCATCGCCCCGACCCGACACCACCCACGGCACCGGACCAGAAACCTCCACCGCCGCCACCGCGGACCGGGGCTCCAGAGCCGGCGGCTCCTCCAAAATCACGTGAGCGTTCGTCCCACTCACGCCGAACGACGACACCCCCGCCCGTCGCACGCGCTCCTCAGCAGGCCAAGCCACCGACTCCGTCAGCAGCCGCACCTCACCCGCCGACCAATCCACATACGGCGACGGCTCATCCACATGCAACGACTCAGGCAACAGCCCATGCCGCATAGCCATCACCATCTTGATCACACCAGCCACACCCGCAGCCGCCTGCGTATGACCAATGTTCGACTTCACCGACCCCAACCACAACGGACGGCCTTCCACCCGCTCCTGCCCATACGTCGCCAACAACGCCTGCGCCTCAATCGGATCACCCAGCGTCGTACCGGTCCCATGGGCCTCCACCACATCCACCTCACCAGCAGACACACCCGCATTCGCCAACGCCTGACGAATCACCCGCTGCTGCGACGGACCATTAGGCGCCGTCAAACCATTCGACGCACCATCCTGATTCACCGCCGAACCCCGAACCACCGCCAACACCCGATGCCCCTGGCGATGAGCGTCCGAAAGGCGCTCCAACACCAGCACGCCCGCGCCTTCACCCCACCCCGTGCCGTCCGCGCCCGCCGCGAACGGCTTGCACCGACCATCCGCCGCAAGCCCACGCTGCCGACTGAACTCCACAAACGCACCCGGCGTCGACATCACCGTCACGCCGCCGACCAAGGCAAGCCCGCACTCTCCGGACCGCAGCGCCTGCGCCGCCAAATGCATCGCCACCAACGACGACGAACACGCCGTGTCCACCGTCACCGCAGGACCCTCAAGCCCGAACACGTACGCCAACCGACCCGACACCACACTCGCCGCGTTCCCGGTCAGGAAGTACCCCTCGACCGTGCCGCCGGCGCCACCAGCGCCGCCGAGCAGGGTTCCGTAGTCCTGGACGCTGGTGCCCATGAAAACGCCCGTCGGGCTCGTCCGCAGCGACTCCGCGGCGATGCCTGCGCGCTCCAGCGCTTCCCAGGCCGCCTCCAGCAGCAGTCGCTGCTGCGGGTCCATCGCCAGCGCCTCGCGCGGGCTGATGCCGAAGAAGTCGGCGTCGAAGTCGCCCGCGTCCGCGAGGAACCCGCCCTCGCGGGCGTAGGACGTACCGCTCCGCTCGGGGTCCGGGTCGTACAGCGACTCCAGGTCCCAGCCCCGGTCCGTCGGGAAGCCCCCGATCGCGTCGCCGCCCGCGGCGACCAGCTCCCACAGGTCCTCCGGCGACTCCACGCCACCGGGGAACCGGCAGCTCATGCCCACGATGACGATCGGGTCGTCCGTGGTGTCGGCGGCGCCGGTGCCGGCGGTGCGCGCCGGGCTGATCGGCTGCTGCTCCGGCCGCAGGCCGAGCAACGTGTGGCGCAGGTGCTCGGCGAGCGCGGTGGGGGTGGGGTGGTCGAACGCGAGGGTGGCGGGCAGCGCGGCGCCGGTCGCGGCGGCCAGCCGGTCACGCAGTTGGATCGAGGTGAGCGAGTCGAAGCCGAGGCTGCGGAAGGCGCGGCCCTCGTCGACCTCGCTCGGGTCTGCGTGGCCGAGGACCGCGGCGGCCTCGGTGCGTACGAGGTCCAGCAGCAGTTGTGTGCTGGCGGGCGCCGGCAGGGAGGCCAAGCGGAGACCGAGGTCGCTCGCGCCCGGCGCTGGTGCCGAGTCTCCCCCCGCCTCACTCAACTGACTTACGGCTTCGGGGAGTTCGGAGAGCAGCGGGCTCGGGCGGGCGCCGGTGAAGAGGGGGGCGAACCTTTCCCAGTCCACGTCGGCGACGGTGACCACGGCCTCGTCGTCAGCCGCGGCGACGGCCTGGCCGAGGGCGACGACGGCGCGGTCCGGGTCCATGACGGTGATCCCACGGCGGCGCAGTTGGTCGGCGGCCTCGTCCGTCGCGGCCATGCCGATGTTCGCCCAGGCGCCCCAAGCCACGGACGTGGCCGGGAGCCCGAGGGCCCGGCGGTGTTCGGCTAGGGCGTCGAGGTACGCGTTGGCCGCGGCGTACGCGCCCTGGCCGCCGCTGCCCCAGACGCCGGCGATGGACGAGAAGAGCACGAACGCGTCGAGGTCCTGGCCCGCTTCGGCGAAGACGTCGTGCAGTACGGCGGCGCCGGTGGCCTTGGCGGCGACGGCGGCGGCGATTTCGTCGGGCGTGGCGTCCGCGATGGCTGCGTGGCGGCTGACGCCGGCGGCGTGCAGCACGGCGTTGATCGGGTGGCCGTCGGCGGCCGTGCGGGCGACGAGTTCGGCGACTGCGCCGCGGTCGGTGACGTCGCACGCGGCGACGGTGACCTGGGGGCCCAGTTCGGCTGCGAGGTCCGCCGCTCCGGGGCTGTCGGCGCCACTGCGGCTGACGAGCACCAGGTGGTCCGCGCCCGAGCGGGCGAGCCAGCGGGCCACGTGTGCGCCGATCCCGCCGGTGCCTCCGGTGATGAGGACCGTGCCGCGGGGCTGCCAGCCGCCGGTGGCGGGGGCGGTGGCGCGCGTCAGTCGGCGTCCGAGTACGCCGCCGGCCCGGATCGCGACCTGGTCCTCGCCGATGCCGATGCCGACGCGAGCACCGGCGACGGCACGCGCACTGGTGCCGGCATCGGAGAGGACGGCGCAGAGCCGGTCGTACGCGGTGTCATCGGCGTCGGCGGGCAGGTCGGCGAGGCCGCCCCATTGCCGCGGGTGTTCCAGGGCGGCGACCCGACCGAGCCCCCAGATCTGCGCTTGGGCGGGGTCGGTGACGGGCTCGGTGGAGTCGGCGGCGACGGCGCCGCGGGTCACGCACCAGAGCCGGGTGTCGGCTTCGCTCTGCGCGAGGGCTTGGACCAGCCGTACGGTCCCGATCAGGCCGGCGGTCAGTTCGGGGTGGCCGGGGTACGGACGCTGGTCCAGCGCGAGCAGGGAGACGATCCCGGTCGGCGGGGCGTCCGTCGATTCGAGGGCGTCGCGCAGGGCGGTGGCGGCGCGGGCTTCGTCGTCCGGGTCGACGGCGAGCAGGTGGGTGTTGGCGCCGTTGCGGGTCAGGGCGGCCATGACTCCGGCCGTTGCCATCGCGGCTTCCGCAGCGGCCTGCGGCTCGGACTGTGCAGACGGCTCGGACTGTCCAGACGGTGCTACGACGATCCAGGTGCCGGTGGTCCGGGGCGCGGCGAGGTCGGTCACCCGGCGCCAGGTCTCCCGGTACCGCCAGTCCTGGACGGTGGTTTCGGTGTGCCGGCGCTCGCGCCACGCGGACAGGGCGGGCAGCAGCTCGGGCAGCGCCGTCGTCTCGGCGACGCCGAGTTCGCCGGTGATGGCCGCGACGTCGTGCCGGTCGACGGCGGTCCAGAAGTGCGCGTCAGCCGGGTCGGTGCCGGCCACGGGCGACGGGGTGTGCTCGGGCCAGTACCGCCGCTGTCGGAAGGGGTACGTCGGCAGGGCTACGGGCCGGCCGCCCCATGCGGCACTGATCGTGGACCAGTCCAGCGGGACGCCGCGGGCGTGCAGTTCGCCGAGGGCGGTCGTGACGGCGCGCGCCTCCGGCCGGGACGGGCGCAGCGTCGGTACGAACGCCGTTTCGCCCGTGGCGTCGGCGAGGCTTCCGGCGGCCATGCCGGACAGCACTCCGTCGGGGCCGAGTTCGAGGAAGACGGTGACGCCGCGGGAGTGCAGCCAGCGGACGCCGTCGTGGAAGCGGACGGTTTCCCGTACGTGCCGCACCCAGTACTCGGGGGCGGTGGCCTCGTCGGCGGTGAGCGGGAGGCCGGTCACGTTGGACACGACGGGGATCCGCGGCGCCGTGAGGTCCAGTTCGCTCACGACGTCGGCGAACGCGGGGAGCATGGGGTCCATGCGGCTGGAGTGGAAGGCGTGGCTGACGCGCAGTCGCCGGGTCTTGATGCCGCGTTCGGCGCAGGCTTCGGCGACGTCCTGGACGGCGTCCTCGTCGCCGGAGAGCACGGTGGCGGCGGGGCCGTTGACGGCTGCGATGCCGATCCGGTGTTCGCGGCCGTCGAGGAGTGCCGCCAGGTCGGCGGGGGCGGCGGCCACGGAGAGCATTGCGCCGCCGGCCGGCAGCGCCTGCATGAGGCGGCCCCGGGCGGCTACGAGCCGGGCCGCTTCGGGCAGCGTGAGCACGCCGGCGACGTGTGCGGCGGCCAGTTCGCCGACGGAGTGGCCGAGGAGGTAGTCGGGGCGCAGGCCCCAGCTTTCGAGGAGCCGGTAGAGCGCCACTTCGACGGCGAACAGGGCGGGCTGCGTGTAGTGGGTCTGGTCCAGCAGTCCGGCTTCGGGGGTGTCGGGCTCGGCGTGCAGCACGTCGAGCAGTGGCCGCTCCAGTTCCGGAGCGAAGGCCGCGCACACGGCGTCGAGGCTCGCGGCGAACGCGGGGTGGCGGGCGTACAGGGCGCGGCCGGCGCCGATGCGCTGGCTGCCCTGTCCGGGGAACAGCACGGCGGTGCGGCCCTCGTGGGCGACGCCGCGCAGGGCGGTGGGTGCGGGGGCGCCGTCGGCCACTGCGGTCAGGGCGTCGAGGAGTTCGTCCCGGTCCGCGGCGAGGACGACCGTCCGGTGTTCCAGGGCGGCGCGGGACGTGGCCAGGGAGTGGGCGATGTCGGGCAGGCTCAGGTCCGGGTGGGCTGTGAGGTGTGCGTGGAGCCGGGCTGCTTGGGTCGCCGCGGTGGTGTCGTCGCGGGCGGAGAGCAGGAACGGCAGCGCCTCGTCCACCGCCGGCAGGTCGGAGGCCGGGGCTTCGAGAGGTGGCGCTTCGGAAGCCGGCGCTCCGGAAACCGGGACTTCGAGGGGTGGCAGCTCGGGGGCTTCTTCGACGATCACGTGGGCGTTGGTGCCGCTGACGCCGAAGGAGGAGACGCCGGCCCGGCGCGGGTGGCCGTTGCGCTCCCACGCGATCGGCTCGGTCAGCAGCCGCACCTCACCCGTCGACCAGTCGACGTGCGGGGACGCCTCCTCCGCGTGCAGGGTCCGCGGCAGCAGGCCGTGTTGGAGGGCGAGGACCATCTTGATGACGCCGGCGGCGCCCGCGGCGGCCTGCGTGTGGCCGATGTTCGACTTGATGGAGCCGATCCGCAGGGGGCGGTCCGTCGGCCGGTCCCCGTACGCGGCGATCAGGGCCTGCGCCTCGATCGGGTCGCCCAGGGTGGTGCCGGTGCCGTGCGCCTCGACCGCGTCGACGTCGGCCGCGGTCAGGGCGCAGTCGGCGAGCGCCGACCGGATCACCCGCTCCTGGGCGGGGCCGTTCGGCGCGGTCAGGCCGTTGCTGGCGCCATCCTGGTTGACGGCGGAGCCGCGGACCACGGCGAGTACGGGATGGCCGTGCCGGCGGGCGTCCGAGAGCCGTTCGAGTACGAGCACGGCTACGCCCTCGCCCCACGCCGTGCCGTCGGCCCGCGCGGAGAACGGCTTGCACCGGCCGTCGGGTGCGAGGCCGCGCTGGCGGCTGAAGCCGACGAACGCGGCGGGGGTGCTCATCACGGTGACCCCGCCGGCCAGCGCCATGGAGCACTCGCCGCGGCGCAGGGCCTGGACGGCCAGGTGGATGCCGACGAGGGAAGCGGAGCAGGCGGTGTCGACGGTCACGGCGGGGCCTTCGAGCCCGAGTGCGTACGCCACCCGCCCGGACAGCACGCTGGCGGCGTTGCCGGTGGCAGCGAAGTCGTCGTGGTCCTCGCCGTCCGGTGTGTCGGTGAGCAGGCCCGCGTAGTCCTGCCCGTTGGTGCCGACGAACACGCCGGTCCTGCTGCCGCGCAGCGTCGAGGGGTCGATCCCGGCGCGTTCGAACACCGCCCACGACGCCTGGAGCAGCAGTCGCTGCTGCGGGTCCATGGCCAGCGCCTCGCGCGGGCTGATCCCGAAGAAGCCGGCGTCGAACAGGGCGGCGTCGGGGAGGAAGCCGCCGTGCCGGACGTACGTGGTGCCGGGGCGGGTGGACTCGGGGTCGTACAGCCGGGTGAGGTCCCAGCCGCGGTCGGTCGGGAACGTGTCCATGGCGTCGATGCCGTCGGACAGCAGGGTCCACAGGTCCTCGGGGGTGCGCACGCCGCCGGGCAGTTGGCAGTCGAGCGCGACGATCGCGATCGGTTCGTCGACGGCTGTCGCGTCCGGGTCGGGCACGGGCCGCTGCGCCGGGCTGGTGGTGCCGGCGAGTTCGGCGTCGAGGTACGCGGTGAGCTGGCCGACGGTGGGCCGGTCGAAGACCAGTGTCGCGGGCAGCGACAGACCGGTGGCGACGGCGAGCCGGTTGCGCAGGTCGAGGCCGGTGAGGGAGTCGAATCCCAGCTCCCGGAAGGGGCGTTCGGACCCGACGGCCGTCGGGTCGGCGTGCCCCAGGACCGCGGCGACCCGGTCGCGGACGAGGTCGAGCAGGGCCGAGTGCCGCTCCGATGCGGGCAGCGCGGCCAGCCGCCGGGCAGTCGCCGACAGGGCGGTGCCCGTGCCGTCGGCGGGAGCGCTCTCCGAGGTGAGGGCGGTACGTGCCTCGGGCAGTTCGTCGAGCAGCGTGCTGGGTCGGGCGGCGGTGTGTGCGGGCGCGAACCGTGCCCAGTCGACGTCCGCCACCACGACGGCGGTCTCCGCAGACTCAAGGGCGCGGCCCAGGGCGGCGAGTGCGAGTTCCGGCGGCATCGCGCGGACGCCGGTGCGGCGCAGCCGGACCACGGTGGCCGCCGAACGGGCCGCCATCCCTTCGCCGGCCCACGCGCCCCACGCGATCGCGGTCGCCGGCAGTCCTGCGGCGCGGCGCTGCTCGGCCAGAGCGTCCAGGACGGCGTTGGCGGCGGCGTAGTTCCCCTGTCCGGCGCTGCCGAGCACCCCGCCGAACGCGGAGAAGAGAACGAAGGACGCCAGCGGCAGGTGGCGCGTCAGTTCGTCGAGGTGCCGTGCGGAGGTCGCCTTGGCGTCCAGCACTGCGGACAGCCGGTCGGGCGTCAGCGCGGACAGCGGGGCGTCGTCCAGTACGGCCGCGGCGTGCACCACGTTGGTCAGGGGGTGCTCGGCGGGCACGGCGGCGACGGCGTCGGCCAACTCGTCCCGGCGGCTGATGTCGCAGGCACGGATCGTGACCCGGGCGCCGAGCCCTTCCAGTTCGCGCCTCAGGTCGCTGGCGCCGGGGGCGTCCGGGCCCTGCCGGCTGAGGAGTACGAGGTGCTCGGCGCCGCGCTCGGCCAGCCAGCGGGCGACGTGCCCGCCGAGGGCGCCGGTGCCGCCGGTGATCAGCGTGGTGCCCTGCGGCGACCAACCGGGCGCGCCGGTCGTTGGCGCGTTGGCGGGAGCGACGGCCCGGCGCAGCCGGCGCGCGTGCATTCCGGTGCCGCGGAGGGCGAGCTGGTCCTCGTGGGTGGCGCCGGTCAGCGCGCGGCTGAGGAGTTGGTACGTCGACGTGTCCGGTGCGGCGGGCAGGTCGATCAGTCCGCCCCAGCGGTCGGGGTGTTCGAGGGCGGCGACCCGGCCCAGCCCCCACACGGCCGCGGCCTCGGGATCGCGTACCGGGTCGTCGTCGCCCGTGCTCACGGCGCCGCTGGTGAGGCACCACAGTGGTGCGGTGGATCCGGCGTCGCCCAGCGCCTGCACCAGGGCCAGGCCGTCGGCCAGCGCGGCACCGCCCGCAAGGGGCAGTGCGGACAGGACTCCGGAGAGGGATCGGGCGTCGGCGGAGAGCGTACGAAGCAGGGCGGCGAGGTCGTCCCGGTCGGTCCCGGGCTCGACGATCAGGACCTCCGCCCGGGCTCCGCCGTCCTGGAGCATGGCGGCGAGCGGCACCGCCACGCCGTCGTGGTGTCCGATGACCAGCCAGGTGCCGGTGAGGGCGGGCGCAGCGGTTTCGGGTACGGGTAGGGGTAGGGGCTTCCAGGTGACGTCGTAGCGCCAGTCGGCGAGCGCTTGCCGCTGCTGGTGCCCGCGCCGCCAGGCCGACAGAGCGGGAAGCACCGCATCGGAAGGCGTGCCGTCATCGATGCCCAGCGCACCGAGATCGTTCCGCTCGACCGCCTCCCAGAACTCCGCCGTACTCGCGTCAACCGGCGCCCCTCCTGCGACCGGCGCGGCCTCCAGCCAGTAGCGGCGACGCTGGAAGGCGTACGTCGGGATCTCCACGGAACCCGAGGCGGCCGGTAGCCAGCGGTCCCAGTCCACCTCGACGCCGTGGACGTGGAGCCGGGACAAGCCGGTCAGCAACCCCGCCATCTGGTCGCGGTCACGACGCATGAAACTCGCGACGGCCTCGCCATCGCGCTCCGGCATCGCCGCGGACAGGGCGGGCTGCGGACCCACCTCCGCCCAGACCCGAACACCCAACGCGCGCGCCGCTTCCACCGCGTCCGCGAACCGCACCGGCTGACGCGCGTGGTTCACCCAGTACGCAGGGCTCCCGAAGTCGACCCCCGCCAGCTCACCCGCGACCGTCGACACCACGGGGATCTCGGCCGGCCTGAACGACAGATCGGCGATCGCGGCAGCGAACTCCTCCAACACCGGTTCCATCAGCGGCGTGTGGAAGGCGTGGCTCACGGGAAGCCACCGGGTCCGCACGTCCTCAACGGTCAGCTCGTCCACGAGGGCGCGAACGGCATCCGCCTCACCGGCGAGGACGACCGAATCGGGCGCGTTCACCGCAGCGACCCACACACCCGCGACAGCTGCGATCCGCGCCTCAAGCTTTTCGGCCGGGGCGGCGACGGACACCATCACGCCACCACCAGCAAGGCCCTGCATCAACCGACCACGAGCACACGCAAGCCGAACGGCGTCTTCCAAACCCAGCACACCCGCGGCCACAGCGGCGCTGATCTCCCCAACCGAATGACCCACCAACACATCCGCCCGCACACCGAACTCAGACAGCACACGCCACAGACCAACCTCCAGCGCCACCAACCCCACCTGGGCAAACACGGTCTCCGAAACCCGCTCACCACGAGCGTCCTGGTCAAAGATCACCGGCCGCAACGGCTCCGGCAACAGCCCATCCGCAACAGCACACACCTCATCCACCACAGCAGCAAACGACTCAAACCGCTCATACAACTGCGCACCCATACCCGCGAACTGCGAACCCTGACCGGTGAACAACACCGCCGACTTCCCACCCACCGGCGAACCCACCACCAGCCCGTCAACGGACTCACCAGCCGCCAGCGCATCCAGGCCGGAAAGCAGGGACGCCACGTCCCCACCCGTCACCACCGCACGCGACTCCAACCGAGCCCGCCCCACCAACGCAACAGCCACCCCAGCCACGTCAACGTCCTCACGACCCCGAACGAAGTCGGCAAGACACACCGCCTGACCCCGCAAACCAGCATCACCCCGCCCCGACACCACCCACGGCACCAACCCCGAGAAGGCCACTCCCCCTTCAGGCTCGGGCTCCGAAGCGGGCGGCTCTTCCAAGATCACGTGAGCGTTCGTGCCGCTCACGCCGAACGACGACACCCCCGCCCGTCGCACGCGCTCCTCAGCAGGCCAAGCGACCGACTCCGTCAGCAGCCGCACCTCACCCGCCGACCAATCCACATACGGCGACGGCTCATCCACATGCAGCGACTCAGGCACCAGCCCGTGACGCATCGCCATCACCATCTTGATCACACCAGCAACACCCGCAGCAGCCTGCGTATGACCAATGTTCGACTTCACCGACCCCAACCACAGCGGACGACCCTCCGTCCGCTCCTGGCCGTAGGTAGCAAGGAGTGCCTGCGCCTCGATCGGGTCACCCAACCGCGTACCCGTCCCGTGTGCCTCCACCACATCCACCTCACGGGCATCCACACCCGCATTCGCCAACGCCTGACGAATCACCCGCTGCTGCGACGGACCATTAGGCGCCGTCAAACCATTCGACGCACCATCCTGATTCACCGCCGAACCCCGCACCACCGCCAACACCCGATGCCCATTCGTCACGGCATCGGACAGCCGCTCCAGCAGCACCAGCCCGACGCCCTCACCCCACGCCGTGCCGTCGGCAGCCGCCGCGAACGCCTTGCACCGGCCGTCGGCCGCAAGCCCACGCTGCCTGCTGAACTCCACGAACGTCTGCGGGGTCGACATCACGGACACCCCGCCGGCCAGCGCCAGCGAGCACTCGCCCGACCGCAGCGCCTGCGCCGCCAAGTGAAGTGCCACCAGCGACGACGAACACGCCGTGTCCACCGTCACCGCAGGACCCTCAAGCCCGAACACGTACGACAGCCGGCCGGAGGTCACACTCGCCGCGTTCCCGGTCAGGAAGTGCCCTTCGACCTCCTCCGGTACGACGGGGAACCGGGCGCTGTAGTCATGGCCGTTCGAGCCGACGAAGACGCCGACCCGACGACCGGCAAGACCGCCCGGGTCGATGGCCGCGCGCTCGAACAGCTGCCAGGACGTCTCCAGCAGCAGCCGCTGCTGCGGGTCCATGCTCAGTGCCTCGCGCGGGCTGATGCCGAACAGTTCGGCGTCGAAGTCGCCCGCGTCCGGCAGGAAGCCGCCCTCGCGGACGTACGTCGTACCGCTCCGCTCGGGGTCCGGGTCGTACAGCGAATCCAGGTCCCAACCCCGGTCCGTGGGGAAGCCCCCGATCGCGTCGCCGCCCGCGGCGACCAGCTCCCACAGGTCCTCCGGCGACTCCACGCCACCGGGGAACCGGCAGCTCATGGCCACGATCGCCAGGGGTTCGCGCTGGCGCTCCTCGGTCTCCCGCAACTGCCGTCGCGTCTGCCGCAGTTCCGACGTGGCGCGCTTGAGGTAGTCAAGGAGCTTCGCGTCCTCGGTCATCGTGCGGTGCCTCCTTGCGGCCCGAACGGCGCCGCCGAATCGTCGAGTTCCTGTTCGAGGATCGCGAGAACCTCGTCCGCGCTGGCGGCCTCGATGTCGCTGTCGTCCCGTTCCGCTTCCCGTGCGGGTGCCCGGTCGTGGTGGTCTGCGGTGTCGGTGAGTACGGACACCAGCCCTTGGAGCCGGGCGACCAACTTGTCCCGGAGCGCGTCGTCGGCCTCCAGCGACGCGAGGGTGGTGTGGAGTTCGGCGAGGTTGGCGAAGACCGGGTCGGTGAGGGCGGAGCCGAGGAGTTCCCCCCGCAGGTGCGCGGCGAGGGCCCGGGGCGTCGGGTAGTCGAACGCCAGTGACGGCGACAGTCGACGCTCGACGGCCGCGGCCAGCCGGTTCCGCAGTTCGACGGCGGTCAGCGAGTCGAACCCGAGCTCCTTGAACGCGCGGTCCGGGTCGACCCGTTCCGCGTCGGAGTGCGTGAGGACGTCGGCCACCGTCCGCCGGACGAGGGCGAGGACGGCTTCCTCGCGCTCCCGCTCCGGGAGGCCGGCCAGCCGTCGGGCGAACGGCACGGCGTCCCGGTCCGCTCCTGCGTCGGGGCGCGGCGCCGCGCCGTCGGTCCCCCACAGCACGGGCGGTAGGTCCGGGGGCGTCCCGCGGGCGGTGTCGAGCCCGGCGACCGCCAGGGGGAGGTCGGCCGAGAGGGCGGCGTCGAAGAGCGCGAGGCCCTCGGTCGTGGACATCGCGGACGCCCCGTCGCCGGCGAGCCGGTGCACGTCGGTCTCCCCGAGGTGACCGGTCATGCCGCTGCGTTCGGCCCAGAAGCCCCAGGCCACGGAGGTCGCGGGCAGCCCATCGGCGCGGCGGCGGTGCGCCAGGCCGTCGAGGAGCGCGTTGGCGGCTGCGTAGTTGCCCTGGCCGGCGGTCCCGAGGGTGGCCGCCAGCGAGGAGAAGAGGACGAAGGCGGTGAGGTCGAGGTGGCGGGTCAGCTCGTGCAGGTGCAGCGCGGCGTCGGCCTTCGGGCGGAGCACGGCGGCGATCCGGTCGCCGGTCAGGGAAGTGATCGTCCCGTCGTCGAGGACCCCGGCCGCGTGGACGACCGCGGTGAGGGGGTGTTCCACGGGCACCGCGTCGAGCACCGAGGCCAGCGCGTCCCGGTCGCCGACGTCGCAGCTCTCCACCGTGACGTCCGCGCCGGCCTCGGTCAGTTCGGCGATCAGCTTGGGCATGCCGGGCGCTGCGGCGCCGCGGCGGCCGACGAGCAGCAGCCGCTCGACCCCGTGTTCGCGGACCACGTGCCGTGCCACGAGACCGCCGAGGGTGCCGGTCGCGCCGGTGATCAGGACGGTTCCCGACTTCTCCAGCGGGGGCGCGCCGTCGGTCTTGCGGCGCGGGAGGGGGCGCAGTCGGGGGACGTACAGGGCGCCGGCCCGCAGCGCCGCCTGCGGCTGGCCGGTGGCCAGCGCGGCGGGCAGCGCACGCAACGACTCGACGCGCTCGTCGACGTCGACCACGACGAGCCGTTCGGGGTGCTCCGCCTGCACGGAACGGGCCAGGCCCCAGACCGCGGCGCCGGTCAGGTCCGCCACGTCGCCGCCGTCGGCGGCCACGGCGGAACGGGTCAGCAGGACCAGCCGACCGGCCGCGAGCCGTTCGTCCGCGAGCCATGCCTGGACGATCCGTAGGACGCGGGTCACGGCCGTGTGCACATCGCCCGGCGAGCAGGCGTCGCCGAGCACTCGGGGCACGACCGGCACGAGGATCGTCCGCGGCACGTCGTGCGCGCCCTCACCGGTGCCGGTCAGCTCGTCGAGGTCGGCGTACCGGTCGACGACGGCTCCTTGGCGGCGTAGCGCTTCGGACAGTTCGTCGTCCGCCGCGTCCACTACGGCGTACCGGTCGGGCGTCTGGGGCTGGGACGGTATACCGAGCCCTTCCCACACCAGGCGGTGCAGCGGTCGGACGTTCTCGCGTCGCCAGGCGCGCGCCTGCTCGGCGGTCGGCGGTCGCAGGGTCACCTGCGCGACGTCGCCCACCGGCGCTCCGTCGGCGTCCGTCAGGTGCAGCGACAGGGTGTCGGGCCCGGTCGGGGTGGCGTGGACGCGTACGTCACCGGCGGCGCCGCCGACGGCCGTCACATCGCGCCAGCCGGTGGCCAGCCGCGGCGCGGCGGTGGGCTCCATCGTCACCGCGGCGACGGCTTGGAGGACGGCGTGCAGCGGGTCCGGGTGCAGCGCGAAGCGGTCGGCGGAGAGTTCGTCCGCGGCAGGTACGCGCGCTTCCGCCCACAGGTCGGCGCCGCTCCGCCACAGGCGCCCGAGCCGGGCGGCGGCGTGCGCGGTGTCGTATCCGCCTTCGGTGAGTGCCCGGCGTACGTCGTCATCGGCGATCGGCTGCGCCTCGGCCGGGGGCCAGGTGCGCGGCGCAGGTGCCGCGGCGGCGCCGTCCGGGTGGGCCGCGAGCCGACCTGTTGCATGGCTGCGCCAGTCGGCCTCAGGGTCGTCGGCGGGCCGGGAGTAGAGGTCCACCCGTCGGCCGCCGTCGTCGTCGGGGCCGCCGACGACCAACTGGACCTGGGCTGCTTCGTCGGCCGGGAACGTCAGCGGCTCGGTGATGGTGAGGTCGGCCAGCCGCGGGCAGTGCACGGTCCGGCCTGCGTGCAGGGCCATTTCCACGACGGCGGCGGGCGGCACGGTCACGGTCCCGGCCGTGACGTGCTCCCGCAGCCAGCGGTGGGTGTGCGGGGCGAGCCGGGCGACGAACAACCGGGCGTCGTCGCCGGGCAGGACTCCGAAGGCGTTCAACAGCGGGTGGTCCATCGGGGTCAGGCCGGTCGAGGCGACGTCCACCTGCGCGGAAGCGGGGACGTCGAACCAGTAACGCTGGCGTTGGAAGGCGTACGTGGGCAGTGTCACCGGCTCGACGGTGGGCAGGAGCTTGCGCCACGCCACCGGCAACCCGGCAACCCAGGCAGCCCCCAAGCTGCTCAGCAACTGGGCCCGATCGGGTTGGTTACGGCGCAGGGTGTGCAGCACCCGACCGTCCGTCACCGACTGCTCCAACGCCAACGACAACACCGGATGCGGACCGATCTCCACGAACACCTGCGAACCCGACCCCTGCAACACCCCCACCACATCCGCAAACAGCACCGGCTCCCGCAGATTCCGATACCAGTACGCGCCATCCAGACCGCCCGCCGGCACGACCTCACCCGTCACCGTCGACACCAACCCCGGCCCCGAACCACCCAGATCAACAACCCCAGCCAACTCAGCCCGCAACTCCTCCTCCACCACCTCCACCTGCGCATGATGCGACGCATAATCCACATCAATCCGCCGAGCCCGCACACCCAACACATCCAACCGCGCACACAGCGCGGCGACCTCGTCCGCCGGACCACTCACCACAATCTGCCCCGGAGCGTTCACCGCCGCCACAGACACACCCCGCGTCAGATGCTCCTCCACCGACTCCGGATCCAGCCCGATCGACGCCATCGCACCCCGACCAGCCAAACTCCGCAACGCACGCGACCGCAACGCCACCACCCGCGCACCGTCCTCCA
>NZ_JBEYTZ010000064.1:0-24498 GCF_040643215.1 Streptomyces sp. NPDC047315 | reverse complement strand
CCCCGTGCCCGCAGGGCACGGGGGGCGGAACTACGCGAGCAGCCATAGACGGGCCGCAGACGCATCGACACGGCTCGCCGCACGGCGAAACCGCCGCAGCCATGCGTGGGCTACACGTCCACTCCTCCCGTGCTGGTGCGCACGACCTCCGCCACCGTCAGGTCGTAGGACGAGTACCACTTCTCCCGGCCCAACTGCTGCGCCTCGCGGTGCTCGGGATCGGCGCGCCACTGCTCCAGCGTCTCCGCGTTCTTCCAGAAGACGACCGCGAGCCGTTCGCCGTCCTCCCCCGTGTAGTGCTTGACCTCCATCAGGTCGGGCCCGGCCAGGGCGCGGACCCGCTCCCGCATCCGGTCCTCGGTGGCGTAGTACTCCTCGCCCACCTCGTCGCTGAGGCGGGACGTGAACAGGATCACGAACATCGGCTTTCTCCCAGGTTCGCTGTACCGGCGGCCCCGGACACCGCGGCGTGTAGCCCGGTGTCCGACGCCGAGACGATTTCCGCGCCGTACCTGCTCAACAGCGCGTCGACCAGGTCGTCCAACCGCCGGTCGTCCCGCAGCACCGAGGCGTAGCCCTCCTCGGTGAAGGCGCAGCTCTCGTACCGCGGTACGAACCGGTCGGGGAAGAGGTCGTACAGGCGCCCGCGCAGTCGCGTCGCCGTGTGGGCGCGCTCGTCCTGCGGAGGGTTGGCCATGGTGTGGTAGTGCTCGAAGGAGAGGTACGAGATGGCTTCGGCGTCCTCGATCCGCGACTTCTCGTAGGCGACCAGCGCCGACGCCCAGTCGCCGGTGGACTCCAGCCGGTCGACGAGGGTGCGCACGTCCTCGAAGCCGCAGTTCATGCCGTGCCCCATGAAGGGCGGCATCGCGTGGCAGGCGTCGCCGAGCAGGGCGAGCGCGTCCCCGTGGATCCAACGGTCGCAGCTCACCGTGGTGATGGTGGCGGCGTCCTTCGTCGCGAGTTGCTCGGCGATGTCGGGGACGGCCGCCGCCGGTTCGGGGAAGTGGGCGCGGAACACCCGCAGCAGGTCCCGGCCGCCCTCGACGGTGGCGTACGAGGGCGCCGGCCCGTCGTGCCGCATGAACAGGGACCCGGCGAACTCCCCCGACGGCAGCGGGAAGGCGGCGAAGAGGGCGTCGCCGGTGGGCCAGTAGTGCATCGTCGACGGGTCGAGCCAGCCGCCCGGGGCGCAGATCTCCTGGTGGGCCAGGTCCAGTCGGCGCACGTTCGCACGGGCGCCGCGTGCCACGAGGGCGGCGCGGGCGACGGAGTGCGCGCCGTCGCAGCCCAGCACGCGACGGCACGCGATCCGGCGCCGGCCCGCCCCGTCCTCCAGGAGGACGGCCGGCCCGTCGGGGTCCACTTCGTGGACCCGGGCTCCGAAGTCGATGCGCACGCCGTCGGTCGCTTCGGCCGCGTCCAGCAGCAGCCGGTTGAGCCGGTCCCGCTCCACCGACCAGATGGGTTGTCGGTCGCGGCTGTAGGGGGTGACGTGGGAGCTGCCGTCGGGCAGGTGCGCACAGCGCCCGTGGATGGGCAGGCAGATCGCCCGTACGGCCTCTTCGAGGCCCAACTCCCGCAGTACGCGCCAGCCGCGCGCGGAGAGCATCACGGTGATGGACCGGCCGCGCCGGCCGCCGCCGCTGCGGGGGTCCGCCCGTCTCTCCAGGACCGTCACCGGTCCGTACCGGGGGGCCAGGTACATGGCCGCGACGGCGCCCACCGGGCCCGCCCCGATGACCACGATCCCGCCGTCCCCGCGGCCGTGTTCGTTCTCGCTCACTCGCATGGCACTGCCGTCCTCCTTCTCACGCCGTCCGGCCTCTTCCCGGCGCCTGGTCTGCTCCGCGCCGCCGGTCTGCCTCGTCGCCGGTCCACTTCCGCGTCAGCACACCTCCGCCAGGACCGCGGCGCCCGCTTCCTTGGTGGTCAGCCGGCCGCCGAGGTCGGGGGTCACGCGCCGCGCCCCGACGGCGGCGGCCACCGCGCGGCGCACTGCTTCGGCCTCCTCGCGGTGGCCCAGGTGCTCGACGAGCAGCGCCGTCGAGAGGATCGCGGCGAACGGGTTGGCCACCTGCCGGCCGGCGATGTCGGGCGCGCTGCCGTGCACCGGCTCGAACAGCCCACGCCCGGTCGCGGCGTTGAGGTTGGCGGAGGCCGCCATGCCGAGGCCCCCGGCGAGGGCGGCGGTCAGATCGCTGAGGATGTCGCCGTGGGAGTTGTTGGTGACGATGACGTCGAAGGCGGTCGGGTCGGTGGCCAGCCGCATCGCCGCCGCGTCCGCGTACAGGTGCGAGGTGGCGACGTGCGGGTGCCGTTCGACCGCCTCCCGCCAGCAGCGCTGCCACAACTGTCCGCCGTGCCGGACCGCGTTGGCCTTGTCCACCAGGCACACCGACCGCCGGGCCACGGAGAAGGCGAAGTCGATGATGCGGGACACGCCCCGGTGGGTGTTGAGGTCGAGGTCGACGGCGACCTCGTCCGGGGAGGACGTACGGGTGCTGCCGCCGATGCCGCTGTACAGGCCCTCGGTGTTCTCGCGGACGATCACGCAGTCGATCGCGCGCCGCGCCCGGTCGCGCAGCGGGCTGAGCCGGTCGTGCCACAACCGCGCGGGTCGGTAGTTGGCGTACAGGTCGAGCTCGGTGCGGAGCGTGGTGAGCACGCTGCGCACGTACGCGGTGTCGCCGAGCCGGGGGTCCCCCACCGCTCCGAGCAGCGTCGCGTCGCTGGTGCGGATGCGGTCGAGGTCGGCCGCGCGCAGCGCGCTGCCGTGGCGCAGGTGGGCGTCGGCGTTCACGTGGTCCAGGACGTCCAGCGTCAGATCGAGTCCGAGGGAGTCCACCAGCGCGAGCGCCGGTTCGATCACCTCGGGTCCGATGCCGTCGCCGGGTATGACGGTGATCCGTTGCACGGCTGCACCTCCGGGTCAGGGGCGGCGGTCCAGGACGTCCGCGACCAACTCGTCGATCTCGCAGGACACGTGGAAGTGGCCGCCCGCCCGCACCGTCAGGGTGCACTCGCCGGTGGTGACGTCCGCCCACTGCGTCAGCCGTGCCTCGTCCACCAGCGGGTCGCCGACGCCGTGGTAGCAGCGCACGGGGCACGACAACGGCTTCGTCCCGGGCCGGGGCCGGTAGGTGGCGTGCGCCCGCAGGTCCGAACGCAGCGTCGGCAGCAGCAGTTCACGCAGTTCGGCGTGGTCGGCTATGCCGGGTTCGATGCCGCCGAGGTCGCACAGGGTCGCCCAGAACTCGTCGTCGGGTGCCGAGTGGATCTGCGGGTTCTCCATCCGTCCCGGGGGCAGACAGGCGGAGGCGCAGAGCCGGCGCGGCTCCTCGCCCACGTCCCGCAGGACGAGCGCGGTCTCGTAGGCCACCACGGCGCCGAGGCTGTGTCCGAAGAGCACGTGTCCGCTCGGCGGCAGCCGCAGCAGCTCCGCAGCGACGTGGCCCGCCATCGCGGCCACGTCGTCCACGGGCGGTTCGACGAACCTGTCACCGCGCCCGGGGTACTGCACGGCCACCAGCTCCACGTCGGCGGGCATCGCGGCGGCCCAGTCGGCGAAGGCCGTCGCCGAGCCCCCGGAGTGCGGGAAGCACACCACGCGCAGGGCGACCGCCTCGGGTGCGGTCAGCGACCGTACCCAGCCCCGTTCCCTCGTCCGACCCATCGATCCCGCCCCTCTCCGTAGTCCACCGCTTCACCTGTTCACCTGTTCACCTGTTCCATCGTTTCCGCTTCAGGACAAATGACGTGATCCACGAAAGAAGTCGGCAAGACATCGGCGGCGCGCGGGGCTCCGGTCAAGACGATGCGGGGGAAAGGAGGCCCGCATGAGCCTGTCGCTCGACCTCACGGACCCGGCCACCTTCGTCGAGAACGACCCGCACGCGTTCTGGCGGCGGGTGCGCCGGGAGCAGCCCGTGTACTGGCATCCGAAGGCCCCGGGGCGCCCCGGCTTCTGGGTCGTGGCCGGCTACGACGACGTGCTGTCCTGCCACGGCGACTTCAAGCGGCTGAGCTCGGCCCGCGGCAACGTCCTCGACGTGCTGCTGCGCGGCGGCGACTCGGCGGGCGGCACGATGCTCGCCGTCACCGACCGACCCCGGCACCGGCACTTGCGCACCCTGATGCTGCGCGCCTTCTCCCCCCGGGTGCTCGACGGGGTGGTGCGCCGGGTCGAGGAGCGCACCGCGGAGCTGATCAGGACGGTCGCCGAGCGGGGGTCCTTCGACTTCGCCGCCGAGGTCGCCGAGCACGTGCCGATGAACACCATCTGCGATCTGCTCTCCGTTCCCGTGCAGGACCGGGCGGAGCTGTTGGCGTGGAACAAGGCGGCGCTCTCGTCCGACGGGCCGGACGGCGTCCAACTGGACGCGCTGGAGGCCCGCAACGAGATCGTGCTCTACCTGATGGACCTGGTCTTCGAGCGGCGGGCGAACCCGGGCGACGACGTGATCAGCATGATCGCCGGGGCCGAGGTCGACGGCCGGCCGCTGACCCCCGAGGAGATCGCGCTCAACTGCTACAGCCTCATCCTCGGCGGGGACGAGTCGTCACGGATGACGGCGATCAGCTCGGTCCTCGCCTTCGCCCGCCACCCCGACCAGTGGCGGGGGCTGCGCAAGGGGGCGATCGACGTCGACACCGCGGTGGAGGAGCTGCTGCGGTGGGCGACGCCCGGCATGCACTTCGCGCGCACCGCCCTCGTCGACCTCGACATCGGCGGGCAGCGGGTGCGCGCCGGTGACGTCGTCACGTTCTGGACGACCTCGGCGAACAACGACGAGAGCGTCTTCGCCGCGCCGCGCGTCCTCGATCTGTCCCGCACCCCGAACAGGCACCTCACCTTCGGCCACGGGCCGCACTTCTGCGTGGGCGCGGCCCTCGGGCGGGCCGAACTCAGCGCGCTGCTGAGGGCGCTGGTCGCGTTCGTGGACGAGATCGAACTCGACGCGGAGCCGGCACGGATCTACTCCAACTTCCTCTACGGCCACAGCTCCCTGCCCGTCACCTTCCGCCCGCGCCCTTACTGATCCTTCTGCGCCCGCGCTCCCACTGAGCCCGCCCCCGCCGAACCTCTCCGCCCGCGTTCCCGCGGGCCCCTCCCCCGCGACCCCCGAAAGGCAGCGTGACCATGCTCGACGGATTCGTGCCCTGGCCCGATCGCCTCGCGGCGGAGTACCGGCGCGCGGGGCTGTGGTCGGGTCGACCACTGGGCGACCTGCTGCACGACTCCTGCGTCCGGCACGCCGACCGCGTCGCCGTCGTCTGCGGCGAGCGGCGCATGACGTACGCGGAGCTGTCCCGGCGGGCCGACCGGCTGGCGGGCGGCCTGCTCGAACGGGGCCTCAAGCCGCTGGACCGGGTCGTCGTCCAACTCCCCAACGTGCCGGAGTTCGTGGTCGTCGTGTTCGCCCTGCTCCGGGCCGGCGTCATACCCGTCCTCGCGCTGCCCGGCCACCGCAGGTCCGAGATCTCCCATCTGTGCGAGCACTCCGGCGCGGTGGCGTACGTCGTGAAGGACGAGTTCGGCGGGTTCGACTACCGCCGGTTGGCGCGGGAGGTGCCCGGCGTCCCGCAGGTGTACGTCAGCGGTGACGCGCAGGAGTTCACGCCGCTGGAGTCCGTCGACCGCGAGGACGCCGCGCTGCCGACCGTGAACCCGGCAGCGCCGGCGCTGTTCCTGCTGTCCGGTGGCACCACCGGACAGCCGAAGCTGATCCCCCGCGCCCACGACGACTACGGATACGTGATGCGGGCCTGCGCGCAGGCGGTGCACGCGGACCGGGGGCTGACCTACCTCGCCGTCAACCCGGCCGCGCACCAGGCGGCGCTGGCGTGTCCCGGGGTGTTCGGGGCGCTCCTGCTCGGCGGCAAGGCGGTCCTGACGTCGACGGTGCGCCCCGACGAGGTGTTCCCGCTGGTCCACCGGGAGGGCGTCACCATGACCACGGTCGTACCCGCCGTGCTGCGGCTGTGGACCGACTCGGGGCGGGCGACCGGCGACCTGTCGCGGCTGCTCGTCCAGGTCGGCAGCGCCCCCCTGGACGCGGCGCTCGCCCGCCGCGCCGGCGAGGTGCTGGGCTGTCGGATCATGCGGTGGTACGGCATCAGCGAGGGGCTGTTGACGCACACCCGCTTCGACGACCCGGACGAGGTGGCCGTGGGCACGGAGGGCCGTCCGATGTCCCCGTACGACGAGGT
This sequence comes from Streptomyces sp. NPDC047315, assembly GCF_040643215.1. Classification (NCBI taxonomy): domain Bacteria; kingdom Bacillati; phylum Actinomycetota; class Actinomycetes; order Kitasatosporales; family Streptomycetaceae; genus Streptomyces; species Streptomyces sp. NPDC047315. The sequence continues at coordinate 18,285 of NZ_JBEYTZ010000064.1, read as the reverse complement.
GCGCGTGGTGGACTCCGCGGGGGAGCCGGTGCCCGACGGGGAGGTGGGCGAGATGCAGTCGCGCGGCCCCTACACGATCCGCGGGTACTTCCGGGCGCCCGAGGAGAACGCCCGCTCGTTCACGCCCGACGGGTTCTTCCGCACGGGCGACCTGGTCCGGCGCTCGCCCGCGGGCGACATCACGATCGTGGGGCGGGTCAAGGACGTGATCAACCGCGCGGGCGAGAAGGTGTCCGCGGAGGAGGTGGAGCGTCAGCTGCGCACCCATCCGGCGGTGCGGGACGCCGCGGTCGTCGGCGTCCGGGACGCCGTCCTCGGGGAGCGCACCCATGCGTTCGTGGTGGTCGACGGGGGCGAGTTGCGGGCGTCCGCGGTCAAGGAGCACCTGCGGGAACGCGGGCTGGCCACGTACAAGATCCCCGACCGGGTGGTCCGGGTCGACGAGCTGCCGCGCACCCCGATGGGCAAGGTCGACAAGAAGGAGCTGCGCCGGCTCGCCGTGGCGCCCGCGCGGTGACGCACGGGAGCCGCCGGGCGGACCGGCGGCTCCCTGGGTCGTTTCGGACGTGCCGTTCACCACAAGGCGGGGAACGACGGCTTGAAGACCGCCCTGCGCAGGAACTCCGCGCCCGCTGTGCCGCCCGTGCCACGCTTATTGCCGATGACGCGCTGAACCATCACGACGTGCCGGTACTGCCATTCTTGGAACGCCTGGTCGAGGTCGACCATCGCCTGGGTGATCTGTTCCACCACGCCGTCGTCGTCATGGAGGCTGCCGAGGGCGGCCGGGATGTCGTCGGGCGAATACCCCTGGGCCGACAGATAGTCCAAGAACGCGTCGAAGACGTTCGGCTCCGCCGCCCTGGTCTCGATCCGCATCCGGTCCGCGCTGCCTTCGGGAAACTGCTCCGCCGCCGATCTTCCGCGCCGGCCGAGTGCGACCTCGATCTCCCGGAACTGTGCCGAATAGAAACCGCTGCCGCCGCCCAGTTTCGTGCGGAAGGTCTCGAACCTCTCGGAGGTCATCGTCTCCAACACGTCGATCTGCGCCGTCAGCGTCTTGATGATCAGCCGGGAGCGGCGCAGGGTCCGCAGCGCCGGGCCGCTGTCCGCCTTGCGCAGCATCGGCCGCAGGGCGTCCAACTCGTGCAGCAGCTCCTTGAACCACAGCTCGTGCGACTGGTGGACGACGACGAAGAGCAGTTCGTCCGGCTGGTCGGTGTTCGGCCGTTGGACGTCGAGCAGCCTGTCGAGAGCGAGGTATTCACGATAGGAGTCATAACCGATACGGGAATTGGTCACAGCGATTCTGCCCCCTCACCGGACATTTACCGTATGAGAGCATGGCGAAACCGAAGCGCCGGCCGTTTCTTTCACCTCTCCTTCATGACGTTCCGTCATGGCGCGGGCGGCTGACATTATGGGAATTCGCATGGTCGGGAGAGACGGAGGACCGGGCCCATGAAACCTGGCTTCGGCAGGAGCGACATCATTCAGCGGACCGTCCCCGAATTGTTCGAGGCGGTCGCCGCGCGGGCGGGTGACCGGGCCGCGGTGCTGTTCGAGACGAAGACGGTCAGCTATGCGGAGCTGAATTCCGCGGCGAACCGGCTCGCGCGCTCCCTCATCGACCGCGGAGTGGGGCCGGACCGCGTGGTCGCCGTCTGCGCACCCAAGTCGGCCGACCTGGTCACCGTGCTCCTGGCGGTCCTCAAGGCCGGCGGCGCCTATCTCGCGCTCGACCCGGCCTATCCCCCGGAGCGCCTGGCCCACATGGTGGCCGAGGCACGCCCGGTGCTGTTGGTCCACGCCGGCGACGACACCGGGCTGTCGGCCGCCGACGCGGGCACGAGCACGGACGCCCCGCAGCCGACCGACGCACCGCACCTCGCCGGAGTGCCGCGGATCGCCATCGACGACCCGGGGCTGCGCGCCGAGTGGGAGGCGCGCGACGACCACGACGTGCACGACGCGGAGCGGCTTCGCCCGCTGCGCCCAGAGCACTTGATGTACGTCATCTTCACCTCGGGCTCCACCGGCCGGCCCAAGGGCGTCGCGGTCCCGCACGCCGGCGTCGCGACCCTGGTCGCCGCCCAGCGCGAGCGGATCGGGGCGGGCGCGGGCGACCGGGTGCTCCAGTGGGCGTCGATCAGCTTCGACGCCGCCTTCTGGGACGTGTCCCTCGCCCTGCTGTCCGGCGCCGCCCTGGTGATGGCCGGGGCCGACGACCTGCTCCCGGGCGAGCCCCTGCGGGACACGCTGATCGAACGGCGGGTGACCCACGCGACCTTGCCGCCGGTGGCACTGAGCGTCACCGACGCCGACGGCGTGCTGCCGGGCGGCACGCTCGTGTCCACCGGCGACGCCGTGTCACCCGCGCTGGTGCGCGCCTGGGGCGGCGGAAGGTCGCTGCTCAACGGCTACGGCCCCACCGAAGTCACCGTCGGCATCAGCCTCGGGGAGATCGCCGGGCCGGACGACATCGGCGTCGGCCGCCCGTTCCCCGGCTGCGCCGTGCGCGTCCTCGACGGGCGGCTGTCGGACGTCGGCGTCGACACGGAGGGCGAGTTCTATCTGGCGGCGCCCGGCCTGGCACGCGGCTACGTGAACCAGCCGGGGCTCACCGCCACCCGGTTCGTCGCCGACCCGGCGGGCCCGCCGGGCAGCCGGATGTACCGCTCGGGCGACCGGGGCCGGTGCCGCGCCGACGGCGAGCTGTACTTCACGGGCCGGGTCGACAACCAGGTGAAGGTCCGCGGCTTCCGCATCGAACTGGGCGAGATCGAGGCACGGTTGGCCGAGCACCCGGCCGTGGACCTGGCCTGCGTCGTGGTGGAGGGGGACGTCGCGACCGCCCGCGTCATGGGGTACGTGACCACGTCGGCGGGTGCCGCGGTCGACGGCGCCGAGCTGCGGCGGCACGTGGCCGCCTCGCTGCCCGAGCACATGGTGCCGTACACCGTGGTCGTGCTCGACCGCTTCCCCACGGACCCCAACGGGAAGGTCGACCGGGCCGCCCTCGCCGCCGCCCGCGTCAAGCGTCCGGAACCAGAAGCGGTGCCGGAGTCGGAGTCGGAGTCGGAGTCGACCGCGGCCGGCGGCGTGGACCTGTGCGCCCTGGTGGAGCGGATCCTCGGCGTCCCGCGGGCCCGCCCGCAGGACAACTTCTTCGACCTGGGCGGCCACTCGGTGCTCGCGACGATGCTGGCGCGCCAGATCCGCAAGGAGTACGACGTCGTGCTCCCGATGCGCACCATCTTCCAGGCCGCCACCCTCGCGGACCTGGCGGACCTGGTGCACGCGGCGCGCCACAGCGAGAGCGCGCCGAGCGGGGCTTGAGCGGCCGGCGCCCACCGCAGTTCACACGCGGGGAATGGGCCCCCAGCTCCGCACGGCGAACCCGGCGCCGTCCCGGACGACTTCGGCCGCACCGCCGCCGGCCAGGTGCGCCGGTACGACCAGGGCGTTGGTGTCGTCGGCCCGTTCGAACAGCCGGCGCCGGGTGGCCCTCGCCTCGGCCGCGTCCTCGCAGAAGCAGCTGCTCACGTCCTCGCAGAAGCAGCTGTTCACGTCCGGCGCCAGGAACTGCAGCGGCGAGTGCAGCAGATCGCCGACGAACAGCGCCCGGTCGCTCCCGGAGTCCAGGGCCAGCACGCTGGAGCCCGGCGTGTGACCCGGCGCCGGTTCGAGCGTGAGGTTCCCGTCGATGGTGTGGCTGCCGTCCCACAGCAGCGCCTGTCCGGCCTCCAGGACGGGCGCGACGCTGTCTTACGAAGTCGGCGTCCAGCCGGTTCCACCCCGCGGAGTGCGGGCGCTCCTTGTGGTTGCCGACCCCGGTGTCGACGAGGACGGCCCGGCCCCCGCTGCGCAGCAGCCGGGTCTGCACGACGAGGACGCACTCCTGCGACGCGGGGTCGACGAAGTCCGGCTCCAGCCAGTTCGCGTGCCGCCGCCACGCCTCCGGCGGCGCCTCGGGGAAGAACCCGGCCGGCGCCAGCTCGATCGTTCCGTGGTACTCGACGACCCTGGTGATCGAGACGTCGCCGAGAACGACGTTCTGCATGGCCGATCCCGTCCTGTCGCGACGTGGGTGGGATGGAGGTGGGCAGGTGTGCCGCATCCAGCGTCGGGCCCCGGCGCCGCGGGCACCAGTACGCCCGGGGCGTGTTGGGGAAGCCCCGCCCGGCGGCCCATCACCAATGGAAGTTGCGTCGCCCCGGGCTGATGTGAGCACTATCTCGCATGACATCCCCCCTTCCTTCAGCCGACTTCGGCATGCCCGAAAACGCCTCCGCACCGCTCGCCTTCCCCGACTTCCCCCGCCTCTTCGCCCGCACCCGGCGGTTCTCGCTCGGCGTGCCCGCGCACCTGACCGTCTCCCCGGACGGCGCCCGGGTCCTGTTCGTCCGCGGCACCTCGGGGACCGACCCGGTCCGCCGGCTGTGGCTGTACGAGGACGGCGAGGAGCGCGTCATCGCCGATCCGCTCCTGCTCCAGGGCGGCGAGGACGACGTGCCGGAGGCGGAGCGCACCCGCCGGGAGCGGGCCCGGATACGGACCACGGGCGTGGTCTCGTACGCCACCGACGCCGAGGCGTCCCTCGTCGTCTTCACCCTCGGGGGCGCCCTGTGGGCGGTGCGCACCGACGGCGGCGCTCCGTGGCCGGTGGCGACGGCGGGCCCGGCGGTCGACCCGCGCCCCTCCCCCGACGGCTCCTGGATCGCGTACGTCACCGACGGCGCCCTGCGCGCGGTGCGCCCCGACGGCACTCAAGACCTGCTGCTCGCCTCGCCGGAGTCGCCGGAGGTGACGTACGGGCTGGCCGATCACACCGCGGCCGAGTCCATCGGGCGCAGCCGCGGCCACTGGTGGTCCCCGGCCGGGGACGCGGTGCTCGCGGCGCGGGTCGACACCGGTCCCGTCCGCACCTGGTACGTCGGCGATCCCGCGGATCCGCAGCGGCCTCCGCGGGCGGTGCGCTATCCGGTGGTGGGCACGGCGAACGCCCTCACCTCGCTGCACGTGCTGCGGCTCGACGGCAGCGGCACGCGGGTGCTGCTGCCCGCCGCGGCCGACGCGGAGCACCCCGTGGCCGGCGCGTGGACGGACCCCGCCTTCGAGTACGTGACCGCGGCGGGTTGGGACGCGTCGGGGCCGCTGGTCAGCGTGCAGAGCCGGGACCAGCGGTCGCTGCACCTGCTCGCCGTCGACCCGGCCACGGGCGCCACCACCGTGCTCCAGCGGGTGCGCGACGGGGTGTGGGTGGACGTGGTGCCGGGCGCCCCTGGGCGCACCGCCGCGGGCACGCCCCTCGCGGTCGTCACCGACGGCGACGTGCCGGGGCTGCGCATCGGCGCCGTCGCCACCCCGGCCGGGCTCCACGTCCGCGACGTCCTCGCCACGGCCGGCGACCGCGTGTGGTTCACCGCGAACGACGAGCCGACCGAGGTGCACGTGTGGTCGTACGACCCCGAGCACGGGTTCGCCCGCGTCAGCACGGAGCCCGGTGTGCACTCGGCCGCAGTCGGCGGCGACACCGTCGTCCTGGACAGCCTGCTGGAGTCGGGCCCATCGGTGACCGTCCTCCGCGGCGGCGAGCAGGTCGGCCGGATCCGGGTACTCGCCGAAGAGCCCGAGGTCACGCCCGCGCCGCAGCTGCTGCGGTTGGGCGAACGGGAGTTGCGCAGCCTCCTGTTCCTGCCGTCCGGCCACCGGCCCGGTGCGCGCCGGCTGCCGGTGCTGCTGTGCCCGTACGGCGGAGCGGGTCTGCAACTCGCCGTACGGGCCCGCGACTGGTGGTGGTCGGTGGCGCAGTGGTTCGCCGAGCAGGGGTTCGCGGTGCTGATCACGGACGGGCGCGGCACCCCGGGGCGGGGCCGGACGTGGGCCAGGGAGGTCCACGGCGACCGGCTCACGCTGGCGGTCCAGGACCAGGTCGACGCGGTGCACGCGGCGGCGGAGCGCTTCCCCGACCTCGATCTCGGCACGGTCGGGATCCGCGGCTGGTCGTACGGGGGCTATCTGGCCGCGGCGGCGGTGCTGCTGCGCCCCGACGTCTTCCACGCGGCAGTCGCCGGCGCCGTGCCGGCCGACCGGCGGCTGTACGACACCCATTGGGAGGAGCGCTTCCTCGGCCATCCGGGGGTCGTCCCCGAGGTGTACGACCGCAACTCGCTGATGACGTACGCCGATCGGCTCGTCCGCCCGCTGCTGCTGGTGCACGGGGTGGCGGACGACAACGTGCACGTCGCCCACGCGCTGCGGCTGTCGTCGGCGCTGCTGGCGGCGGGGCGGGAGCACTCCGTGCTGCCGCTGTCGGGGGCGAGCCACATGGTCACCGACGAGGAGCAGGCGGGCAACCTGCTGCGGCAGGAACTCTCCTTTCTGAAGAAATCCTTGAAAGTTTGAGGTGTTGAACCCTTTTCGCCGCCTGCTCGTAAAACACCACGACGAACGACACCGGTCGGGATCACCGGCCGGTGAGGGACCGTGAGCCGAAGGAGCAGACCATGACCGCGTCCCAGGAGGAGCAGCGCCGCACCGTCACCCGGAGGACCGTCGTCGCAGCGGTGGGCGGGGCCGGGCTGACGGTCGCGCTCACCGCGTGCGGCTCGGACGACGACAGCGGCGGATCGAGCGGCACGGGCGAGAAGGCCAGTGCGGGCGGCGCCACCGGCGGCTCCACCTCCGGCGGCTCGACCGGTGGCAGCAGCGGGGGCGGCGGGCAGGCGGTGGCGAAGGTGGCGGACATCCCCGAGGGCGGGGGCAAGGTCGTCGGCGACGTGGTGATCACCCAGCCCAGCGCGGGCCAGTTCAAGGCGTTCTCGTCGAAGTGCACCCACCAGGGCTGCGCGGTGCGGGGCGTGGAGAACAACGTGATCACCTGCCCGTGCCACAACAGCACCTTCGACGCGTCCGACGGCAGCGTGAAGGGCGGCCCTGCGACCTCTCCGCTGCCGGCCAAGACCGTGAAGGTGGAGGGGGAATCCATCATCCTGGCGTGAGCCCGGGCCCCGCGCCCGGCCGCGGCTGCGCGGCGCGGCGCCAGCAGGCCAGGACCTCGTCGCTGGTGGTGACGGTGGCCACCAGGGCGAGGGTGTGGCGCACCATCGCGGGGGTGTACTCGGCGGGCACCCCCGCGATGGCGTCCTCGGGCACCACCGCGGTGTAGCCGAGGTTCACCGCGTCGAACACGGCGTTGGGGACGGCGACGTTCGCCGACACCCCCGTGATCAGCAGCGTTCGACAGCCGAGGTTGCGCAGCAGGGCGTCGAGGCCGGTGCCGGCGAGCGGTGAAAGGCCGTGCAGCCGGCGCACCACCAGGTCCTCGTCCGTGACCTCGATGGGCGGGGCGATGTGCACGGCCGGCGTGCCGGGGTGCTGTTGGACGGAGAGTTTGGCGGCGGCGCGGAACAGCCGGGCATTGCGGTTGGAGCCGCGCCCGTCGGGGCGGCGTTCGGCGACGGCGTGCACCACCTGGACGCCGGTGCGGTGCGCGCCGGCGACCAGTCGGGCGATCCGGTGGAGGGCGCCCGACGAGCGGGCCTGGGCGGCGAGTTCGGGCAGGGCCGCGGCGCCGTCGCCGACGACGCCCCGCTGGCACTCGACCGTGAGCAGCACGGTGGTGGCCGGGTCGAGGTCCGCACGGAGTCGTTCGGTCGGGTCGCTGGACGTCATGCCGTCCTCCTTCTTCGTACCTCTTCGTACGCCAAGTGCCAGATGTCGGGTGCCGGGTGTCGGGTGCCGGGTGCGGCGGGGCCGTTGCGCGGCGCCGTGGTTGCGGCCATGATTTCTGACGTACAGTCAGTTTCCAAGGGGGCGTCGTACGCAGGCGCCCGGACGGGAGCAGCCGTGCCCGCAACCCAGCGCCGGGGCCGTCGGGTGATGATGACGCCCGCCGAACGGGACGCCTTCCTCACCGAGCAGCGCACCTGTCGGGTCGCCACCGTCTCGGCGGACGGCTGTCCGCACGTGAGCGTGTTGTGGTTCGTCTGGGACGGCGCCTCGCTCTGGCTGTACTCGATCACCCGCAGCCGACGCTGGGCCGACCTGCGCCGCGATCCACGGCTCGCGGTGGTCGTGGACGCCGGCGAGGAGTACGGGGAGTTGCGCGGCGTGGAGCTGTCGGGCACCGCCGTCTTCGTCGGGGAGGCCCCGCGCACCGGCGAGGCGTGCCCCGAACTGGTCGAGCCGGAGCGGCTGTTCGCCCGGAAGAACTTCGACCTGGACGCCATGCCGCACGACGGGCGGCACGCCTGGCTGCGACTGACCCCCGACGCCGTCGCCTCCTGGGACTTCCGAAAGCTCGCACCCTCCTCCTGAGGCCCGGCCGCCGTCGGTACTTACGTCGTCGGCAGCGCCCGGGCCGCGCCGGTCAGCGCTTCCACGGTCGCCCTGATCGAGGGGCGGCGGCCGGCGTCCGCCCGCCAGACCGCGTACACGTGCCGCCGCATGCCGCGGCGCACCGGGACGAGCGCGACGCCTTCGGGCACCGGCCCCCGCCCCAGCCGCGGCGCGACGCACACCCCGCACCCGGCCGCGATCAGCGCCAGTTGGGTGTGGTGCTCGGCCGCGAGGTGCGGAACGCGGGGCTCGATCCCCCTGGAGCGCAGGGTGAACGTCAACCACTCGTGACAGAACTCGCCCTCGGGCCAGGACACCCAGTCGTCGTCGGCGAACTCCTCCAGGTCCGCCTCGTTCCGGCCCGCGAGGGGGTGGTCCACCGGCATGGCGACGTCCGCCGCGTCGTCGAGCAGATGCGCCTGGGCGAGCCCGGCGGGGACGGGCAGCCGCTTGTTGGTCCAGTCGAGGACCACGGCGAGGTCGCTGTCGCCCCGGATGACCCGGTGGATGGCCCGCTCCGGCTCCAGCTCTCGGGTGCGTACGCGCAGCTCGGGGTGGCCGGTGCGCAGGGCCTGCACCATTCCGGGGAACAGGCCGCGCGCGGCCGTGGGGAACGCGTCCACCCTGACCTCGCCGACCACCTGCCCCCGCTGCGCCTCGATGTCCGCCTGCGCCGACTCGACGTGCGACAGGATGCGCGCCGCGTGGTCCGCGAGCAGCTGACCGGCGTCCGTCAGACGCACTCCGCGCCCGCTCTTGGTGAGCAGTTGCTGTCCGACCTCGCGCTCCAGCTTCGCCAGTTGCTGGGAGACGGCCGACGAGGTCACGTGCAGCCCGTCGGCGGCCTTGCTGACGGAGCCGTGCCGGGCGAGGGCGTCGAGGGTCCGCAGGCGCTCCAGATTCAACATGTAAGCAATGCTAAGCGAATGAGCATAGTTTTTCTCGCTTGTGCTACGAGGTCGTGCGGGTGACAGTGGACGGCATGACCAGCGTCAGACGCCTCCTCGCTGCTGCCCCCGCCCCCTCGACGGCCGCCACCGCCGAGCGCCCCGCGGACCCCGTCCCGCCCCGACGCCCCCGGCTGGACTGGCGCCTGCGGTTCGCCTTCCTCTCCACCGTGTGGGGCTTCAGCTTCCTGATGACCAAGGTCGGCACCCAGGGGTACGCCCCGTTCCAGGTCACCCTGGGGCGGCTGGTCTTCGGGACGGCGGTGCTCGCCGCCGTGCTCGCGGTGCGGCGCGAGGGGCTGCCGCGCGGCGCCCGTACCTGGGGCCATCTGGCGGTGTCGGCGTTCTTCCTGAACGCCCTGCCGTTCTCCCTCTTCGCCTACTCGCAGGAGACGATCCCCTCGGCGCTCGCCGCCATCTGCAACGCGACGTCACCGCTGTGGGGCATGGTCCTGTCGCTGGTCGCGCTCTCCGAGGACCGCCCCACCCGGCGCCGGGTGGCCGGGCTCGGCCTCGGCTTCCTCGGGGTGCTGACCGTGCTCGGCGCCTGGCAGGGCTTCTCCGGGATCGCCCCCACCGGCACCGCGCTGGCGCTGCTCGCCTCGCTCAGCTACCCGATCGGCTGGATCTACGTCCGCCGCAACCTCGCGGGCAGCACGCACTCGAACCTCTCCCTGACCACCGCGCAACTCCTGCTCGGCACGGTCCAACTGGCCGTCGTCACACCGCTGTTCACGACCTTCCCGACGTCCTTCCCGATGGTGCCGCTGCTCGCCGTGGTGGGCTTGGGCGCCCTCGCCACCGGCATCGCGATGCTCGTCCAGTACGGGCTGGTGGCGGAGGTGGGGCCGACGACCGCGCAGATGGTCACGTACTTCACCCCCGTCATCGCCACGGTCGCCGGGGTGTCGGTGCTCGGCGAGCGGCTGAGCTGGAGCACCCCGGTCGGGGCGCTGATCATCATCGCGGGGGCGGCCCTGACACAGTCCCGGCCGAAGGGCGCGGGCCGCAGTCGACCCGTCGCCGGGGCGCCCGCTCACGCCGAACCGGTGGACCCCGACGGCACGTCGACACCGGAGCCCGCGGCGGCCGGCGCCGCGCCCCGTCAACCGTAGCTGCGCGTCCGCGGCGGCCCGACGGCCGCCGCGACGGCGTCGGCGAGCCGGGTCACGTCGCCACCGTCCCGGCCGTCGGCGCGGGAGGGGCTGAGGCCGGAGACGGTGAGCCGCACCCCGGCGGGGGCCGCGATCCGGAAGCGGGCGCCCGGTGCGACCGCCCACCCGGCCTGGAGCAGCCGCGCCACCGCGCCGGTCTCGTCGGCCACCGGCACCCACACGTTCATCCCGGTCCGCCCGAAGGCCGGCACCCCCCGCTCCGCCAGCGCCACCACCAGGGCGTCGCGGCGTCGCCCGTACGCCGCCGCCACCGCGCGCGGATCGACGGCGTCCGCGCGCCACAGCTCCACCACGGTGCGCTGGAGCAGTCGGCTGACCCAGCCGGGGCCGACGAACTGCCGCCCGGTCACCCGGTCGACGGTGACCGCGTCCCCGGTGACCACGGCCACCCGCAGATCGGGCCCGTACGCCTTGGCCGCGGAGCGGACGAGGGCCCAGGCGTCCGTCGCCCCGGCCAGGGGGTGCAGGGGCACGTCGACGATGCCGTGACCGTGGTCGTCCTCGATGAGGAGCGTGTGCGGGAAGCGCCGGAGCACCGCCCGCAGCTCTGCGGCGCGCTCGGCGCCGACGGCCGCGCCGGTCGGGTTCTGCGCGCGGTCGGTGACGACGACGGCCCGGGCGCCGGCCGTCAGCGCCCGCTCCACGGCCGAAGGCAGCGGCCCGTCGTCGTCCACGGGCACGGGCACGGGCTTCAACCCGAGCGCGGGGATGAGGTCGAGCAGGCTCCCCCACCCCGGGTCCTCGACGGCGACCGCGTCACCGGGCCGCAGATGGGCGGCGAGGATCCGCTCCACCGCGTCGAGCGAACCGGAGGTCACGGCGATCGGCCCGGCCGGCACGCCGTCGGCGTCCAGGGCGGCGCGGGCGAGGCGGGCCAACTCCGGATCGACGGTGGGCCCGCCGTACAGGCCGTAGCCGGGGACCTCCCGGTTGTGCCGCGCCGCCGCGAGGAGTGCACCGTCGAGCGACGGCAGCAGGGCGGGGTCCGGCTCGCCCCCGCTCACGTCGCGTACGCCCGGCGGGGCTTCGACGCGGATCGCGCCGCGGGCCGTACTGATCGGCCTGGCGCGCACCCGGCTGCCGCGCCGACCCGCGGTCTCGATGATGCCGCGCTCACGCAGCACGCGGTACGCGGCGGCGACCGTGTTCGGATTCACCTCCAACTGCGCGGCCAACTCCCGCATGGGCGGCAGCAGTTGCCCAGGATCCAGCCCACCGGCGGCCACCCCGCGCTCGACGCTGGCGGCGATCTCCGATGCGCGCCGCCCTTCAATCCGATACTCTCCTAGCACAAAAGACATTATGCACTAGTGCAATGGAGTTCGCCATGGCAGAGCTGACCGAGATGCCGAAGGAATCGGCGGGGGGCTACGAGCCGACCGAGCGCACCGTCCCCACCCGCTCCCGCGAGCGCGCGGCGTACGACCGGGCGACGGTCCACGCGATACTCGACGCGGCGTACCTGTGCCACCTCGGTTTCGTCCGCGACGGAGCACCCGTCGTCCTGCCGACGCTCTACGCACGGGTCGGGGAGCGCGTGTACGTGCACGGCTCCACCGGCTCCCGCCCGCTGCGGATGGCGGGCGAGCCGGACCCCGGCCTCCCGGTCTGTCTGACCGTCACCCACGTCGACGGCCTGGTGCTGGCGCGCTCCGCGTTCCACCACTCGATCAACTACCGCTCGGTCCTGGTCCACGGCGTGGCCCACCCGGTGACCGACCCGGCGGAGAAGGCCCTGGCGTTCGACGCCCTCGTGGACGCCGTGGTGCCCGGGCGCGCGGCGGACTCCCGCCCGGCGAACGCCAAGGAGACGGCGGCGACGGCGGTGCTGCGGCTGGATCTCACCGAGGTCTCCGCGAAGGTGCGCACGGGGGACCCTGTCGACGACCCGGAGGACATGGAACTGCCTCACTGGGCGGGCGTCGTCCCGGTGCTCCACACGTACGGACCCCCCGTCCCCGCGCAGGACCTGTCGACCCCGGTCGAACTCCCCGACTACCTGACCCACCTCTGACCACAGTCACCGCGCTTCCCTGCGGGAGCGCTGCCCTCCCCTCGGCCGGCGGCGGGCTGTTCGCGCGGTAGCCGCCGTGGGCGCCCAAGCGGTCGTGGCGGCCACAGCCCGGTGGTGGGCTTGTCGCGCAGTTCGCCGCGCCCCTGATTTGCTGCCCCCGTCTTTCGCCTGCGGGTTCGGGCGGAGGTATTTAGGGGCGTGGGGAACTGCGCGACAAGCCACAGACGGGCCGCAGACACCATCACCGCACACTCGTCACGGCGCCACTGCACCCGCAAGGCCGCAGAGAGCCGCAGAGAAAGGGGCGCAGCACCAAGCCGCCCGCGCGGAAGCGCGTTAGCCGCCCGCGCGCCCCGCCGGGAGCGGCCCCTCCGCCTCGGGCAGCGCGGGGGCACCCCGCCCCGCAGCGGAAGCGGAACCCGAACCCGAAGCGACCGGCCCCGACGGCCCCGACGGCCCCTTCGGCGCCTGCGACTGGGCGATGAACGCCCCCACCAACACCAGCGCCCCGCCCAAGATCTGCGGCAGCGACAGGTGCTCCCGCAGCAGCACCCACGCCAGCACCGTGGCCACCACGGCTTCCAGGCAGGCCACCACCCCGGCGACCTGCGGCGACAGCTTGCGCACCGAGACCACGCCGGTGACGTACGCGAGGACCGTGGCGAGCAGGACGACCCAGGCGAGCAGCAGCCACGCCTCGACGCGGGCACCGCCCATGTCGACCGGACCGCCCAGCACCGAGGCGTCCATGCGCCACGGCCGGGCGATCACCGTCAGCACCAGGGCGCCGATCAGGAGTCCGTACGCGATGACGCCGAGCGGGTCCGCCCGGTCCTCCCCCGCGCTCCCGTGGTCCGCGAGGATGAAGTAGCACGCCTGGCAGCAGGCCGCGCCGAGCGCCAGGAGCAGCCCGAGGACGTCGAAGCTCAGCCCCGCCCACACCTCGACGACGCAGGCGAGGCCGGTGACGGCGATCACGACGCCCGCGGCGGCGGCCCGAGTGACCGGCCTGCGCTGGACGAAGCGGATCCAGCCGAGCACCAGCGCCGGCCCCAGGTACTCGACGAGGAGCGCGACGCCGACCGGGATCCGCGAGATGGAGGCGAAGTAGAACGCCTGCACGCCGGCGACGGCGAGCAGGCCGAAGCCCAGCAGCAGTACGGGCCTGCGGCGCACCAGGTCGCGATGGCGCCAGGCGAGCGGCAGCATGACGACCGCGGCACCGGCCACCCTCAGCCAGACGACGTGCAGGGGATCGAGCCCGGCCTCGATCAACGGTTTGGCCGCCACGCCCGAACCACCGAACGCGAGCGCCGACACCAGGGCTATGCCCAGGCCCGCGCCCTTACCCGAAGAGTGCATCGGCACATCATGTCAGCGCACGTCAGGACCGTCGACCCCCAGACGCATGTCGAGACGGAGGCCCGGCGGACCAGGCGGTGCAGGGGGAATCAGCCACCGGGCGGACGCGCACCCCCGCCGGGCTCCGACCCACCTCGACCCCGGTCGACGCGCTCCCCCGGAGCGACGTGCTCCGCCAACTCCGCCGCGTCGACGCCGGCGCGGCGCAGCACTTCCATGGCCCGGCACCCCGGGTCGGCCGTCAGGCCGGCGAGGACGTCGACCCCGGTGGCGCGGGCGGCGCCGCGCAGGGCCGCCCGCCGGACCGCGCCCTCCAGGGCGTCGACCGCGGAAGGGGACCAGGCGCCGGCGCCCCCGGCGGCCCGGGGCCCGGGGACGCGCACCACCGGCACCGCGCCGGAGTCCTCCACCGAGCCCTGCCACCGCAGGCCGTAGCCGATGCTGCGCTGGACCAGGTATCCGAGGACCCGGGCGACCCGCGGCCCCGGGCCGAGCGCCGCCCGCACGGTGGGGTCGGTCTCGACGAGGGAGTGCAGCAGGTGGGCGGTGTCGATCTGGCGACCGCCGTCCCGCAGGGCCCGTCGGCGCGCGCCCGCGACCGCCGAAGCCAACTCCGGGGTCAGTCGGGCGTCGGTCTCCGTACGGGGTACGGCGAACTGCCGGGGCAGTCGCGGGGTAGGGCGCGGCACGTCTCCTACCTCATCAGACCAGGACGGGACAAGCATCCCCGTCCGGGGCCATCTACCCATCCCACGGAAGTTGGGCACACGCGGCCCAATCCTCCTCCTTACGGATGAGATCGCGACAAGCCGCACACCTGACGCGCGCGCCGCCTTGCCCCCGTGCGCCCCCGCGAATCCGAATGCACGATACAGGTGCCTCAGGCAAGCAACCGGACGGCAAACGAACGCGTCCCCCGGGACATGTTCTGGTTGGTCGCGCTGCTCGGAACGGACGGGCGGGAGTACGTCTACCGGGTGTACGCCCCGGCCACGGCGCTGCGCGCCGACGTCTTCTGGGCCGCCTTCCACTGCCACGACGAGGGGCCGCACCCCCGCGCGTCCGACTGCTTCGACTCGGCGGAGATCTGGCACCACCAACTGGTCGAACAAATCTGACGACCCATCAGTATTGAGTGTTCCGGGCGATGCGGCTACGTTCCGCTCCACCGTGACCCGACACGAAGGGGTGGTCGCATGGCCGAAGTCAGCGCCGAGGCCCGCATCGGGGCCCCGGCCGAGAAGGTCTGGGCCCAGCTGACGGACTTCAGCAGCTACGACCGGTGGAACGCCATGCACACCGGTTTCCCCCAGGGCACCCCCACCGCCTTGGAGCTGGGCACCACCTACGCGGAGAACATGAAGCTGATGGGCTTCCCCGCCGAAGTCTCCTGGACCGTGGTGGAGTTCGAGGCGGGCCGCGTCCTCGGCATCGAGGGAGCCGGCCCGATGGGGGTGAGCGTCGGCAACCGCTACCGCCTCACGCCGGACGGGGACGCGACTCTGGTCCGCATCGAGGGGCAGTTCACCGGCGCCGCGGTCTCCTTGATGGCGGGCCGCCTCAAGGACTCGGCGACGGCCGCGCTCGACGAGTCCCTGCACAAGCTCGCGGGACTGGTGACCTGACGCACCCGGCCCCCGCCCGCCACTGACGACGGCGTGACCCCGCGCGGGGTCGCGCCGTCGCAGCGGGCCACTCGCCTCAGTCCTCGTCGGCGAGGATCAGATAGAGCTTCTTGCGGGTCTCGTTGATCGCATCGAGGGCCTTCTGCCGCTGCTCGGGGCTGCCGGTCTTCCAGACCTGCCCGAAGGCTTCCATCAGCCCCCAGCCCGCCTGCCGGATCTCGTTGACGGTGTCCCAGTCGACGCCGCGACCGGCCTCCTCCCACGGGGCGTCCGGCCCCGCTTCGGACTCGGCCCGCCCGGATTCGGTGAGCGTGAAGAGCTTCTTGCCGCCCTCGCTCGCGCTCGTGATCAGCCCTTCGTCCTCCAGCAGCTGGAGCGTCGGGTAGACCGAGCCGGGGCTGGGCTTCCACGCCCCGCCGCTGCGCTCGCCGATCTCCTGGATCATCTCGTACCCGTGCATCGGCCGGTCCTTGAGCAGCGCGAGGATCGAGGCCCGCACGTCGCCGCGCCGGGCCCGGCCCCGTCCGCCCCGCCCCCGACCGCCGGGGAACGGTCCGCCGAAGGGCCCGCCGAACGGCGGACCGAACTGCCCGAACGCCCGACGGCGGCCTTCGAAGCCGCCCCACCCCTGATGTCCGGGCCCGCACGACCCAGGTCCACCTTCGTGTCCGTATCCGTGTCCATGTCCTTGGGAACGCATCTCGTGCTCCTTCCATCGTTGATCTTTCGCGATACCTCAACGATATATCGGAACAGTTCGTTCGGCAAGAGAGGCCAGCCACCCCGCATTGGCCTTGGCGGCCCGCTCCCCGCGCCTCGTACGGTCGGGCCATGCGCATCCGAATCGTCGACGCCTTCGCCTCCCGCCCCTTCGACGGCAACCCCGCGGGGGTCGTCCTGTTCCCCGGGGCCGACCGCTTCCCCGACGACGACTGGCTCCAGCAGGTCGCCGCCGAGGTGAACCTCTCCGAGACCGCCTACGCCCACCCCCTCCCCGACGACCAGGGCTCCGCCGCGTGGGCGTTGCGCTGGTTCACCCCGACCACCGAGGTCGACATGTGCGGCCACGCCACGCTCGCCACCGCCCACGTCCTGCACACCACCGGCGCGGCGACCGGCACCGTCCGCTTCGCCGCCCGCTGCGGAACGCTGGTCACGACCGCGCACGAGGACGGCACGATCACCCTGGACTTCCCCACGGCGCCGCTCACCGGGACCGAAGCGCCGAGCGGCCTCGAAGCCGCGCTCGGCGTGCCGGTGCGCTCCGTCCGCGACACCGGCCCCCAGGTCGGCGACCTGCTCGTGGAGGTCGCCGACGAACGGACGGTGCGCGCGCTCACTCCGGACCTGGAGGCCGTCGCGGCGCTCTCCCGGCGCGGCGTCATCGTCACCGCCGCCGCCGACGACCCCGCCCTCGGCTACGACTTCGTCTCCCGCTGCTTCTTCCCGAACTACGGCATCGACGAGGACCCGGTGACGGGCAGCGCCCACACCGCGCTCGCGCCGTTCTGGTCCGAACGCCTCGGACGCACCCGGCTCACCGGGCTCCAGGGGGCCGCCCGCTCCGGCCTGGTGCGCACCGAGCTGCGCGGCGAGCGGACCTTGCTGACGGGCGGAGCGGTCACCGTCATCGACGGCGAACTGCTGACCGCGCCCTGACCGACGACGCCGTACGAAAGGGGCGTACGGATCGATCCGTACGCCCCTTTCCCGGCTGATGCGCCCGCCGCCCGCCCGTCACGCCGTGGGCAGCCAGCCCACCTTCCCCGCGAGCAGCGCGTATCCGACGAAGGCCACGATGTCGAGGAGGGCGTGCGCGACCACCAGCGGCCCGACCCGCCCCCAGCGCCGGTACAGCAGCACGAACACCACGCCCATCACCAGGTTGCCGATGAAGCCGCCGATACCCTGGTAGAGGTGGTACGACCCGCGCAGCACCGAACTCGCCACCAGCGCGGCCATCGGGGTCCACCCCAACTGGGCGAGTCTGCGCAGCAGATAGCCCACCACGATCACTTCCTCCACCACGGAGTTCTGGATCGCGGAGAGGATCAGGACCGGGAACTTCCACCACACGTCCGGCAGCGACTCGGGCACGACGGTCAGATTGAACCCGCTGGCCCGGGCGAGCAGATAGAAGGCGAGGCCGGCGCTGCCGATCCCGGCCGCCACCAGGGCGCCCCGCCCCAGGTCGGGCCAGGGCCGGGTGCGGTCGAACCCCATCGCCTTGAGCCCGCCCGCCCCCTCCCGGGTCAACAGGTGCGCCACCAACACCACGGGCACCAGCGCGGTCGCGATGCCGAAGAGCTGCCACGCGAGGTCGAGCCAGGGGCGACCCGGTGCGTACGAACCGTTCAGCGTGGCCGCCTGCTCCTTCAGCCCGCCCGGCTTGGTGAGCGACCCGACGAAGCTGATGAGCGCGGACACCGCGCTCGCGCCGAGGGAGAGCGCCAGCACCAGCAGCAGCTCGGACCGCAGGGTCCGGTGCGTCAGCGCCTCCCGGTCCAGGGGAAGTGCGTCGTCAGCCGCGCGTCCCGCCTCCGTGTGCACACGTGCCTCCCGGTTGAATGCCTCCGCTCATCCCATCACAGCGGACCGGGCACGGCGCACACCGCACGAACCGGCAGGCACGACGGGCGTGCGTGGCCGGCGTACGTGGCGAGGCGTGCGTGGCGAGGCTCGTACGACACGCTCGTACGGCGGGCTCGTACGACGCGCTGTGCGGGGGGGGTGTCTCTATGTCCTTCGTCAAGGACGTGGTGCCGGGTGTGTAGGTGTTTGTGGTGGTTATGCGACGAGGGTGGCGGTGGGAGTTCTGG
>NZ_JBEYTZ010000063.1:0-25823 GCF_040643215.1 Streptomyces sp. NPDC047315 | reverse complement strand
GGCGGGGGGTGTGGGGCCCCCCTCGGCCGGGCGCCGGCGCACGGTGCGGTCAGTCGAGGACCGCGGTGGCCTCGACCTCGACGAGGAGTTCGGGCCTCGCCAGCGCCGCGACCCCCAGCAGGGTGGCGGGCGGCAGCGGTGTGGTCCCCAGCTTCTCGGCCGCGCGGGAGATCCCCTCCAGCAGCAGGGGCATCTGGTCGGGCGTCCAGCCGACGACGTGGACGTTGAGCTTCGCCAGGTCGGCGAAGGAGCCGCCGACCGAGGCGAGCGCGGTCCCCACGTTGAGGTAGCACTGCTCGACCTGGGCGGCGAGGTCCCCCTCGCCAACGGTGTCGCCGTCCGCGTCCACGGCGACCTGACCCGCGACGTGGACCAGCTTCGACCCCGTCGCGACCGACACCTGCTTGTAGACGCCGACCTCCGGCAGTCCGTCGGGGTTGATCAGGCTGATGGGCATGCTGCGACTCTCCTTGCACCCGTGATCGCTTGTGGTTACTGGGAAACCGTAGGAGAGCGGTGGCTGACGTGGAAGAACGAACCTTTCGGTGCCCTGGGAACCACGAGGTGACCTCGCAGCTCAGGGCAGCGCCGCGGACGGAAAAATCGCTTGGGCCGGAGATCTACGCTGAGGTGATGAACACGGAGCACGACTGGATCACCACCCCCGTCACAGCCGACCTCCTGCGCGGTGCGCTCGACGTGGAGCGCACGGCCCACGGCCTGCTGCCGCACCGGCTGCCCCCGGCGGCCCGCCGGCAGATCCCCGACGACCAGCTGGCGATGGCCGAGTCCCAGCCGTCCGGCGTACGGCTCGTCTTCCGCACCGACGCCACCGCCGTCGCGCTGGACGCACTGGCGATCAAGCGGGCGTACAAGGGCCTGCCCACTCCCCCGGACGGCACTTACGACCTGCTGCTCGACGGCCGGCTCACGAGCCAGGCCACCGTCCCGGGCGGCACCGTCCGCACGATCGACTTCGCCACCCAGTCGGTCGAGGTGCACGAGGGCCCGCCCGGCACCGCCCGGTTCGCCGAGCTGCCCCCGGGCGACAAGACCGTCGAGATCTGGCTGCCCCACACCGAGGGCGTCGAGCTGATCGCCCTGCGCACCGACGCTCCGGTGGCTGCGGCGCCGGAACACGGACGGCGGGTGTGGCTGCACCACGGCAGCTCGATCAGCCACGGCTCGAACGCCGCGAGCCCCAGCACCATCTGGCCGGCGCTGGCCGCCGCGCGGGGCGGGGTCGAGTTGGTGAACCTGGGCTTCGGGGGCGGTGCGCTGCTCGACCCGTTCACCGCCCGGGCGATGCGGGACACCCCCGCGGATCTGATCAGCCTGAAGATCGGCATCAACGTCGTCAACGCCGACGTGATGCGGCTGCGGGCCTTCGTCCCCGCGGTCCACGGCTTCCTCGACACCATCCGGGAGGGGCATCCGACGACACCGCTGCTGGTCGCGTCCTCCGTGCTCTGCCCCGTCCACGAGGACACCCCCGGTCCCCTGGCACCCGACTTCGACGGCGGCGTCCCGCAGTTCAAGGCGACGGGCGACCCGGCCGACGTCGCCGCCGGGCGCCTGACGCTCCGCGTCATCCGCGAGGCGCTCGCCCGGATCGTGGCGGAGCGGGCGGTCGACGACCCGCACCTGCACCACCTCGACGGACGCGAGCTCTACGGCGAGGCCGACCACGCCGAACTGCCGCTGCCGGACAAGGTCCACCCGGACGCCGCGGGCCACCGGCGCATCGCCGAGAACTTCGTCCGCATCGCGTTCGGAGCCGACGGGCCCTTCGCGGCCGGGGCCGGTGCGCGTCCGTAGCTCGCTGGTCGTTCAAAAGTGCACTTTCGGACCAGTGAAGTGCACGATCAGCACAGCCGGATCCCCGAAGAATTTGCGAAGCTTCCTGCGGAAGCGATCAATGCACCGGTGAACCCCCGGGGCGGGCACCGGCGTCGTCCCGGCTGCGCGCCCGACCCGGGTCCTGCACAGTGCTGGAGTAGGGCACCGACAGGGCGGTCTTCGCGCGGCCCGGGCGGCGCGAAGTCTGCCGGTTCACCGGCAAGGTGGGCGGGCTTCGGCCGCATCGGAGTTCCCTACCCCCGCGTAGCCTGAAAGGGGCTGTGACCATGTCCGCGTACGTTCCGACTCCCCCCGTGCTCGAACCGGCCGCCGCGGAGTTCTCGGCGGCGACCGCGAACCCGCCGTACCTCTTCGACCTCGGTCCGGTCGAGGGCCGCAAGGCGGTCGACGAGGTGCAGTCCGGCGACGTCGAGGCACCCGCCGTCGACGACGAGTGGATCACCGTCGACGGCGGCCCGACGGGCTCCGTGCGGGCCCGGATCGTCAAGCCCGCCGGCGTCACCGGCACCCTCCCGGTGATCGTCTACATCCACGGGGCGGGCTGGGTCTTCGGCAACGCCCGCACCCACGACCGCCTGGTGCGCGAGTTGGCCGTCGGCGTCCACGCGGCGGTGGTCTTCCCGGAGTACGACCTCTCGCCCGAGGTCCGCTACCCCGTCGCCATCGAGCAGAACTACGCCGTCGCGCGCTGGATCGTCACCGACGGCGCGTCCAAGGGCCTGGACGCCACCCGCATCGCCGTGGCCGGGGACTCCGTGGGCGGCAACATGTCCGCCGCCCTCACCCTGATGGCGAAGGAGCGCGGCGACGTCCCCCTGGTCCAGCAGGTGCTGTTCTACCCCGTCACCGACGCGGCCTTCGACACCGACTCCTACCACCAGTTCGCCGAGGGCTACTTCCTGCGGCGCGACGCGATGCACTGGTTCTGGGACCAGTACACGACCGACCCCGACACACGTGCGCAGATCACCGCGAGCCCGCTCCGCGCCAACGTCGAGCAGCTCAAGGGCCTGCCGCCGGCGCTGATCATCACCGCCGAGGCCGACGTGCTGCGGGACGAGGGCGAGGCGTACGCCAACAAGCTCCGCCAAGCCGGCGTCCCCGTGACGGCCACCCGCTACCAGGGCATCATCCACGACTTCGTGATGCTCAACGCGCTGCGCGGCACCCAAGCGGCGGAAGCGGCCATCACCCAGGCGGTCGACGCCCTGCGCCGGGCCCTCGGCACCGTCTGACCCCGGCCCTGACGGTCGGGCCCGGGGGACGACACCGGGCCCGACCGTTCGCACGCGGGATCAGGCTCCCGGCGTGCTGTTCGCGCCGGACTTCGGCGCCGGCGAACCGGGTACGACCGCGGGCGCCGGCGCGGAGCCGCCTTCGCTGAGGCCGAACCGCGTGTGGAACCTGCGCAGCGGGCCGGGTGCGTACCAGGCCGAGCGGCCGAGCAGCCGCATCGCGGCCGGCAGCAGCACGCCGCGCACGGCGACGGCGTCGATCAGGATGGCCAGCCCGGTGCCCAGGCCGAACATCTGCATGAAGCTCACCTCGGCGGTGCCGAACGCGAGGAAGCTGACCGCCAGCAGACAGGCCGCCGCGCTGACGATGCGCCCGGTGTGCCCGAGGCCGTCGACCACCGCCGTCTCGTTCGCCGCGCCCTGGTCGTGGAGTTCCTTGATCCGGCTGGTGACGAAGACCTCGTAGTCCATGGAGAGGCCGAAGGCGATGCAGAACAGCAGCACCGTCATCGACATGTCCATGGGCTGCGGGGTGAAGCCGAGCAGGCCGGAGAGGTGTCCGTCCTGGAAGATCCACGTCATGACGCCGAGCGCGGCGCCCAGGCTGACCAGGTTGAGGGCGAGCGCTCGCAGTGGCTGCACGACGCTGCCGGTGAACAGGAAGAGGAGGAAGAAGGTGGTGAGGGCGACCAGCGCGACGGCCAGCGGGAGCCGGTCGGCGATGGAGTCCTTGGAGTCGAGCTGCTCGGCGGCGGTGCCGCCCACCAGCGGTTGGGCGCCCTGGGGCGGTGTGACGGCCCGCACCTGCTCGATCAGGTTCTGGGCCTCGTCTGACTTGGGGGCGAGCGCGGTCACCACGTTGATGCGCTGGGCGGCGGGCCGGCCCAGCGCCGCGTTGCCCGGGTCGGTGGAGGTGGTCGAGCCCATCGCGTAGGTCCCCGTGGCGGCCTCGACCCGGACGACGTCCGCCACCTCGGACAGCCGCGTGGCGTACGCGTCCAGGTCGGCGCCGTTCACGGGACCGTCGATGGCGATGCGGACGGCCGCGTCGTCGTTGCCGTCGAAGTTCCGCTCAAGCGCCGTCGCGACCCGGCGGCTGTCGGCGTCCTCGGGCAGCACGCGCTGGTCGGGCGTGCCGAAGCCGATGCCCAGCAGCGGGCTCGCGGCCACCAGCAGCACCGCGAGCACGGGCAGCGAGGTGAGTGCGGGCCGGCGCATGACGGTGCGTGCCAGCCGTCCCCACAGCGGCGCCCGGGTGCCGGCGGACGCCGGCTTCGGCAGCGGCACGCGTCCGTTGTTGACCCGGTGCCCCAGCACGTTCAGCACGGCCGGCATCACGAACAGGGTGCTGACGGCGGCGATGAGGACGACGGCGACCCCGGCGTAGGCGAACGTCCGCAGGAAGTACTGCGGGAAGACCAGCAGGGCGGCGAGTGCGACGGCCACCGTCGCGGCGGAGAAGGCGACCGTACGGCCCGCGGTGCGCACGGTGTGCCGTACGGCCTCGTCCACGTCGAAGCCCGCGCCGAGCTGTTCCCGGAACCGGTTGACCATCAGCAGCGCGTAGTCGATGCCGAGGCCGAGGCCCAGCGCCGTCGTCAGGTTGACGGCGAAGGTGGAGACGTCCGTGACGCCGCCGAGGACGGCGAGCACGGCAAAGGTGCCGGCGACCGCGACGACGCCGATGAGCAGCGGCAGCAGGGCGGCGACGACGCTGCCGAAGACGACCAGGAGCAGCAGGAGCGTCAGCGGTACGGCGATCGCCTCGGCCAGCAGGAGGTCCTTGCCCACCTGCGTCGACAGGTCGCTGCTGACGGCGGCGGCGCCGCCGGCCCGGACGGTGAGCCCGTCCTCGCGCGCGCCGGCGTGGGTGTCGACGAGCTTGTCCACCGCCTCCTGTTGTTCCTTCTCGTCGCCCTTCACGTGGAGGAGGACCATGGCCTCGCGGCCGTCCTCCGAGCGCAGGGCGGGGTTCTGGGTGTCCCAGTACGAGACGACGTTGCTCAGGCCCGGTTCCTCCTTGAGGGCGGCCACCAGGTCCCGGCCGCTGCGCTGCGCTGCGGGGTCGTCGACGCGGCCTTCCGCGGCGCGGGCCAGCAGGACCAGGTTCGTCTCCCCGCCGAACTTCTCGTCGATCACCTGCCCGGCCCGGGTGGACTCGGCGGCCGGGTCGTCGAAGCCGCCTCCTGCCAGTTTGCCGAACGCGCCGGCTCCCACGGCGCCCATCAGCACCACCAGCAGGGCTGCGACGACGAGCACCGGCTTGGACCGACGGATCGTCAGTTCGGCTATGCGTTCAAACACGCACGATCTCCTTTTGTGCTGTCCGGGGTGAGGACGGTGAGGAAGTGGCGCCCCTTGTCCCGGGCCGGGCGGCGACCGCGAAGGGCGGGCCGCGTACGGGCCGGACTGCACCCAACAGGGGTGGACGGAAGCGCACTTGGGACGGGAGGGGATCGCGCGTCCGCGCTCCTCGTCACTGCGACGACCGTAGTGAGACGGTGGAGGATTTGGCAGTGTTAGATTTTCTTCACGGATGTCGGGCTTCCGCTGACAGCACGGGGCGGACCGTCGTACGGTCGTGGCATGTCCCCCGCCGACGCCACCACGACCGTGCCCACGCTGCGCGAGCGGCGCCGGGCCGTCGCCACCCAGGAGATCCTCGGCGCCGCCGAGCGCCACATCGTCGAACACGGGCCGCACGCCCTGTCCCTGCGCGCGGTCGCCCGCGATCTCGGCATGACCGTGCAGGCGCTGTACCACTACTTCGCGAGCCGGGACGACCTCATCACCGCGTTGGTCACCCGGGCGTTCGAGGACCTGGCCGACGCGGTGCAGTTCGCCGTCGACCGCGCGCACGAGGACCCGTCCGTGCCGCGGTTGGTGCACGCGGCCGAGGGATACCGCCGGTGGGCCATCGACCATCCCGAGCGGTTCCAGCTCATCTTCGGTTCACCGCTGCGCGGTTACGCGGCGCCGCCCGGCGGCCCCACCACCCAGGCCGTGCAGCGGATGAGCGGGATCTTCCAACGGGAGCTGTTCGCCGGCTACTCGATGGAGCAGTTGGCAGCCGCCGACATGCCCACGGCCTCACCGGAGATGCGCGCGCATCTGGGGCAGCTGTCGCCGGACGGCCTCGGTGCGCTCCCACCGTCCGGGGTGCACCTGCTGTTGAACGCCTGGGGGCGCATGCACGGCCTGGTCGTGCTGGAGGTGTTCGGGCACACCTCGTTCCTGGGCGGCCACCAAGGGGAGGTCTTCCAGGTGTCCATGGCCCATCTGGTGGAGGACGTCCACCGCAGGCTCGCAACTGCGCGCTGAGGTCCGGAACGAACACCGCCCCGCCGTCCGTCGGTGTCGACGGACGAGGGGGCGGAGCGGGGTCGCCGCGAGGGGCGTCGGTCGGTCAGGGCTTGTGGGCCACGAGTCCGTAGATGCCGATGTCGGCGTCCGTGACGTCCCGGATGTCCAGATACTTGATCTTGTCGATGTCTTCGAGGCCGTCCAGGTAGTCCGGTTCGGGCGCCTGGACCATCGCGCTGTCGGCCGCGTGGTCCGGCCGCCAGTGGTGGACGGGGACGATCCCGGGTTCGACCAGCTCCAGCCCGTTGGTGCTGACGAACCGGCCGATCTCCTCACAGGTGCGCCGCACGATGGCGAATCCCCGTTGCTTGAACTCCTCGGTCACGTTCGCCATCCGCTCCGGATTGAGGTCGTCCGTGAGGTGGCTGAGGACGACGGCGCTGCCGGACGGCAGGGCGTCGACCAGTTCGGCGGTGACGGCGTGCGCCTGCTCGCCCTCGACCAGGTGCAGTACGGCTGCGAGCACCAGCGCCACCGGCCGGTCGAAGTCGAGCGTCCGCGCCGCTTCGGCGAGGATGGCGGCGGGCGCGCGCAGGTCCTGCTCGATGTAGTCGGTCCGCCCCTCGGGGCCGGTGGCGAGCAGGGCGCGGGCGTGCGCGAGGACGACCGGGTCGTTGTCCACGTACACCACCCGGGACTCGGGGGCGATGCGCTGCGCGATCTGGTGCACGTTCTCCTGGGTCGGCAGCCCGGTGCCGACGTCGAGGAACTGCCGGATGCCCCGCTCCGCCGCCACGTGCACGACCGCGCGGCGCAGGAAGTCCCGGTTGTGACGGACGGTGAGATAGGCGCGCGGGTCGACCCCGAGGGCCGCCTTCGCTGCCGCCCGGTCGGCCGGATAGTTGTCCTTACCACCGAGAAATACGTCATAGACCCGGGCGGGGTGCGCCCTGGTGGTGTCGATCCGGTCGCTCCGTCGGATCGGCTCGACAGGGCCGGGAACAGGGGCTTCACCGCTCATCGGGACCGTCCTCGGTGGTCGTGGGCGTGCACGGGCGCACGCTCAAGAATCAGCACCTGAATTAGACCATCCGACGACGCATTCCAGACACCGGGTCCGCGATCAAGTCCGCTTGGGACGAGCGGTAGTTGACGGGGCGTCGGGTTTCGGGCGGGGCTCGGAGGGACGGGAACGCCGGGCGGGACCCGAGGTCCCGCCCGGCGTTCCCGGTCTCCACGCCGCTCTACTCCCCGTCTTCCAGTTGTCCCTCGGCCTCCAGGTACGCCTGGCGCAGCGCCTCCAGCACCGCCGGGTCGGGCTTCGCCCACATCCCGCGGGACTCCGCCTCCAGCAGCCGCTCGGCGATGCCGTGCAGCGCCCACGGGTTGGCCTGTTCGAGGAACGCGCGGTTCGTCGGGTCCAGCACGTACGTCTCGGTGAGCTTGTCGTACATCCAGTCGGCGATCACGCCGGTCGTGGCGTCGTAGCCGAAGAGGTAGTCCACGGTGGCGGCGAGTTCGAAGGCACCCTTGTAGCCGTGGCGGCGCATCGCCTCGATCCACTTGGGATTCACCACCCGGGCGCGGAAGACCCGGGAGGTCTCCTCGACGAGCGTGCGGGTGCGGACCGTCTCCGGGCGGGTGGAGTCGCCGATGTACGCCTCCGGCGCGGTGCCGCGCAGCGCGCGGACCGTGGCGACCATCCCGCCGTGGTACTGGAAGTAGTCGTCGGAGTCGGCGATGTCGTGTTCGCGGGTGTCGGTGTTCTTCGCCGCCACCGCGATGCGTCGGTACGCGGTCTCCATCTCGTCGCGCGCGGGACGGCCGTCCAACTCCCGGCCGTAGGCGTAGCCGCCCCACACCGTGTAGACCTCGGCGAGGTCGGCGTCGGTGCGCCAGTCGCGGGAGTCGATGAGCTGGAGGAGGCCGGCGCCGTACGTGCCGGGGCGGGAGCCGAAGATCCGGGTGGTGGCGCGGCGTTCGTCGCCGTGCTCCGCCAGGTCGGCCCGGACGTGGGCGCGGACGTGGTTGACCTCGTCCGGCTCGTCGAGGGACGCGGCCAGCCGCACGGCGTCGTCGAGCAGGCCGATGGTGTGCGGGAAGGCGTCGCGGAAGAAGCCGGAGATGCGCAGCGTGACGTCGATCCGGGGCCGGCCCAGCTCCTCCTGCGAGATGGCCTCCAGACCGGTCACCCGGCGGGACGCGTCGTCCCAGACGGGGCGGACGCCGAGCAGGGCGAGGGCTTCGGCGACGTCGTCGCCGGCGGTCCGCATCGCGCTGGTGCCCCACAGCGAGAGCCCGACGGAGGTGGGCCATTCGCCGTTGTCCGTGCGGTAGCGCTCCACGAGGGAGTCGGCGAGGGCCTGTCCGGTCTCCCACGCGAGGCGGGAGGGCACGGCCTTGGGGTCGACGGAGTAGAAGTTGCGGCCGGTCGGCAGCACGTTGACCAGTCCGCGCAGGGGCGAGCCCGAGGGGCCGGCGGGGACGAAGCCGCCGGCCAGGGCGTGCACGGCGTGGTCGAGTTCGTCCGTGGTCGCCGCGAGCCGGGGGACGACTTCGCGGGCGCCGAACTCCAGGACGGCGGCGACCTGTTCGCCGTGCTCGGTGGGGACCGCGGCCGGGTCCCAGCCGGCGTCCTCCATCGCCTGGACGAGGTCGCGGGCCCGCTGCTCCGCTTCGTCCGCGGTCGTACGGGTGGCGGCGGACTCGTCGAGGCCGAGGGCTTCGCGCAGGCCGGGCAGGGCGGTGGCGCCGCCCCAGATCTGGCGGGCGCGCAGGATAGCGAGGACCAGGTTGACGCGGTCGGGCCCGGCGGGCGCGGTGCCGAGGACGTGCAGGCCGTCGCGGATCTGGGCGTCCTTGACCTCGCACAGCCAGCCGTCGACGTGGAGGAGGAAGTCGTCGAAGCCGTCGTCGTCGGGGCGGTCGGCCATGCCCAGGTCGTGGTCCAGCTTGGCGGCCTGGATGAGGGTCCAGATCTGGGCGCGGATGGCCGGCAGCTTCGCCGGGTCCATCGAGGAGATCTGGGCGTACTCGTCGAGGAGCTGTTCCAGGCGGGCGATGTCGCCGTAGGAGTCGGCGCGGGCCATCGGCGGGACGAGGTGGTCGACGAGGGTGGCGTGCACGCGCCGCTTGGCCTGGGTGCCCTCGCCGGGGTCGTTCACGAGGAACGGGTAGACCAGCGGCAGGTCGCCGAGTGCGGCGTCCGGGCCGCAGGCGGCGGACAGGCCCGCGTTCTTGCCGGGCAGCCACTCCAGGTTGCCGTGCTTGCCCAGGTGGACCATGGCGTCGGCGCCGAAGCCGCCGTCGGACTGCGGGGCGGCGATCCAGCGGTAGGCGGCCAGGTAGTGGTGGGAGGGTGGCAGGTCGGGGTCGTGGTAGATCGCGATCGGGTTCTCTCCGAAGCCGCGCGGCGGCTGGATCAGCACGAGCAGGTTGCCGAAGCGCAGGGCCGCGAGGACGATGTCGCCCTCCGGGTTGGCGCTGCGGTCGACGAACATCTCGCCCGGGGCCGGGCCCCAGTGCTCCTCGACGGCCGAGCGCAGCTCCTTGGGCAAGGTGGCGAACCAGCGCCGGTAGTCCGCCGCGGGGATGCGGACCGGGTTGCGGGCGAGCTGTTCGTCGGTGAGCCAGTCCTGGTCGTGTCCGCCCGCGTCGATCAGCGCGCGGATCAGCTCGTCGCCGTCGCCCGAGGCGAGGCCGGGGACGTCCGTGTCGCCGAAGTCGTAGCCCTCGGTGCGCAGTCGGCGCAGCAGGGCGACGGCGCTGGCGGGGGTGTCGAGGCCGACGGCGTTGCCGATGCGGGAGTGCTTGGTCGGGTAGGCGGACAGTACGAGGGCGAGGCGCTTGTCGGCCGCCGGGATGTGCCTGAGGCGTGCGTGGCGGACGGCGATGCCGGCGACGCGGGCGGCGCGCTCGGGGTCGGCGACGTACGCGGGCAGGCCGTCGGCGTCGATCTCCTTGAAGGAGAACGGCACGGTGATCAGTCGGCCGTCGAACTCGGGCACGGCGATCTGGCTGGCCGCGTCCAGCGGGGAGACGCCCTCGTCGTTCTCCTCCCAGGCGGCGCGCGATCCGGTGAGGCACAGGGCCTGGAGGATCGGCACGTCCAGCGCGGTCAGCGCGCCGGCGTCCCAGGACTCGTCGTCGCCGCCGGCGGACGCGTCGGCGGGCTTGGTGCCGCCGGCGGCGAGGACGGTGGTGACGATGACGTCGACGGCGCGCAGCTCTTCGATCAGCTCGGGCTCGGGGGCCCGCAGCGAGGCGACGTACAGGGGCCGGGGCCGTCCGCCGGCGGCTTCGACGGCGTCGCACAGCGCGTGGACGAAGGCGGTGTTCCCGCTCATGTGGTGGGCGCGGTAGTAGAGCACGGCGACGTTCGGGCCGTCGCCGGCGGGCGGCGCGGTCCGCTCCAGGGGGCCCCAGGTGGGGGCCGGTGCGGGAGCATCGAAGCCGTGGCCGGTGAGCAGGACCGTGTCGGACAGGAAACGGGCGAGGTGTTCCAGGTTGGTCGGCCCGCCGTGGGCGAGGTAGGCGTGGGCTTCGGCGGCGATCCCGACGGGGACGGTGGAGGCGGCCATCAGTTGGGCGTCGGGGGCCTGTTCGCCGGAGAGGACGACGACGGGGCGCGTCCCGTCGGCCATCAGCAGGTCGAGCCCCTCCTGCCAGGCGCGCAGGCCGCCGAGGAGTCGTACGACGACGAGGTCGACCCCGTCGAGGAGGGCGGGCAGGTCGTCCAGCGGGAGACGGGCCGGATTGGCGAAGCGGTAGGGCACCGGGCCCGCGGACGCACGGGCGCTGAGCAGGTCGGTGTCGGATGTCGACAGGAGCAGGATCATGCGGCGTCGGCCTTCCTCGGGGTGTCCGCGCCCCGGGCGTGTCAGACGGCGGGAGTTCCTGGCTCACCCGGCCCTTGCGGGTCGGGTTCACAGTGGCGGGACCGCGCCGGATTCACACCGGGCTTCCTCCCCTGTCGCCGTCGTGGCGATGGCGGACCGGCTGGTCCGCCCGAGACATAGTAAGGGCCGGGCGACGAGGGCGGGACGTACCACCGGTGTGACGATCGGTATGCTCGCCGCCATGGCTCCCTCACCTTCATCGCCCCAGGCCACGACGGCTGCGCGGGAACGTGGCGACGCCTGCCCGGGGACCTTGCGGCTGCACGCCGCGGACGACGGCGCGCTGGCCCGGGTCCGCCTCCCCGGGGGCGTGGTGACCGTCGCGCAGGCGCGGACGCTGGCAGCAGCGGCCCGGCGACTGGGGGACGGTGACCTCCACCTCACGTCACGCGGGAACGTTCAGCTGCGGGGGTTGCGGGAGGGCTGCGGCGCCGAGTTGGCCGAGGTGCTGGGTGCTGCCGGGCTGTTGCCCGCCCCCGGGCACGAACGCGTGCGCAACGTCGTCGCGTCGCCGCTGTCGGGCCTGGACGGGCGCGGTCTGCACGACGTGCGGCCGTGGTTGACGGCCCTGGACCGGTTCCTGTGCGCGAGCAGTGCGACCCGCAAGTTGTCGGGGCGGTTCCTGTTCGCCCTGGACGACGGGCGCGGGGACGTGGCCGGGCTGGGCGCCGACGTGACCGTACGGGCGAGGGCCGACGGCGGGGCCGCCCTGTGCCTCGGGTCGACCGGGGCGGTGCTGCGGGTGTCCGCGGACGACGCGCCGCGGTCGGCCGTCCTGGCCGCGGAGGCTTTCCTCACGACCGTAGCGGCGAGCGGGACGCCGGTCTGGCGGGTGGACGAACTCGCCGTGGCAGCCGAAGAGTTGGCGAGCGCGGTGGGCCGTCGACTGACGGACGGCGCAGTCGACTTCGAGAAGACGGCGCAGCGCGAGCCGGTGGACACCGCCGGTCCCCCGCCGGGAGCCGTCGGCACGGCCCTGTCCGTACACGTTCCGCTGGGTCGTCTCTCCGCCGCGCAGTGGGGGGAGTTGATCGGTGTCGCCGCGTCCCCGTCGAGCGGCGAGCTGCGGCTGACCCCGTGGCGGGGCGTCGTGGTACCGGTGCCGGACCTCGACGGCCCGCAGGCGGCCACGGCGCTGGACCGGCTGGAGGCCGCCGGCCTCGTCGTCGACCCCGCCTCCCCCTGGCTCCGCGTCGGCGCCTGCGTCGGTCGGCCCGGGTGCGCGAAGTCCCGTACTGACGTACGGGCGGACGCCACGCGCGCCCTGGTCGCCGTCGGCCGCGCACCCCTGCCCGTGTACTGGTCCGGGTGCGAGCGGCGCTGCGGGCGCCCGCGCGGCGATCTGATCGACGCGGTCGCCGCGCCGGACGGCGGATACCGGCTGACCGCCGCGGTGCAGGGCCGCGACCCCCGTACCACCGCACTGGACGACCCTTCCCACTTCGCCACCGCCCTGGCGGCGATCGCCCCATGAGCCGCACCACGACCGAGAGCAGCGAGAAGAACACCGTGACCACCTACGACTACGAGAAGGACGGCGCCGCGATCTACCGGCAGTCCTTCGCCACCATCCGCGCGGAGGCGGACCTCGCGGGCCTGCCCGCCGACGTCAGCCAGGTCGCGGTGCGGATGATCCACGCCTGCGGAATGGTCGATCTGGTGCGCGACGTCGCGTACACGCCCGCAGTGGTGGCCCGCGCCCGCGAGGCCCTGCGCGCCGGGGCGCCGATCCTCTGCGACGTCCAGATGGTGGCGAGCGGTGTGACCCGCAAGCGGCTGCCCGCCGACAACGACGTGGTGTGCACCCTGTCCGACCCGGCCGTGCCCGAGTTGGCGGCCCGGTTCGGCACCACGCGCAGCGCCGCCGCGATGGAGCTGTGGCGGGACCGGCTGGAGGGCGCCGTGGTCGCCGTCGGCAACGCGCCCACCGCGCTGTTCAGGCTGCTGGAGATGATCGAGGAGGGCGCGCCGCGGCCGGCCGCGGTCATCGGCGTCCCCGTCGGCTTCGTCGGCGCCGTCGAGTCCAAGGACGCCCTCGCCGCGCACCCGTCGGGGCTGGAGCACCTGGTGGTGCGGGGCCGTCGGGGCGGCAGCGCCATCGCCGCCGCCGCGCTCAACGCGATCGCGAGCGAAGAAGAGTGAACGAGAGCGGGCACACAAGCGTGAACGGCAAGCTGTACGGCGTCGGCCTGGGCCCCGGCGACCCTTCGTTGATGACCCTGCGCGCGGTCGAGGCGATCGCGGAGGCGGACGTGGTCGCGTACCACAGCGCCCGGCACGGGCGGTCCATCGCCCGCTCGATCGCGGCGAAGCACCTGCGCGCCGACCACGTCGAGGAGCCGTTGGTCTACCCGCTCACGACGGAGACCACGGACCATCCCGGCGGCTACCGGGGCGCGATGGAGGAGTTCTACGCCGAGGCCGCGGCCCGGCTCGCGGTGCACCTCGACGCCGGTCGCACCGTCGCGGTCCTCGCGGAGGGCGATCCACTCTTCTACGGGTCGTACATGCACATGCACAAGCGGCTGGCCGACCGGTACGAGACCGAGGTGATCCCGGGCGTCACGTCGGTGTCCGCCGCGGCGGCCCGGCTCGGCACCCCGCTCGCGGAGGGCGAGGAGGTGCTGACGATCCTGCCGGGCACGCTGCCCGAGGAGGAGCTGACGGCGCGGCTCGCTTCGACGGACTCGGCGGTGGTGATGAAGCTCGGGCGCACCTTCCCCTCGGTGCGCCGTGCGTTGGAAGGCGCGGGCCGGCTGGCGGACGCCCGGTACGTGGAGCGGGCGACGATGGAGGGGGAGCGTTTGGCGGCCCTCGCCGACGTGGACCCGGAGTCGGTGCCGTACTTCTCCGTCGCCGTGCTGCCGAGCCGCGTCGACGTCGAGCGTCCGACGGCCGGGGAAGGCGCGTGCGGCGAGGTCGTCGTGGTGGGCACCGGGCCCGCAGGGCCGCTGTGGCTGACCCCCGAGACGCGGGGCGCGCTGGCCGCCGCGGACGACCTCGTCGGTTACACCACCTATCTGGACCGGGTGCCGACCCGCCCCGGTCAGCGGCGCCACGGCTCCGACAACCGGGTGGAGGCCGAGCGCGCCGAGTTCGCGCTCCAACTCGCGCTGCGCGGACGGCGGGTCGCGGTGGTCTCCGGGGGCGACCCGGGGATCTTCGCGATGGCCACGGCCGTTTTGGAGGCGGCTTGCGAGGAGGCGTACGCGCACGTCCCGGTGCGCGTGCTGCCGGGGGTGACCGCGGCCCATGCCGCCGCCGCCCGCGCGGGCGCCCCACTGGGCCACGACTTCGCGACGATCTCCCTGTCGGACCGGCTCAAGCCGTGGGAGGTGATCGCCGAGCGGCTGCGCGCCGCGGCCTCGGCGGATCTGGTGCTGGCCCTGTACAACCCCGGTTCGCGAAGCCGCACCTGGCAGGTCGGCAAGGCTCGTGACCTGCTGCTGGAGCACCGGGCGCCGGACACTCCGGTGGTGGTCGCACGGGACGTCGGCGGCAGCGGCGAGCGGGTGCGCGTCGTACGGCTGGGCGAACTGGACCCGGCGGAGGTCGACATGCGCACGGTGCTGCTGGTGGGCTCGTCGCAGACGCGGGCCGTGCGGCGCGGGGACGGCGGGGACGGCGAGGAGGTCGTCTGGACGCCGCGGCGCTATCCGGAGGCGTGAGGGGTCACTGGCGCCCACCGGGCGTCAGTGACTGCGGACCCAGGCTGCGGCCTCGTCCGGTGTGGCGACGGCGGGCACTCCTTCGGGCGTCGGGGGCCTGCGCACCACGACGACGGGCAGCCCCGCTTCCCGGGCGGCCACCAGCTTCGGCGCGGTGGCCGCTCCCCCGCTGTCCTTGGTGACGACGACGTCGATCCGGTGGCGGCGCAACAGTGCGCGCTCCCCGTCGATGGCGAACGGCCCGCGGTCGAGCAGGACTTCCATCCGGGGCGGGTGCGGGGCCTGCGGCGGGTCCACGGACCGTACGAGGAACCACGGGTCGACGAGGTCGGCGAAGGCCGCGAGCCCCGTGCGTCCGGTGGTGAGGAAGATGCGTCGGCCGAGCCCGGGCAGCACGCCGGCGGCCTCTTCCAGGGAGTCGGCCTCGTGCCATCGGTCGCCCTCGGTCGGCTGCCAGCCGGGGCGGCGCAGCGCGAGCAGGGGGACCCGTGCGTCGGCCGCGGCCCGGGCCGCGTTGAAGCTGATCGTGCGGGCGAAGGGGTGCGTGGCGTCGACGACCGCGGCCACCCGGTGCTCCACCAGCCATGCGGTCAGCCCGTCGACGCCGCCGAAGCCTCCGACCCGCACCTGTCCGGGCGGCAGCCGCGGCGAGGCCACCCGGCCGGCCAGGGACGTGGTCACCCGTAGGTCGGGCCGTTCGTCGGCGGCGAGGAGTTCGGCGAGGCCGCGGGCCTCCGTGGTGCCGCCGAGGATCAGTACGTGCACGGCCGTCCCGTCCCCCGTGGCGTACGGCTGCCGCCCCGCCGGGTCAGCACGTGTGCCGTTCGCGCTCGGGCGAGTACAGGTGGCTGTCGCGGAAGTGCTCCGCCCCCAGGGTCCGCCCGACCATGATCACGGCGGTGCGCACCACCCCCGCGTCCTTGACCTTCCGGGCGATCTCGTCGAGCGTGCCGCGGATGACCAGTTCGTTCGGGCGG
The DNA here is from genome assembly GCF_040643215.1 of Streptomyces sp. NPDC047315. NCBI lineage: Bacteria > Bacillati > Actinomycetota > Actinomycetes > Kitasatosporales > Streptomycetaceae > Streptomyces > Streptomyces sp. NPDC047315. The sequence continues at coordinate 9,882 of NZ_JBEYTZ010000063.1, read as the reverse complement.
GAGGCGTACGCGACGACGGCGGCGGGGCAGTCGGCGCCGTAGTGCGGCAGCAGTTCGTCGACGACGCGGTCCACGTACCGGGCGGCCAGGTGCACCACGATGAGCGCCCGGCTGCGGCCGAGGGTCGCCAGGTCCTCGCCCTCGGGCATGGCTGTGGCCTGTTGGGCGATGCGGGTGAGGATCACGGTCTGGCCGACGGTCGGCACGGTCAGCTCCCGCTTGAGGGCGGCGGCAGCGGCGGCGAAGGCGGGGACGCCGGGGACGACCTCGTACGGCACCCCGGCGGCGTCGAGACGTCGCATCTGCTCGGCGACGGCGCCGAAGACGGACGGGTCCCCCGAATGCAGCCGGGCCACGTCGTGCCCCTGCTCGTGGGCGCGCACCAGCTCGGCCGTGATCGCGTCCAGGTCGAGCTGCGAGGTGTCCACGAGCCGGGCGTCCGGCGGGCACTCGGCGAGCAGTTCCTGCGGCACCAGGCTGCCCGCGTACAGGCAGACCCGGCAGGAGGCGAGCGTACGGGCGCCGCGCACCGTGATCAGGTCGGCGGCGCCGGGACCTGCGCCGATGAAGTACACGGTCATCTGTCTGCTCCTGGGGATGGGGTCACGGTCTTGACTACGGCCCACTGGGTCACGGGCATCGCCTGGCGCCAGCCGGTGAAGCCGCCGACGGGTACGGCGTGCGCGACCGCGAGGCGCACCAACTCGCCGCCGTGCCGGCGGTGGGCGTCGGCGAGGACCGCCTCCGACTCCAGCGTCACGGTGTTGGCGACGAGCCGACCGCCGACGGGCAGCGCCTGCCAGCAGGCGTCGAGGAGGCCGGGTGCGGTGAGTCCGCCGCCGATGAACACCGCGTGCGGAGTGGGCAGTTCGGCCAGGGCGGCGGGGGCGGCGCCGGTGACGACGCGCAGCCCCGGCACCCCCAGCCGCTCGGCGTTGCGGGTGATGCGTCCGGCCCGGACGGGGTCGCGTTCCACGCTGACGGCGCGGCACGTCGGGTGGGTCCGCATCCACTCCACGGCGATCGAGCCGGATCCGCCGCCGACGTCCCAGAGCGTTTCGCCGGGTGCGGGTGCGAGCGCGGCGAGCGCGGCGGCCCGTACGTGGCGCTTGGTGAGCTGCCCGTCGTGTTCGTACGCCGCGTCCGGCAGTCCGGGTGCGGCGCCGATGCGCAGCGCGTCGGGGGCGCGGCGGCACTCGACGGCGACGACGTTGAGGGGGTCGCCGGGCGGCTGCGACCAGTGGTCGGCGGGGGCCGGATCGCCCACCCGCTCCTGCGGCCCGCCGAGCTGTTCGAGCACGCGCATCGGGCTGGGTCCGAAGCCGCGGTCCCGCAGCAGGGCGGCGACCTCGTCGGGGGTGGTGGCGCCGGCGCTGAGGACGAGCACGCGCCGGCCGTGGTGCAGAGCGGCAGCGAGGCGGGCGGCGGGTCGGCCGACGAGGGTGACGACGTCCACGTCCTCCAGGGGCCAGCCGAGGCGGGCGCAGGCGTGGGAGACGGCGGAGGGGTGCGGCAGGACGTGCACGGCGTCGGGCCCGAGGATCTCGGTGAGGGTGCGGCCGATGCCGTAGAACATCGGGTCGCCGCTGGCCAGGACGGCGATGCGGCGCCCGGTGTGGGCGGCGATGAGCCCGGGGACCGCGGGCCGCAGCGGCGACGGCCAGGCGATCCGCTCCCCCGGGCACTTCGGCGGCAGCAGGTCGAGCTGGCGGGGGCCGCCGATCAGGACCTGGGCGTCGAGGAGCGCGGTGCGCGAGCCTTCGGGCAGCCCCTCCCACCCGTCGGCGCCGATCCCTACGACGGTCACGGCGGCGGGCGCGGTGTGGCGTTCGACGCTCACGGTTGGGTACCTCGGGGTTCGGGGAGCGGTGGTGTCGGGGCAACGGAGATGCACTCTACGGGGCGGTGGCCTGCGGGTCCGTGGTCGGGTGGGGCACTTCCGGCCCACCGGGGCGCGCCCGGCGCCGGGTGGTCGGCGCGGGTGGTCGGCGCGACGATGGTGGGTGGGGGCAGCGCCTTGGGAGGTCGCCATGTCGCAGCGCTCGACGGTGCGGCGGCTGATGCTGGAGTACGGGCGTACGCACGCGGCGGAGGCGGGCATCCGGCTGCGGAACACCCCGGCGCCGCTGTACCAGTTGTTGACCCTGTGCGTGCTGTTCTCGGTCCGCATCAAGGCCGACATCGCGGTGGCGGCGGCGCGCGAGCTGTTCGCGGCCGGGATGCGCACGCCGCGGGCGATGGCGCAGGCGTCCTGGCAGAGCCGGGTGGACGCGTTGGGGCGCGCGCACTACCGGCGTTACGACGAGGGCACGGCGACCGCGCTGGGCGCCGGGGCCGGGCTGGTCGTCGACCGGTACGGCGGCGACCTGCGGCGGCTGCGCGAGGCCGGCGACGGGGACCCGGGGCGGCTGCGCGAGCTGTTGCAGGAGGTCCCGCGGATCGGCCCGGTGGGGGCGGACATCTTCTGCCGGGAGGCGCAGGGCGTGTGGCCCGAGCTGCGCCCGGCGTTCGACGCCCGGGCGCGGCACGCCGCTGCTGAGCTGGGGCTGCCGTCCACCCCCGAGGGCCTGGCGCGGCTCGTCGCCGCGGACGACCTGCCGAAGCTGGCGGCTGCGCTGGTCCGGGTCGAGCTCTCCCGGGCGGCGGACGACCTGCGTGCGGCTGCCTGAGTACCGCGCGGCCGGCCGGGTGTTCAGAACCTCGGATCCTCCCCGCAATCCCTGACACATATACCCCCCACGGGTATTTGACCTCGCCGACAGCGAAGAGCTAATCTCCCGTCAAGAGACATACCCCACCGGGGTATTCGTCGAGAGGGGAAGAGTGATGAGCGAGACCAACTGGCACCTCAAGGGCGAGTGGTTCGACGTGTGCAGCTGCTCGATGCCCTGTCCGTGCACCTTCGCGCAGGCCCCGACGGACGGCGCCTGCCGCTTCACGCTCGTGTGGCAGATCCACGAGGGCCACTTCGGGGACGTGCGCCTGGACGGCCTGGGCATCGTGGCGCTCGGCGAGTTCGCCGGGAACATGTGGGTGGACGACCCCGACGCCACGATGACGGCGATGTTCTACATCGACGCGAAGGGCACGCAGGAGCAGCGCGACGCCCTGGAGGAGATCTTCCGCGGCAACGTCGGGGGGTGGCCGGGCAAGTTCGGCTCGCTGATCACCGAAGTGCGCGACGTGCAGTACGCGCCGATCCGCTTCGACGCGGCCGAGGACCTCGCGTACTGGCGCGCCTCGGTCGGCGACAAGGTGAGCGTGGGGGCCACGGCGCTGACCGGCCCGACCGCAGACCCGAACCGTCGGGTGCAGCTGATCAACGCTCCGGGTGCGGAGGTCGGCCCCGGCCAGGTGGCGACGTGGGGCGTGGTGAGCGCGGACCGCGCCGAGGGCTTCGACTTCTCGGCCGAGTACCGCGGCGGGTCCAGCAAGCACTTCCCGTTCGACTGGCGCCCGGAGGCGTAGCGCGGTGACTGCCGCCCTCCGGCCGTGCGCCGGCCTGCCGGAGGGCGGTTCACGTCAGCGCGTCACGCCGCCGGCGAACGGCAACGTCCGCCAGTGCTCCACTGCCGGCTGCAAGTATTCGGGGAGCACGGGGAGTTGCGGGGCCAGCGCGAAACAGGAGACGGCCCGCAGCATCCCGACCGCGTTCACGAAGTTCAGCGCGTCCTCGTTCAGCGGCCTCGCGCCGTGGCGGCGCGCGCCCCGGTCGTAGGCCCCGTGGTGCTCGGGCCCGAGGGCGGCCAGGTCCCACTCGACGGGCCCCAGGGTGACCAGTTCGAAGTCCGCGTAGAGGTCGCCGTTCACCCCGGGGAAGATGTTCGCGGGCGGGGAGTCCCCGTGGATCGGCTGGAGGTCGACCCCCGGGAACGCCTCCTCGAACGCGGCGCGCGATGACACCAGGGGCTCCAGCACCTCCCACTCCCGGCGGGCCCGGTCCAGATCGGCCGCCGACACGAGTCCGGGCAGCCCGTCGAGCGCGGCCAGGCCGTCGGTGACGAACCGCGGTTCGGCCGCGGCCAGGAACTCCAGCTCGCCCGGGTACGCACGCAGCGCGGCGTGCAGGTCGGCGGTGCTCTCGGCGTTGGCCACGTAGTCCGGCTCCCGGCCGCGGTCCTCCTCGACGTACTGCCAGAACGTCATCGAGAACCCGTCGCGCACCACGGGCTCCTGCGGCACGAGGGGGCTGGGAGGGATCACGGGACAGCCGTTGTCGTGCAGCCAACGGGTCACTGCCAGCTCCGTGCGCTGGCGACGGGCCTGGAAGTCGGGGTCGGCGTAGGAGGGCAGGACGACCGGGATCCGGACGACGACGGGGGCGGGCGCGAGGTGCACGACGACGGAGAACACGTCGTGCAGCACCCGCGCGTCCGCCACCGAGAGCCCGAGGTCGCGCCCCGCCGAGACGGCCGCCCCCAGGGCGGCGGCGGTGCGGTCGGCGAGCTGCTGTGGTGTCAGGAAATCAGTCACCGCCCGATCCTTCCACGACGCGCACCACGTCGCAGCCGAGATACCCGCCCCCTCCCGCGCGTCCGGTGCGAATGCTCGACATCCGCACCGGACGGTGCGCGAACAGGGGTGGTGACCTGCCCATGACAACCCAGAAGTGATGGCGGCTCGCCGCACAGCGGGGCGGCACGGCTCTGCGCCGGCGAGCGCAGGGCGAAGTGCCGCAGGCCGCCCGTTCCGCCGGTCGACCGTGTCCGCCGGGCCGACCGGCCGCCGCCGCGGCACTCATCTCGTACCGCTCACGTGCCGGGGCAGCGCGGCGCGCAGCCGACGCACCAGGTCGCCCCGGTGGGTGACCTTCATCTTCCGATAGATCCGGGTCAGGTGCTGGCTCACCGTGCTCTGGGTGATGAACAGCCGCTCGGAGATCTGCCGGTTGGTGCAGCCCTCGACGACCAGGTCGGCCACCCGCCGCTCCGCGTCGCTCAGCTCCTCGGGGACGAACCGGCCCAGCTGCTCCGAGGGCTGCACCGCCAGTCCGGCGCCGAGTGCGAAGGCGTCGACGGCGTCGACGAGCCGCTGCGCCCCCGATTCCCGGGCGAGTTGCCGCGCCTTGCTCAACACCTGCTCCGCCTGCCTCGTCTCCATCGAGCTGTAGTAGTGCTTGCCGAGAGCCGCCAGGGAACGCGCGTACTCGAACTTGTTCTCGTAGTTCTCTAGCAGGTACGCCGACTTCTCCAGGGGTTCTTGGCGGCGTTCGAAGCTGACCGTGGCCGCCCACAGCCGGAGCGACGAGGCGTAGATCCTGGTCGAGTGGCCCTTCACGCGGTCCAGTTGGGCTTCGATCGCCTCCCGGGCTCCGGCGTAGTCGCCGAGCGACACCAACGTCTCGGCGACGTTGTACCGCCAGGGGAGGAAGGTGGAGCTGTCCATGTCCCAGCGGGTCATCAGCTCTCCGCAGGCCAGGAAGTCCCGCAGCGCCAACTCGCCGTTGCCGACGGCCAGGTGGTAGTGGCCGCGCGCCTGGAGGTAGTGCAGCCCGTACCGGGTCTGCAACATGGCCTGCGGATAGTCCAGCTTCAGCACCTGGCCGGCCCGTTCGGAGTCGCCGATGGCGATCAGGCCGTTGATCCTGCTGGCCAGCGGGAGGCCGAGCCGCACGCCCCACACGCCCAGCGGGATGTCGGCCAGGGCTTCGGCCGAGTTGGCGACCGCGGTGTGGAAGTCCCCCCGGCGCTGCGCGATCTCCGACCGTATGCCGGCGAGGATCGCGTACCACTCCTGGCTGCCGTTCTCCTTCGCCTCGTCCAACAGCGACTGGCACCACGGGGCCGCGAGGTCCAGCCGGTCGCGGTACACCAGGGAGGTCAGCGCCTTCTCGATGGGGTCGAGCTCCGCCTCGCCGGTGCGACTGCCCCGCAGTATCTCCGCGGCCCAGGTGACGAACTTGTCGTCCGTGTCGGCCGACAGGGCCGCCCGCAGGGCACAGCAGGAGCGGTTCCACACGTCCCCGTCGGCCGGGTTCTCCGCCGGGTCCGCCAGGTACTCGGCGTCCGCGCCGGCGGTCGCCGCCGCCGGGAGGCTGGCCACGAGGGAGGGGTAGGAGACGCGCAGCCACTGCACGAAGTTCCTTACCTCGGCGGCTTCCTGATCGTGGCGCACCGTCCGGTGGGACAGCCTGGCCAGCATGTCCAGCACGTCGCGCACCCGGCCGTGTGCCAGGAGCTGGCGGGCCACGCGCAGGAGGAAGTGCAGGGGGAACCGGTCGCTGCGCAACAGGGCCAGCAGCAGGTTGAGGCAGCCCTCGGCGTCGGATTCGGTCTTCCACCACTCCATCCGGGTGGCGATCCGCAGGAAGCCGGCCGGGTTGTCCAGGTCGCCGCTCTGCGAGACGAGGGTGAGGCAGCGCAGCGCCGTGGCGGTGTCGCCGGCGCTGAGGGCGGCCTCCGCCGCGGGGTAGAGGACGTACTCCCCCCAGGGCTGCGGGCTGCGCCCGGCGGCCAGCAGGTGATCGGCCACCAGTCGCTCGTCGGCGGCGGTCGCGTGCAGGACCTCCGCCGCCCGGAGGTGTATCTCCTGCTCCTTGTCGGGGAAGGTGCTGTCGACGATGGCCTGCCGCACCAGAGGGTGTTGGAAGTTGTCGCGGCCGAGCAGTCCGGCCATCCGCAGCGAGCGGGTGACCCGGGTGACGCGGTCCGCGGCGATGCCGCTCACGGCGGGCAGCACGTCGACCCGCTCCGTACCGATGACGGCCAGGGCCTGCATGACGTCGACCCCCACCGGGTCGGCCCGGCGGGCGATGGACAAGATGGCCTCGCACGTCGCCCGCCCGGACTGGAGGGCCCTTTGCAGCACGTCGGGACCGGTCGGGACGGCGCTGTCCACGGGGCCGCTCTCGTCGGTCACCAGGTCGTCGGCGAGCCCGGCGAGCATCAGGACGTTGCCGCCGCTGATGGCGTAGGCGTCCGCGGCGGCCTGCGCCGTCACGGGCCGGTCCAGCATGGTCGACAGCGACCGGAGCACTTCGTGCCGGGTCAGCAGTTCCAGGCTGATGCCCTGGTAGTGCGCGAGGCGCTCCATCTCGCCGACGAGTTCGGACATCTGGTGGACGACGTCGTCCGAGATGGTGAGCACGAGGAGGATGGGGAACTCGCGCAGTCGGCGGGCCAGATAGGTGAGGCACTCCAGCGACGGGCCGTCGACGAGGTGGGCGTCGTCGACGCAGACGGTCGCCCCGCCGTCGATGGAGATCTTCGACATGGCGTCGTACAGGGCACGGGAGAACGAACAGCCCGGGTCCGACGACCGATCGCGCTCTGCGCACGTCCCTTCGGCCGCCAGCGCCTGGTCCACGATTCCCCGCGGTAAAGAGACCTCGGCGAGCAACTGCTCAACCGCTCCGAAATCCATGTGCTGCTCGGCCTGGGAGCCCGTCGCAATGGCGACGCGCCCGTCTTCGGAGCGCACGTATTCCCCCAGGGCGGAGACCAACGACGTCTTTCCACTCGCCGTGGGCCCGCGCACCAGCGCGATTCTGCCGCACTCGTTCCTGGCGGTGTCATACAGGTCCTTCAGGGTGTCGAGCTCTCTCCGGCGAAGCACAGAAAACAAAAATCCCCCTAGTCACCATCGCGAATATGAGTTTCGGTGGCGCTGTCCACTCGGGCGGAAGAAAATCGCCTTCGAGCGAACTGACTCCGGCCGGTCACGAGCACGGTGATCGACACGCCGGCACGACGGCGCACCCCTGCTGAGTCCCCTGCCAGCGTGGGTCTAGACGGGAGAACGCGAGGGAGTACGCCATGACGGCCCGCGGCCGGCACACGCTCGAACCTCGACGCCGCGACGAGCGGAAGCCCCCGTGGCAGGCCGACTCACCCACCGGGCGAGTCCGGCACGGAGCCGGTCAAGCGTGCGCGCGAATGTATCCGCACGGCTCACTGCCGCGCGGTCTCCCCGGGCGTCGCCCGGGACAAGGCGCAGTAAATGCAGCAATTGATGCAGCAAATACCGGAACGGGACATTGCACCACGGGCCCCCGAATGCATGTCAAGTATGCCAACATCGACTCTCGGCAAAGGTACTACAAACTTTGCCGGCGTGAACATCACCACATGCGCCAAGACTCGGCCATGGAGATGACCAAGGCTGCGCGGGGGACGCGGGCCGCGGTCCGCCGTCGGTGTCGGAAGGTGTCGCGCGGGGGTTCACGCGCCCCGTGTGGGTACGCCAGTCCAGGTCACCGCCCAAGAACCCCACCCCGACGCACGATCGTCCGCCTCTCCCGCCGGGCTCTCGACGGGGGAGGCGGACGTGCCGAGCCGCCGGTCGGCCAGCCGGCCTGACGCACAGGCTGACTGGCCGACCGGCTGGCTGGAAATGCGCCATGGAATGGTGAGGACACATCCCACAACAACGGAGAAGTCACAACGTGGACGCGAGCCATTCTCGAATCGTGCGGCCCACCTCGTCGACGTTCTCGCCCTCCATCAGCGAGAAGTGGTCGCCGGGGGCGTCCGCCGTGGCGTACTCCCCCGTCCACCGGGCCTGCCAGTCGCTGCCGGGCGACGCGATCAGCGGTTCGGTCGCGCGGACCAGCAGGGTGGGCACTCCGGGCGTCGTGGGCCGGTAGTCGAGGTCGAAGTAGCGAGCACGGGCGGTGACCCAGGCGTCGCCGTCGACGTCCAGCACGTTCGAGTCCTCGTTGTGGGCCACCAGCAGCTCGGGGAGCGCGGCGGCCCAGCTCTCGGAGGCCATGCCGTGCGTGGAGTTCCAGTGGTACGTGTCGATCAGCACCAGGGCTGCGGGCGGGGTTCCGCGCTCCGCGAGCAGGTCGGCGACGAGGCTGGCGACGAAGCCGCCCGACGAGTACCCGAGGAGCACGTACGAGCCCGGGTCGGCGTGCTCGGGCAACCGGTCCACCAGGGCGTGCGCCAGGGCCGACGCCGATGCCGGCAGCGGCTCGCCCTCCTCGAATCCGGGCAGCGAGAGGACCGAGAGGGAGTGGTGCCCGTTGAAGCCCCGGGCCAGCCTGAGGTACTGCTGCGGGTTGGGCTTCCACGCGAACGAGGGGAAGCACAGGACCTCGGGCCCTTCGTCCCCGGTGCCGAGCCGGACGGTCTCCACCGCCGCGCCGGACCGGTCGTCCTCGGTGAACTGGGTGCGGAAGGCCGCCAGTTGTTGGGTGGCCAGGGTCACCTCCTTGAGCCTGTGCTGCCGGCAGGCGGCCACGAACAGCTCGCTGAGCCCGGTCGCCTCCCGCGTGCGGGCCGTCGATGCCGCCCGTTCGGAGGACCCTTCGTGCACGTCGAAGCAGGTCCTGAAGTGCTGGGCGAGGGCTGTGGGGGTGGGGTGGTCGAAGATGAGGGTCGCGGGCAGGCGCAGGCCGGTGGCGGCGGTGAGCCGGTTGCGCAGTTCGACCGCGGTCAGCGAGTCGAAGCCCATCTCCGGGAAGGTGGCGTCGGGCTCGATCGAACTGCCCGAAGCGTGCCCGAGAACCGTCGCCACCTGGGAGGTGACGAGGTCCAGCAGCAGGCGGCCCCGGTCGGACTCGGGCACCCGCGCCAGACGGTCCGCCAGCGCTTCCGGTCCACCGGCAGCCGCGGACCGTTCCCCTCGGCGTCGGGTGGGGCGGATGAGGTTGTGGAGGAGGGGCGGGACGTTTTGGGTGTTGGTGTGGCCGGTGAGGTCGATGGCGGCCGGCATGAGGAGGGGTTCGTCGGAACGCAGAGCAGCGTCGAACAGGTCGAGCGCGTGCTCGTTGGTCATGGGAATGATCCCGCCACGCGCCATCCGCCGCCGATCACTGTCAGCGAGGTGGCCGGTCATGCCACTGGCCTCGCCCCAATAACCCCACGCCAACGAAACACCCGGAAGCCCAAGACCCTGCCGATAGGACGCCAACGCATCCAACGCAGCATTCGCCGCCGC
>NZ_JBEYTZ010000062.1:0-25961 GCF_040643215.1 Streptomyces sp. NPDC047315 | reverse complement strand
ACCCCCCAGGTCATCCGTTCGACAGAGGGGACACAGTCATACCGGGCCCGGAGGCCAGCGGCCCCATTGCAGGACCGCGAAAAACATAACGGGGGCTGCGGATTCCTGGCTCAGTTCCCTTTGCCCGCCAGGGATTACGAGACAGCCCTCAGAAGCGCCCTAACCGCCCCAGCACCTCGCCGAAGCCCTCGATGGCCCGGAGGGCGTCCGCCTGGGGCATCCCCGGCGGCTGGACGCGCAGGATGACGCCGTCCGCGCCCATCGCGGCATAGCGGCCGAGGCCGTCCGCGCACTGCTCCGGGGAGCCGACGACGCTGCGCGCGGCGATCTCGTCCCACCCCTGCGCGTACCGGGCCGCGTCCATCGACGTGCGCTTCCAGGACCCGTACGCGTCGTACAGCGCTCGCAGCGGGTCTTCCAGTGCCGCGCGGGCCTGCTGCGAGGTGGGGGCACAGTACCCCTCGCGGCAGACGAGCACGTCGGCGCCGAGGGTGCCGGGTCCGCGCTCGCAGGAGAGGTACTGGTCGATCTTCGCGGGGAGTTCGGCGTCGCTCTCGTTGAAGGACGTCGTCCAGCCGTCGCACATCAGCGCCGTGCGCGCCAGTGCGGCGGGCACCCGACCGCCGTTCCACAGGCGCGGTCGGGGCCGCTGCGCGGGGCGGGGGGAGAGGAAGGCGTCGGTCACGGAGGTGAAGCGCCCCTCGTACGTCACCGACTCCTCGGTCCACAGCCGGGTGACCAGCTCCACGCACTCCTCGAAGCGCGCGACCTTCTCGTGCGGCGGGACGCCGTACAGGGCGAACTCCTCGGGCCGGTAGCCGAGGACGACGCCCGCGGTGAGCCGGCCGCCGGAGAGCACGTCGAGGTGGGCGAGGGTCTCGGCGAGCCACACCGGCTGGTAGACGGGGGCGATGAGCCCGGCGGTGGCCAGGCCGATGCGCTCGGTGTGCGCGGCCAGCCAGGTCAGCGAGGTCAGCGCCTCGTGGTAGCCGGGGCGGTGCAGATGGCGCTCGCCGAGCACCACCCAGTCGAAGCCCGCCTGTTCCGCGAGCCGGGCCTGCTCGACGGCGTCCGCGAGTGCGGGGCGGTCGTCCTTACCGGTGAACAGGTTGACGTAGAGGCCGAGGCGCATGGCCGGACTCCTATCCCTTGTCCTTTACGGTCTGGGCCGTAAAGGTTAACGTATTGTCCGTGGTTACCAAAGGGTTTGCGGAACAAGTGGTGGACGCATCGGGTGAGTTGTTCCGGACGCTGCGGGGGACGGTACTCCCGGCGGCGCTGACACCGATGGATGCGCGAGGGAACGTCGACCTCGGTGTCCTGCGCGCCTACGCGGCGCAGCTCGACGCCGTCCCGGTCGGCGGCTTCGCGGTGTGGGCACACACCGGCCGCGGCCTGTACCTCTCGGCGGTCGACCGCGCGCGGGTGCTGCGCACCTGGCGCGCGGCGACCGACAAGCCGCTGGTTGCCGGCGCGGGCGTCCCCCGCGACCTCTCACCGGCGACCGTGGCCGAGGCGGAGGCCGCGGTCGAGGCGATGGCGGTGACGGCGGCCGAACTGGGCGCGGACGCGGTGATGGTGTACCCGCTGCACGCCCTGGCCGCCCTCCCGGACGGCCACGACCGCGCCGTCCGGCTGCACGAGCGCGTGGCGGAGGCGAGCGGGCTGCCGGTGCTCGGGTTCTTCCTGCACGGCGAGGCCGGCGGGTACGAGTATCCGCCGGCACTGGTCCGCGACCTGCTGGCCCTGCCGGGGTCCCTGGGCCTCAAACTGGCCACCCTGGACCGCGCGATGGCCTGCCAGGACGCGATCCGCACGGCCCGGGCCACGGACCGTCTGGTCGTCACCGGCGAGGACCGCATGTTCGGCCCCAGCCTGATGTGGGGCGCCGACACGGCCCTCGTCGGCATCGCGGCGGCCCGCGCGGAACTGACGACGGCGGTCCTCGACGCCTGGCGCGCCGCGGACCACACGGCCTTCGTCAGGGCGTCGGCCCGCCTGGACCGCTTCGCGGAAGCCACCTTCCTCGCTCCGATCGAGGGCTATGTGCAGCGGATGCACTGGGCGGCGGTGTGGGAGGGCCTGTTGCCGGAAGCGGCGGCCCACGACCCGTTCGGCCCGCCGCTGCCGCCGGTGGAGCGGGCGCGAGTGGTGAGGTGCCTGGAGGAGTTGGCGGAGGACGGGGCGGAGTAGCGGGGCCGCCCTTGTATCCTTTTTATGGCCTGGACCGAAAGATGAAGAACCTTTGTGGTACGTCAACCCGGCGAGCACGAACCGCTGAGGTCCGTAATGCCTAGACTTACCCGCGCGACGTTTGGGACCCGGCCGGAACAGGCCGTATGGATGAAGGAGACGGGGCGCATGGCGTTCACCATCGGTGTGATCGGCCCCGAGGACCTGGTGCAGAAGGTGCGGGCGGTCGGTGCTCCCGGCGCCACGCGGCTGTTGGGCCTGCCCTACCGGCACGAGGACGAGACCCTCGACGTCGTCCGCGAGGCGGCGGCGTCCGGCGCCGACGCCCTGCTGTTCACCGGGGTCGTGCCGTACGCGCTCGCGGCGGAAGCCGGACTGCTGGACCGGTCGGCGATGTACGTGCCGTACAACGGGGCGACGCTGCTGCGCGCGCTCGTGGAGCTGCTGCGCCTCGGCCACGACGTGTCGCGGATCTCCATCGACACGCTCCAGCGCGCCGAGGTCGTCGAGACCATGACCGAGGCCAAGCTGCCGACCGAGCACGTGCACGTGCTGCCGTACCGCCCCGGGCTGACCGGCGACGACCTCGTCTCCTTCCATCTCGGCGCCCGCGACGACCAACAGACCCGGGTGGCACTCACCTGCCTCGGCTCCACCTTCCACACCCTCGACAACGAGATGCACGCCGTACGCCTCGCACCCTCCCGGCACTCCATCCGCGCCACCGTGCAGTCGCTGGTGCTCGCCGCCTCCGCCGCACAGAGCGGCGACACGCAGGTGGCGATGGGCATCGTCGACATCCCGCCCGGCTCCGACGACTCCGAACTGGCCGCCGACCTCGCCGCGCTCGGCGGCAGTCTGGCGCATCTGCCGGACGGGCGGCGGCTGGTGGTGACCACCCGCGGTGCCCTGGAGAAGGCCAGCGAACACTTCACCCGGCTCCCGCTGCTCGACGCGCTCGCCTCCCGGCACACCTCGGTGCACGTGGGTTTCGGTCTGGGCCGTACGGCGGCGGAGGCCGAGTCGCTGGCGCGGCGGGCCGTCAACCGGGCCGGTGCGGTGGGATCCGTGGCCGGGGTCGTGTCCATGCGGGACGACGTGGACATGGTGATCGACGCCGACTCCGGCCGGGCGACCGCGCCGACCGGGCCGGAGAACAGCGTGCTGCTCGCACGGCGAGTGGGGCTCAACCCGCAGACGCTCGACAAGCTGCGCGAACTGGTCACCGCCGCCGACGGCGAGGGCCTGACCGCGCATGCCGTGGCAGAGCACCTGGACGTCCAGCAGCGCACCGCGAGGCGCGTGTTGAAGCGGCTGGAGCGGGCGGGAGTGGCGGTGCCGATCGGCAGCCAGCAGCACGGGCAGACGGGCCGGCCGCCGATCGTGTACCGCGTACGACTCTGAGGCAGGAGGCAGGAGGCAGGAGGCAGGAGGCAGGAGGCAGGAGGCTGCCGGGGCCGGCGCTGCTCATCGACGGGGGCCACGTCGGGACATCGCGCCCGTACTGGGTACTCGGATGCCATGAACACTGACCGAACGGGCGGCAACCCGTCGCCCGCCCCAGACCCACGCAGCACCTCAAGCCCGGAACGCGGCGCTGGCGTGCCACCGGGCGAGACGCCGCCCGCCGAGTCGAGCACGGGCCCGGAGACCGGCCCGCGCCAGGAGACGAGCCGTGGCTGGGCCAAAGGGCCTCTCATCGTCATCGCGGTCCTCGTCGCGTTCATGGCCGCCTTCTTCCTCGCCTACGCCATCTTCCTCATGAATCTCTGAGGCGTCCGGCCGGCTGTCCAGAGCCTGCGAGTGCAGGTTCCGCCCCCGCCTGCCCGGGCACCCGGAGCGGGCCGGTGCTACTGAGAGTGACGTCATCGGTTTATCGGCCGTCGTTCCGGTTACCCGCAGGGGACGGACGAGGCGACGAAGCGAAGGGAGGGGCGGGCATGAGGGTCAACCCCGGAACACGGCTCGTCGAATCCGGTGGACGTGCCGCGATGGAGTGGCAGCGGGAGGCCGCCTGTGCGGACGTGGCCGATCCCGATCTGTTCTTCCCCATCAGCACCACCGGGCCCGGCGCCGCGCAGGTCCAAGCAGCAAGGGAGGTGTGCGAGCGCTGTTCGGTGGCGGCTCAGTGCGCCAACTGGGCGCGCGGCACGGGGCAGACGAACGGCGTCTGGGGCGGCATCGCCGCCGAGCGCGGCGTGGGCGTCCCCGCCGCACGACACGCAGGAGAGTGACGACCGTGACCAAGCGTCAGGACGGCAGGAAGCAGGACGAGCCGCTGCCCCGGGATCCCCAGCACCTCCAGGCAGGCGACGACGAGGGCGAGGACCCGCTGGCCGTCCCCGTACCCGAGGTGCCGGGCGAGGGCGACGAGCTGCCGGACACGGACGAGGCCGGCACGCACCCCAAGGGCCGGCCCCGTGGACACAACGTCCACCCCGAACACCCCACCCCTGACGAACCCACCGGCTGACCCGTCCGCCCCGCCCGTGTGGATGCTGCTCTCCGGCGTGACGGTCGGACTCGGCGTCAGGCCGGCCGGGCCGGTGGTGGGCATATCGCGCAGTTCCCCGCGCCCCTGTCTCGCTGCCCCTGTCACTCGTCTGCGGGCAGGGGGTTTGGGGCGCTGGTGTTCCGGCGGCGCTGGCGGACGGGTCACATGGGGCTTACGGACACGACTTAGGGCCTGTCTATCCGGGGGATCGGCGGGTGTAGACGCCCATCCGGACCTGCCCCACCAATCGCTCCTCCACCAGGGCGAACGACGTACGCAGGACGGCCCGCTTCGTCCGCTCCACCGGCTCCGCGTCCAGCGGCTGGTCCCGGTGGTCCTGCACGGCCACGATCCGGGACGTCGACAGCATGTGCGAGCGCACCTGCGCGGGTGACGCCTCCGTACCGAAGAGGGTGTCGGAGGCGCGCGGTGAGCGGGCGAGGGAGACGTCGTGGAGATGTGCGTAGGACGCGGCGTGGGCGAGGGCGTAGCTGCGGCGCCGGCCCGGGGCGAACAGCAGCCCGTCGCCCGGGCGGGAGACCTCGGCGACCGCCGACGCGACCGCACCCACGTCGTTCTTGCGGCTGTCCGGCATACGCAGGAAGGGCCCGTGGGTCACCAGCACCACCAGCGCCCCGACCGCCGCGGACCACGCGAGCGCACGCGACCAGTAGTGGTCCAGCGCCGCGCCCAGCACCAGCGCGAGGCCGACGACGTACGGCAGGACGTAGCGGTCGACGAAGAGCGGATGCACCGTCGACACCAGCAGCAACAGCCCCGTGGGCAGCACCAGCAGCGGCAAGGCCAGGGACCGTACGCGTGCACCCGTCGGGTTGCGCGTGCAGGCCCAGCCGAGCGCGGCCAGCAGCGCCAGCACCGTGAAGTCCCCGGTGTCGGGCGGGTCGATCCACTCCACCTGCGACGACTGGGTGACGCTGAACAGCGCCAGGGGAGCCAGCCCGACCGTCACGCACACCGCGGCGGCGACCCAGCCGCGTCCCCGGTCCTCTCTGCGCCGCCACACCGTCACGCCGTGTGCCGCGACCACCAGCACCGCGAACTCGTGCAGCAGACAGGCCAGCAGCATCACCACGGCGTACGCCACCCAGCGGCGGCGCAGCAGCAGCCAGCTGCCCCAGGTCACCAACGCGCAGACCAGTGCGTACGAGCGGCCCTCCTGCGCGTAGCGGTGGACCACCGGCAGCGCCGTCAGCACCAGCCCGGCCAACAGGCCGGCGCGCGGCCCGGCGAGGTGGCGGCCGACGAGGGCGACGCCGGCGGCCGTCGCGGTGGTCCCCAGCACGGACGGCAGCCGCAGCGGCACGAGCCCGGGCTCCCATACGGCGAACACCGCGTGCACGAGGAAGTAGTGGAGGCCGTGCACCGCGTCGCCGGTGCCGAGCGTCCGCCAGATCTCGGGGACCGTGCGCCGGGCCATGCCGTAGGTGACCGCCTCGTCGCCCCACAGGGTGCCCTCGCGCGTCAGGCCCCACAGCCCGAAGGCGAGCATCAGCAGGGCGGGCGGCACGGCGACGGCCCAACCGGGCACGGACGACGACCCACCGGAGCGCGGACGGGGAAGAGGGAGGGCTGCGCGAAGTGACGTCGCAGGAAGGGGACGGGCGGCGCGGGCCGGCACGGAGTTGCTCACCGGTCGAGTCCATCGCCCCCGTCATCGATGTGCAGGCCCCCACGCCGCACCCGTCGATTCATGACCCTCGCAGGTCACCGCCAGAAGGGGGTGCGGGGGACGGGGCGGGCGGGTCGGGCTGGGTGCTGCTCCAGCGGAGGCGGACGTCCAGGTGGACGCTGGTCTTCGCGCTCGTGAGGACGGCGCCGAGCTGTGCGTCGAGCGTGATGCCGAAGGCCACTTCGACCTCCTCCGGCTGTTGCGCAAGGGAACGGAACTCGGCGATCATCTCGGCGGCAGCGGCGGTGACCGGCGCGATGGCCTCGCGCAGCGTGCGCTGCGCGCCTTGCAGGCGTTGGCCCAGGCTGACGGCGCCGGTGCCGGTCCGTGCCGGTGCGGAGACGAGGACGGTGGTGCCGTCGGAGAGGGCGAACTGGACTACGTCAGACACGGGACTCCTCGGTCATGGGTTCGACGGCGGCCGGCACGGGTTCGGCTGCGAAACCCTGCGGATGCGGATGCGGATGCGGATGCGGATGAGGATCAGGGCGGCGCGGCGCAGAGGGCGTTGGCGGGAAGGGGCGAGGTCCCCAGCTCCTCCTGCACGCTCTGGAGCTGGGGAAGCAGGCTGCCGAGGTCGTTGGCGCCGTCCGCGAAGTCGAGGACGGCCCGGTAGAACGCGGCGGCGACGTCCGGGCTCAGCACGTCGGCTGCGCTGAAGCACAGCTGGTAGCCCGAGCGGGGCTGCAGCATCGTGGCGATGCGCTGCTGGACCGGGTTGGCGTAACCGGTCACCGCGGCGTGGGCGGAGAAGGCGGATGAGCCGGGCGCGTTGCCCCAGGACTGCTGGCCTTCCGAGCCGGCCAGGTATGCGACGAAGCGGCGTGCGCTCGGGTTGTCGGCCGTGAACATGCCGATGAAGTCGCCCGACACCTGAACGGGACGGTTGGTCGGGGGCGCGACGAAGTCGAGGCGTGCGGGCTCTCCGTCGACGGCGGCCAGGGCCGAGCGCGTGCCGTGCGCCAATTGGCAGGTGGGCGACGGTGTGGTCATCGTCCGGGTGGCGTCCGAGAACGCCTTTTGAGGAGCGTCCCTGAGGGCCGCGTCCCCGAGGAGTCCACGCCAGCGGGACCAGGCCCGCTCGACCTCCGTGGACGTCCACGGCAACGTACCGGAGGCCCATTGCGCGTAGGCCCCGGCGCCTGCGTCGGCGAGCATGATGTCGGCGATCCAGTCGGCACCCGGCCAGCCGGAGGTCGGGCCGGACGCGAGGCCGAGACACCAGCGGAGATCGGCTCCGCGTGCGAAGGCGGCGAGCGCGTCGATCGAGTCCGTGGGCGGCTGCTCGGTCGTCTCGGAGTCGTACCAAACGAGGGTCTTGACGTCGACTTTGACCGGCACCGCGTACGTCGTGCCCCGCACCTGGGCGAGACCTCTGAAGGGTTGCAGATAGGCGTCGATGTCGACCGTGTCGTCGTCGAGCGGACGAAGGCCCTTGCCCTTGTGCGTGTACCTGGCGATGGCGCTCACGCTGGGGAGCACGGCGAGGTCCGGCGGGGAGCCCGCCGCGACCGAGGCGTCGAGTTGTTGGGTGAGCGCCCGGGTGACCTGGACGTCGACCCGGACGCCGGTGTCGTGCTCGAAGTCCTTGACGACGGAGTAGAACGCCTGGAACTCAGCCTTCTGCGTCCACGGAACCATGATGGACACCCGCTCCTCGGTGCCGGCGCCGGGGACGGTGCAGCCGGCCGTGGCCAGCAGCAGACCGAAGGCCACGAGAGCGCGCAGGACACCCCGACGGAGGCGGCGCGGTGTCCTCGGCACGGGTTCGGTCGTGGACGCCGTCATGGGCGGGGGAACCTGTACTCGGCGAGCCGGGGGCGGTACGCCAGGTGATTGAGGACGCCGGCCACCACGAGCGCCAGGAGCGCGACCGTCATGGTCACGGGGTGTCCGACCGCCGGGTGCGCGGAGAGGCGGCCCTCGTCCCACGTGGTGAGCGCGGCCGAGACGACGGCGACGGCCGCGGTGACGGCGAACGCCCCGGGGAGCCGTCGGCCGATGTGGCGGTGGAAGTGGCACGCCAGGACCCAAGCGGTGGCGAGCCCCAGCGCCAACATCACGACCAGCGGGGCCATGGCCAGGCCCCAGAGTTGGACGGGATCGAGCCAGTTGGCGTCCCGCTGCCGGGCCAGACCGTTGATCTGCATCTTCTCCAGGTCTTCGAGGGAGGCCCGAAGCCCGCCGGTGCCGGGGATCGGCCGACCGGTGTCCGGGTCGGGCAGATGGGAGGCCGCCAGCGCGCCGACCGCGCCGTCCACGCTCGACTGGCGGCTGTGCCGTTGGTCGCGAACCGCCGCGCCGGTGAGCTCCAGGACGGTGGTCAACTGCCCCTGGACGAACTGGATCTGCGTCCGGCCGGCCGCCCCGGCCGCGTTGCCCGGCGCGGCAGCCGTGACGAGGGTGCCGATGCGCGCCGTCGCGTTGGCGAAATCCGTTCCGGCGCCGATCAGTTCGAGCTGACCGCTCGCAGCCTCGTCCAGGGCCCGGCCCGCCTCCTCGGCAGCGCCGATGGCCGTGCGGATGTCGTTGATCGCCGCATTCGTGCGCCGTGCGGAGGTGATCTCCTGCCCGCCGTCGACGGCCACCAGGAGGTGTACGACGGCGGTCGCGCACACCATGGTCAGCATGCCCGTGCGCAGCCAACGCAGCACCCGGGTCGGGTGCACGCCGCGCAGCTTGCGCCACGCCTCGACGGTGCGGCTCCGCGCGGTGGGCGCCGCCGAGCGGCTGTCCTCGGCGCTCATCCGCCGGTCCCGATGCCCTCGTCGTCGACGTGGCGACCGCAGTGCTCGCAGTACTGGGCGCCGGGAGAGGCAAGGGCCTCGCCGCAGTGCGGGCAGCGGCGTCGAGCGGCACCGGCGGGCCCGGCGGCGATCCGTTCGATCGCGTCCAGGGGCAGCGGGCCGGTCCGCGTCGAGTCGAGCCCGAGCCGCTGCATCTCGCCGCGCGTCACGTCGCGCCGTACGACCGCCCGGCCCCCGGCGTCCGTGTCCGCCACCGCCCGGAGCAGCCGCAGCCGTCGCTCGTCACCGAGTTCTTCCGCGAGCCCCAGCGCGAGACGCAACTCCCGGTCGGCGCGCGTGCCGTCCTGCTGCGCGTGCGCGTCCGCACAGGCCCGCATCGCCATGCCGAGTTCCTGTTCCGTCCGGACGCGGGTCTGGAAGTCCGGCACGGGAACCTCGAAGGCCGGATTGGGCCACCGTCGTACGAGGAACGCGTCCGGTGGCGCACACGGCACGCGCCCGCCGCCGTCGGGCGGCTCGGTGTGCAGCACGATGCGGGCGGCCCGCAACTCCTCGTCGACGGGCAGTGCCCCGGCCTCGAAACGCAGCGAGATCTGGTACTGACGGGCCTCCGCGGACCAGGACCCGAGGGGGATGTGGATCTCGTCGCCGTACTGCTGGCTTTGGCGCGTGAGGTCGACCTGCACGGGGCGGGTCTGGTGGACGAAACCGAGGCCGAGCCGTTCGTTGAGCCGTAACCCCAGATACAGATGGGGCACGACGACTCGCTGGGCCCTTTCCATGAGGGCGACGAAGTCCCGGGTGAGGTCGGTGATGTCGATGACGGCCTCGGCGCTGCCGTGCAACGCGTCGGCGACCCGGCGGAGCTCGTGGTGATTCCAGTCCTCGCCGAGCCCGCGCGCGTCACAGGTGAACCGGTCGGTGCAGGCCGCGAGGGCGGCGTCGAGCTCCTCGGGGCTCTCGTCCTGGTCCTTGCCGTCCGTGTAGAGCACGGCGTGGCGTACGGTGCCCGGGGCGGTCGAGGCGTCGAAGAGCCGTCGGGCGCACTCCAGCCACGTGCCGATCGCCGTTCCACCGTGCGCCAGTTGGGCCGCGACGCGGGCCTTCGCCTCCCGCTTGTGCGCGGCGTCGACGCGTACGAGCCCGCCGCCCGGCGGATAGACCACCGTGGCCGTGCGGTGGCCCGCCACGATCCCGAGGAGCGTTCCCTCGCGCAGGGTGTCGACGGCCGCGCAGATCGCACGCTTGGCCTCGTCGAGCTTGCCGAGCCCCGCCATCGACGACGACCGGTCCATGATCAGGACTTCGGCGCTGGGCACCGGCCCGTGGGGCACGCCTCCTTCGACAGCACGGGCCCGTACGGTGACGAGGGCATCGGCCCGGGTCGCGTCGAACGCCAAGTGCGGCGGCGCGTCGACTTCCACGGAGAAGTCGAGCGCGGCACGCGAAATTTCCCCCATCGGTCCTCACGACCCCTCGTCGCACCTGACCGCAAATGCCGTGTGTGCCCGGTTCGGGCAAGCGGGAGCCTAGCGCCTCCGGTCACGTTGCGGAACGGTCCTGTCGCGCCACGTTTGCAGCCCGCCGCGCCCGCGCTCGCCGTCGCTCGCGCAGTGGGGACCACGGCCACCGGGGCTCGGGCCGCAGCCGGTTCGCCAGGTCGACGAGGGCCACGAGCTCCCGCTCGGTGGGGGAGTGCCGGGCCAGGGCGCGGACGGCTTCCGAGAACGCGAGCCGGTCACCGTGGCCCAAGAACTCCGCGTGGCCCAATTCGGCCTGCAGCGACGTGCGTTCGGCGTCGTCCACGTCGAGCGCCGCCAAGGACGAGCGGACCTCGCCCAGACCGTCCGCGTCGGCCGCCGGCCCGAGCCGCGCCAGCGAGAGGCGGAAGACCGCGATGCGTGCCTCGCGTTCGAAGCGGATCTCCTGGGACAGCTCTTCGACGATCCCCACGGCCCGCTCCGCGCCGCTCGTGCGGTAGGCGACGCGGGCCAGGCCGAAACCAGCCGCCCCCAGTGCCGGGGTGGTGGCGAAGGCGGTGGCGTAGTGGGACTCGGCCACTGCGTGGTCACCGACTTGCTCCGCGCACAGCCCCAGCGCGAGCAGTGGGATCAGCTCGCCCGGAAGAGCGGCCCGCACCCTGGTGAAGTGCGCCGTTGCCCCTGCCACGTCCGCCTTCTGCCGCATGAGCGCGATCAGGCCGGCGTACCAGCCGTTGAGCCAGTGGCCGTCGGGAAGCGGCACGTCCTTCAGGACCTGCTCTGCGGTGTCGACGTCTGCCGCACGCAGCAAACGTCGACATTCGGCCAGCCGACCCATCACCCTCGTGGAAACCGTACGGTCGTCGGCGTCGCCCAGCGGCATCGGCAGCGCCGCCGCGACCTCACGCGGGTCCGGAGCGGTGAGGAACGGCGGCAGGGCCAGACGTACGCTCAGGTCCCCGGTGCCCTTCGTCCCTTCTGACCGTTCCACCGTCGCGCCGATCCAGTGGTCGAGGGGCCGGGCCTCGCCGATGCCACCGTGCAGGGACGTGTGAAGCGGGCCGAACAGCGCCGATGGCCGGGCCACCCGACGGCCCGTCGGAGGCGCCGCAACGACCTGCCGCACCACACCGCTGAGCTGCTCGCCGAACTGGCGTGCCGAGCTGAACCGCCGGGTCGGCCCGTCGGCGTGCGTCGCGCGTTCCAGGAGCAGCGCCAGCGACCGGACCCCGGGGGCGAGCGGATCCGCCGTGTGCTCGCGGCACGCCTCCTTCAGCGTCATGCCGAGCCCGTACAGGTCGAAGCCGGGCGTGGGTCCCTGCTGGTACTCCGCGTCCCCGGGGAGCGGTGCGTACCTCTCGGTGTACTCGACCATCGGCCCCCGGTCCGCGACGGACCGCACCGCGCCGAAGTCGATGAGTCGGACCCGGTCCAGCGGGCCCGCGGGCCCGGGCTCGTGGAAGCGGATGATGTTCAAGGGCTTGACGTCGCAGTGCAACAGCCCGCGGTCGTGCAGGTAGTCGAGCGCCTGTAGCAGGCGCAGACCGTGCGCGAGGAGGGTCTGCAACCGGTCACCGGGGTGCGCCGACAGCGCGGTGCCGGGGACGTATTCGAGCACCAGGTAGGTGCGTCCGTGCTCCTCCTCGTAGCCGAGGATGCGGATGATGGCGTCGTGTCGGAGCCCGACCAGCACGTCGCGTTCCTTGTCGGACCGGGCGAGCGAGGTGCGCAGTTCCTTGAGGACGACATCGGTGTCGAGGCTGCGATGGTGGGCGAGGTAGGCCGCCCCGTACGAGCCCTGGCCGAGCAGGCGGCGGACTTCGTAGCGTCCGGCGATGACGAGGTCCTTGACGCGGGCGAAGTCGAACCGGGTGCCGCAGTGCGAGCAGAACCCCGCCGTTCGACCGGCACGTCCGTCCTGGCCGCGTCCGACGGGCCGTCCGCAGCCGGGGTTGGCGCAGAAGCGGTGCTGTTCGGCGAGGGGTCCGCTGTCCGCCTGGGGCGCCTGGGGCTCGGTGCCCGTCGAGTCCGGGACGGGGAGGTCGTCGATCAGGGCGAGGCCGTACCAGGGGTCCGGGCGCACCGGCGCCACGCCGGTGGCCGCCTCTTTGACCGGGGCAGGTGCACCGCCCTGGTCCGGTGGCAGCGGCTTCCTGTCGCACGCGGTGCAGAAGCCCTGTTCGTCGATGGTGCCGCGCCCGCATACGGGACGGTTGCACAGCGACATCGCCTCAACCTCCTTCACCGCGACGCTCCGCTTCGATCCGCTGGTTGACGGCCGCGAGGTAGCGCGGCACGCGCCGTCTGGCCGCTGCGAGGTCGATGGGCACGTGTTGCAGCGCGCTGGCCGCGGCCACGTGCAGCTCGCCGAGAACGGGGTCTTCGGCCCCGATCCACCGCTCGGCGAGCCCGCGGTTCAGTTCCAGGGAGACGGCGAGGTCCTCGCGCTCCGCCGTCATCTCCCGCAGCGCGTCGACGTATCGAGCGACGGCGGTACGGGCGGCCACCGCACGTGCCTCGACGGCGGCGAGCTCCGCGCTCGGGTGGGCGGCCCGGGCGACGGCGAGCCGGACGTTCAGCCGCGGAGCGCTGCTGGGAGGCAGACGCGGCGGTGCCAGGAACGTCGTCCCCACGGTCCGGTGCAGCGCCAGCGCCCCGTCCTCGGCGGCGACCAACTCGTCCACCGCCGCCCGGACCTGCGCCTCGGTCACCGGCTGCATCCCGCTGCCGGCGGGCAGGGGCGTCGGGTCGAGGTGGACGTCGTACGGGAGGTCGTCGGGGGGCGTTCCCTCGAAGCCGAGGACGAGCCGCAGCCCGCGCCAGCGGGCGCGCAGGGCCAGCGGTGCGAGGAGGTCCGCGACGAGCTCGGCGGGATCGAGGGCACGGTCGACGCCGTCCACCATCAAACAGGGCGGCGGTCGGCGGTGCAGCAGGTCGTACACCAATTCGGCGACGCCTGCGCGGGTGCTGAAGCCGAACCGCCGGGCGAGATGGGCGCACACCTCGGCGGTGGATCTGCCGCGCGCGTCGTACGCCGCGTCCACGACGCCGAAGTTGAGGACGGTGCCGCTGGGCGCGCCGGTGCGTTCGTCCCGGCCCCCGCCGGTCCGGCCGGCCGGCCCTGATGTGCGTGCGAGGCGAGCGAGCCAGGAGGATCCCGCTCCTGTGGCGCTGCCGGTGCCCACGAGGACGGTGCCGGCGCGTCCGCCGTCGAGCTGCCGGGTCAACTCCCGGGTCAGCGCGAGCTGTAGCGGATCGTCCAGGTCCGCGACGGGCAGGTCCCGGGAGCCGAAGTCGTCAATGCCGTCACCACCGGAGAAGGCGGCGAGGCGCGGGAGGTACGACAGAATCGTCTCGGTCGGGATCATCCAGGCCGCCTTGACGTCCTCGTCGACGTACTCGGCGACCACGATGCCGATCACGCGCCCCTCGAACTCGCCGTCGAGGGCCATCACCCCGGCACCGGAATAGCCCTTTTCGATCCAGGGATCACCCTCGCTCACCCGTTTGAGCATCCCCCACTCGCCTTGACGGCCCCCGGACCCGGCCAGTTCCGCATCGACCCCGATGCCGTACGGCTCGACGCCCGGGAAGCCGTAGACGCGCACCCTGCCGCCGGAGATGGGTACCTTCCACAGCTCGGTGCGCAGGTCGCAGCCGGCCGGTTCGTCGAGTTCGAGGAGGGCCACGTCCCCGAGCCGAGTGCCGTTGTGGTACACCCAGGTGCCGGCTGCCACGCGCGCGGTGCGGGTCCACTCGGGACTGCACACGGTGCTCTTGACCCGGACGTGGGAGGACGGTCCGCCGGGGTGACCGCCGACTTCCTGGACCACGTGCGCGCACGTCAGGACGGAACGGTCGTCGAGCAGCACGCCGGCACCTCGCGGGTCGCCCCACTCGTTGTCGATCCGCACGCGCCACGGTCTGTCCCGATGGTCATGCTGCGTCATGTCTCCACGGTAGAGGCAGACTTGGCGTCCGGGGCGGGAATCCGCGCCCGATCCCTCTCCGTCCGGGCCTTACGCCCCCTCGCCCTGCGCCGCTGTGGATCGCGGGGGCAGCGGCGTCGCGGAGAAGACCGCGTCGGGGTCGAACCTGTTCTTCACCGCCAGCAGGCGGTCCCGGTTAGGACCGTAGGCGTGGGTGATCTGGTCGGTCTCGTCCGCGGCCAGCAGGTTGACGTATCCGCCCGGCAGCGCCTCGCCGGCCAGGGCGTCCGATAGGTCCCCGGCCCAGGCGCGGTGCTTCGCTCCGCCGCGGTCGCCGGGCTCCCACTGGGCGATGGTCTCGACGAGGAGGTGCGGGGTGCGGGCGGCGAAGGCGGTGTCCTCGACGGGCACCCGGGTCGCCGCACCGTGCAGGCTGTGCAGGGATATCGCCGACAGGGCGGACGTCATCCCCGCGCCCCCGGCCACGAGCGCGTCGATCGCCGCGGACGTGAGTCCCGGTAGCGTCCTCGGGCGGATTTCGACGTGCCGTCCGGCCGGGAAGGCGGCGCCGTTCTGCTTGAGCATGTCGGCGAGCCTGGTGGGGGCGACGTAGGAGGCGATCGGGTCCCCGAGTTCGGCCAGCGCGTCCACGACCCGCTGGCCCCGCGCCGGCTCGCCGCACCAGGTGGGGGCGACGAACACCACGGGCTCCCCGGTGGGGCCGGTGACGACGCCGCACTGGACGGTCAACTCGTCCGGTCCGCGCAGGGCGGGTTCCTCCAGGGCCGCCAGGACCGAGGCGGCCTGGGGCCACGGGAACATGATGACCCCGCTGAGGACGGTGGGCACGGTGTGCAGAGTGACCCGCATCGAGGTCACCACGCCGAAGTTGCCGCCACCCCCGCGCAGCGCCCAGAACAGGTCCGGCTCGTGCTCGGCGTCCGTGGTGATCAGCGAGCCGTCGGCGAGGACGACGTCGATGGAGAGCACGTTGTCGACCGCGAGACCGAAACGGCCGCTCAACGGACCGTAGCCGCCGCCCAGGCTCAGGCCCGCCATCCCCACCGCGTCGACCGTTCCGGTCACCGCGACCAGTCCGTGGGGCTCGGCGGCTTCGGCCAGATCACCGGAGGTGGCTCCCCCGTCCAGCTCCGCCACTGCCGCATCGGCGTCGACCCGCACCCGACGCAGTGCGCTCATGTCGATGACCAACCCGCCTTCGGCCAGGGCGGATCCGGTCCACCCGTGGCCACCCGCCCGTACGGACACCGGCATGCCGAGGTCACGGGCGACTCGGACGCCGGCCTGGACGTCGCTCGGTTGCGAACAGTGCAGGACGACGACCGGCCGATGCCTGATCGCTCCGTTCCACAGCGCGCGACTCGCGTCGTAGGCGGGCCCGGAGGTCACCACCTGCCCGGAAGGGGCCGCGCGCTGTAGGTGCGCGGCGACCTCCGCCTGCTGGTTCCCCGTCTGATGCGTCACCGAAGCACCCCTCCCGTGATCGTCCGATGACTCTGATCAGCGACCGTAGCATCCGCTGAATGGAGAGTGCATCAGTTCACCGGAGTCCAACTCCGATGAACTGTGCGGAGATGTGGAGGACATCCGGAGAACGGGGGAATCCGGAGAACGGGGGAATCCGGAGAACGCCTAGGTACGGCGGTGTCCGCACCGCGGAGAGGAGCCGGCGAAGCGACCGTGCGGAACCGGGCCACCCCGTCCCCCCGGTCCGGCCCCCGTCCGTGATCTACTGACCGCGGTCGGCGGCACCCGGCACGGCGTTGCGAAGTGACGGTGCGTCGACGACCGATCGCGACCGCGAGGACAGCGGCCCGCGAAGGCGCTACGACGGGGGTGGGTCACCAGATGTTCGGTTTCCGGGAACGGCGGAACGAACCGCCGGCCGAGCGTGCCAGGGGCGGCGGCGCGGAGCTGGTCCTGCCGTCCGCCGATCCGGACGAGCGGGCGCAGGCGCTGAGCTGGCTCCAGGAACACGCCGGCCACCACCTGGACTCCGGGGCCCTCGCCGACCGTGAGGACCGACTCCGATGACGCCCGTCGAGCGGTCCGTCCCGCGCTACCTGGCCGACACCTCGGTGCTCTGGCGGCTGCTATTCGGCACGGTCGGCGACCCCTGGCCCGCGCGGGTCGCCGAAGGGCTCGTCACCATCTGCCCCGTGGCCCACGCCGAACTCCGGCACGGGCTGCGTCCCGGTGTCGACCCCGCGCCCTTCCACCTGGCGCTCGACCGGGCCTTCGGCTCGGTCCCGATGAAGCACTTCGACAAGCAGCCCGAGGCCGTCGACGTGGCGAAGCGGTTGCGCGCACTGGGTGTGGAGCAGGTGCCCAACTTGATGGGCATCGTCACCGTGCTCACCGCACGGGACCACGGTCTGACCGTCGTCCACACCGACGACCGGTTCGAGGCCGTCAGACGGGTGTACCCCGACATCCCGATGGTGAAGTTGGCTGCGGACCGTCCGCCGCGCCCCGCGCCCGACCGGAACGCCAACCGCAGGCGCGGATTCCTGCGCAGCCTCCTGGACGACTGACCCCGGCCCGCCGGGAAGCGGTCGGGCCCACCTACGGGATGACCGAGGTGGGCCCGAGCGCATGGCCGGCCGGGGCGCGGCTCCTGTCAGGAGGTCACGTCCGCGCCGACCGTTCGCCCGCGTCGCCCTTGGCGGTGTCGTGGCCACCGTCGACGGCCTTGTCACGGCCGCGCGAAGCGGGGGTCCACCAGGACCAGTGCCCGAGCAGCGTCATCAGCGCCGGCACCAGCACCATGCGGATCACGGTGGCGTCGATGATGACGGCGGTGGCCAGGCCGACCCCCAGCATCTGGACGATGGTGTCCGGCAGCGGGGTGAAGCCCAGGAACACACAGGCCATGATCACGGCCGCGGCGGTGATGACCCGGGCCGTCGTGCCGATGCCCGTGACCACGGCCTCGTGCGGATCCCGGTCCTTGTCGTACGCCTCACGGACGGCCGAGAGCAGGAAGACCTCGTAGTCCATGGACAGCCCGTACAGGACCGCGAACAGCAGCATGGGCACGGCCGACATGATGGGCACGGTCTTGTCGAGGCCGAGCAGTTCGATGCCCCAGCCCCACTGGAAGACCATGACGACCACGCCGAAGGCCACGCCGATGGACAGCAGCGTCATCAGGGCCGCCTTCAGGGCGACCACGGGTGCGCGGAACATGCCGAAGAGCAGGAGCATGCCGGCGCCCACCACGGCCAGGACCACCCAGGGGAGTCGCTCGCCGATGACGTCGCCCATGTCGATGATCACCGCCGTGCCGCCGCCGACGAGCACCTGACCGCTTCCGTCGAGCACTCGGGGCGCGATCGAGTCGCGGATGTCGTGCACCAGGTCCGAGACCTCTTGGTCCTGCGGTGCGTGCTCCGGGATGACCGTGATGAGGGAGACGTCGCCGCTCTTGCTCTTCTGCGGGGGAGTCACCCGGGAGGTGTCGGGGTGCTTCTCCAACTCCCGCACCAGGTCCTTGACGGTGGCGTCGTCCGTGTTGGAGACGGTCACCAGCAGGGGCGCGTTGAACCCGGGTCCGAAGTGCTCGCTGACGATGTCGTAGGCGCGGCGCTGGGTGAGCTCGTCGGCCTGCGTGCCGTCGTCGGGGGCGCCGAGCCGCAGCGCGAACAGGGGAGCGGTGAGCAGCAGCAGGAGGACGGTGGAGACGATGACGTACAGCACCGGGTAGCGCTGGACGTGCCGGGCCCAACGGTAGGTCGCCCCCTCGGGCTTCGGGGCGGCGGGCCCGGCGCCGTCGGAGCCCTTCGCCCCCGGTTCGGTGGCGGACGCATCGCCTTCGGTGGTGGACGCATCGCTCGCCGGCGGATTCGACTCCTTCGCCTTCCGCCGGCCCGCGCCGATGCGGGGCAGCGGAAGGGCGTTCACCCGGGGGCCCAGCAGCCCCAGCAGCGCGGGCAGCAGGGTCATGGCGGCCAGCACCATCACCCCGACGGTCACCGCGGCGGCGGTGCCCATCGTGCCGACGAACGGGATGCCGGCGAAGTTCAGTCCGAGGATGGCCACCAGCACGGTGCCGCCGGCGAAGACCACGGCGTGTCCTGCCACGGCCGATGCGTGTCCGGCCGCGGTCACCGGATCCTCGCCGTCCGCGAGGTTGGTCCGGAAGCGACTGAGGATGAACAAGGCGTAGTCGATGCCGGCGCCGAGGCCCAGCATCACCGCGATGATCGGCGCAGAGGTGGGGACGTCGATGAAGAGTGCGGTCAAGAGGATGATCGCCGCACCGGTCAGGATGCCGACGGCCGCGATCACCAGGGGCAGCCCGGCGGCCACGACCGAGCCGAAGACGATGACGAGGACGATGAGGGCGGCGCCGACGCCGATCAGCTCCGCGGTGCTGGTGGACGGCGTGCTGGCCAGGTCCACCACCATGCCGCGGAACTCCACGGTGAGCCCGGCGTCACGGGCGGCTTCGGCCGTCTCGTCGAGGCGTTCGAAGTGTTTCGCCTCCAACTCGCCGAGCTCGGGGCCGTAGTTGACCGCGGCGATCGCCGCTTCCCCGTCCGGGCTGTAACTCGGCTCGTCCACCCCGACCACGTCCGGCTGGTCGGCCATCGCGTCGAGCATCTCTGCCGCCGCGCTCTGTCGCTCGGGGTCTCGCAAGCCGCCCTCGTCGGCGCGCCACACGATCTGGGCGCTGACCTGCCCGACCTCGGGGAAGTGTTTGGTGCTCACGTCGGTGGCGTCCTGCGACTCGGTGCCCGGGACGCGGAAGTCGTTGATGAAGGTGCTGCCTGCCACCTGACCGAGCGCGAGAAGAGCAACAGCGGCTAAGAGCCACGCGGAGATCGTGCGCCAGGGGCGGCGGGCGCAGAGTCGGCCCAATGTGTCGAGTAGACGCTCCATGACTCCATAGAACCGCACTCAGTGTATTGATGCAACCAGTGCAGCTATGCATCTGGTGAAGTTTGGGGCGGTAAGGGGAAAAGCTGGATCTAGGCCATCTGTGCACTTGGTAAAAAAATGCACCCTTGGAAGATCGCGGGTTATAGTGCGGCCATGGTGGAGAGCGTGGGTCTGCGGGAGCGCAAGAAGCGGCGGACGCGCGCGGCGCTCATCGCCGCAGCCGTCGGGCTGATGTTCGAGAAGGGGTACGACGAGACGACCGTCGCCGAGATCGCGGAGGCGGCCGACGTCTCCCGGCGGACCTTCTTCGCCTACTTCCCCGGCAAGAGCGACGTGCTGTTCGCCGACGGCTGGCGCCGCGTCGACGCGGTCCTGCAGATCATCTCCGAACGGCGCCCGGACGAGTCGGTGGCCGACATCCTGCTGCGGGCCCTGGAAGGCGTGGTCATCTCGGAGTCCTCCGAACGGGACCTCTCCGGCCACCTCGCCTCGCAGCGCGTCCGGCTGATCAAGGAGACCCCCGCCCTGCAGGCCGCCCTCGTCCGCCACATGTTCGAAGCCCAGCAGCAAGTGGCCCAGGCCCTCGTCGCGGTCTTCCCCGAGCTGCCGGAGTCCGACGCGCTGGCCGCGGTCGGCGCCCTGCTCGGCGCCCTGCTCAACTCCACCCTCACCGTGCTGGCGCAGGGCCCCGACGACGACGAACTGTTGCTCTCCGTCCAGCGGGCTGCCCGGGTCGCGGTGAACGGCATCGCCTCGCTCCCCGAGGCGGGGCCCGTCAAGGGCTGACGGTTCGTCCCGCGAGCGCGACTTCCAAATGCCGGATCAGGCCGAAGGCGCTGTCCATCGCCTCGTCCAGGGGGTACGCGAAGCCCGTCCGGTACCAGTGCTGCACCGCGCCGAGCACCGCGCCCACGGTGGCCGAAGCCACGATGTGAACGGTGAAGTCGTCCCGTTCCAGGCGTAGTTTCCGCGCCAGCAGATCGGCGAGGAGCAGTGCGATCTCATTCATCCGCGCCACGAACGCGGACCTGATCTCGGGCACCTCCATCGCGTAGCGGATGCGCCGCAGCACCGAATCGGACGCCTCGGCGAGGGTCGCCGACAGCAGCAGCGTGGCCGCCGCGTGAATGGCTTCGAGCGGAGGGCGCCGGTTCAGCTCGTCGGTGATCCTCTCCAACGTCGCGCTGCCGTGCGGGTTCCACAGGACCAACTGTTCCTTGGTGCCGAAGTACCGGTACACCGAACTGGCGGAGACCTCCGCGGACTCGGCGATGCGCTCGATGGTCACCGCGTCGTACCCGTGCGCGTCGAACAGGTCGAAGGCCGCGTCCTGGATGCGGTGCATCGAAGCCAACCGCTTCCGCTCCCAAAGACCTGGCTGCGCTCGCGCTGTGTTCCCCATCTGTAGTCGTCTGCCCCTGTGATCACCCATGGAAACCAGCACCCGGCCGGACCGAAAACAGACAGTCACTTGTAGTTGGGAGTAAGCGCCGATACGGTTGGTTACCGCCGGTCGCACTCTGCAGCATTCGGATCGGCCAGACCACTTCCCGTCCTGAGGGAGGCGATGGCATGACGCAGGCGATCGGTGTGATCGGACTGTGCAAGGACATCGGTCGATTACGCGTCCTCAACGGCTTCAGCATGCGGGTCCCCACGGGCCAACTGCACGGACTGCTCGGCTCCAAGGGGTCGGGGAAGTCCACGGTCATCCGCATCCTGATGGGGCTTCAGCGCAAGGACGCCGGGCACGTCGAACTGCTGGGCGCGGACCCGTGGCACGAGGCCGTCGAGCTGCACCGGCGCCTGGCGTACGTGCCCAGCTGCGTCCAGCTGTGGCCGAACCTCTCCGGGATGGAAGTGCTCGACCTCATCGGCTCGCTGCGCGGGGGCCTCAACGCCCGACGCAAGGCGCTCCTGATGGAACGCTTCGCCCTGGACCCCGCCAAGAAGTGCTGCACCTACTCCGCCGGAGACCGCCAGAAGCTCGCCATCGTGGCCGCCTTCGCCTCCGACGCGGAGTTGCTCCTCCTCGACGAACCCAGCTCCGGGCTCGACCCGCTGATGGAGGTCGCCTTCCACGAGTGCCTGCGCGAGGTCCGGGCCGCCGGCAAGACGGTGCTGCTGTCGAGTCACAACCTCTTCGACGTCGTCGAGTTGTGCCATCAGGTCACCATCGTCGCCCAGGGGCGCAACCTGGTCACGGCCACCCCGGAGGAGCTGCGCAACCTCACCCGCATGAAGATCGTGGCGGACACGCCCCGACCCCTCGACGGGCTGGAGGGGCTCGCGGGCGTGCACCACGTGGCGGTCGACGGGGCGCGGGTCACGATCGAAGTGGACCCCGCCGCGTCCGACAGCGTCTCCCGACACCTGGTCGACCACGGCGTGCGGTCCCTGTCCAGCGTGCCGTCCTCCCTGGAGCAACTGCTGGCCCAGGAGCACCGGTCGGACGGCACGGCCGGCAAGGACGCCCGACACTTCGACTGACGCAGGCACTCGGGCACGACAAGCCCGCAGGCATGCGGGCGGGGCGGCCGGCGCCCGGTCGTGCAGGCGACCGACCACCCGAAGCCGTCGTTACTCCGCCACGTACGTGCGGTGCGTCCAGGAGAAGACCCGCAGCTCCCGGCCGTCGTGCACGACGTGCTCGTCGGTGCGCTCGAAGTGCTCGTAGCAGTGGCCGCGACTCACCTTCAGGCGTTCGTCGGCGTCGGGTACGTAGCGGACGAGTTGCTCCTCCGAGAACGAGGAACGGGGATGGCCGCGCAGGACGCTGTTCGGCAAGGTGCTCGACATGTGGTCCACCCTCCTGGCGAATGCGAACTCACACCGACGACTCCGGATGGGTCCGCAGTCCTGGATGTGCGATCTCCCCGGCAGTCGGAGAGACCTGGGTCACGTTAGCCCCGGCGGAGGGCGACGGGCGTCGCGCGCGGCACGGAACGGGGCCCAGAAAGGCGACAGGCAGATCCTTAGGGGGGTGGGACGGCCTGCCTAGGTCCCCCCTGAATCTCCCAGGAGCCACAGCCGGAGCAAGGCCCTGAACTGCAAACACCGCTCACAGTGGTCGCATCGTCACCACAGGTAGCTCGCCACTGAGCGCTGTGCCGTGATTGCTTGAGGTCACCGCGGCCAGTCGGCTCATCAGATGGCTGCCCTCTGGTGTGAACGATCCAGCGACGGACTGGTGGTGGCCATGAAGAAGCAGTCGTCACGGGCTCGCGGCGCAGCCCGCAGCTCCAAGAGCCCGGAACTCAAAGGCTCCGAACTTGAAGGCCCCGAACTCAAGGGTTCCGAACTCAAGAGCTCCGAACCCAAGAGTCCCGAAGGCGCCGACAACTTCATCGCAGTCGTCGGCATGTCCTGCCGACTTCCCGGAGCACGTCAACCGGCCGAGTACTGGGACCTGCTGACACAGGGGCGCAGCGCCGTCAGCGGAATGTCGGACGACCGCTGGCGCCTCCTCTCACGCAGCGGTCGACAGCTCACCCCGGCCGACGAACGAGTCGTCAGGACGGGCGCGTTCATCGACGGCGTGGACACCTTCGACGCCGCCTTCTTCGGCATCACTCCCTGGGAAGCCGCGCTGATGGACCCCCAGCAGCGCATCATGCTGGAACTCGGCTGGCAGGCGTTCGAAGACGCCGGCACACCCGTCGGTGCCGCCCGCGGCCAGGTCGGCGTCTTCGTCGGCGCGGCATCGAGCGACTACGCAGCCCTCGTCCACCAACTCGGCCCCGATGCCGTCGCCGCACAGTCCATGACCGGCCTCCACCGCAGCATGGTCGCCAACCGGGTCTCCCACCACCTGGGCCTGCGCGGACCGAGCCTCGTCGTCGACACCGGCCAGTCGTCCTCGCTCGTCGCCGTGCACGTCGCCTGCCGCAGCCTCCTCACCGGAGAGTCCGACCTCGCCCTGGCCGCCGGCGTCCAACTCAACCTGACCGCCGAGAGCGCCCTGCTCGCCGCCAGGATGGGCGCGCTCTCCGCCGACGGACGCTGCTTCACCTTCGACGCCCGGGCCAACGGCTTCGTCCGCGGCGAGGGCGGCGCGGCCGTCGTGCTCAAGCGGGCCGACGACGCCGTACGCGACGGCGACCGCATCTACTGCCTGATCGCCGGCTCCGCCACCACCAACGACGGAGGCGGCCCGCTCACCACCCCCAGCCGGACCGCGCAGGAAGAAGTGCTGCGGCTCGCCCACCGCAACGCCGGCGTGACCCCGACCGACATCCAGTACGTCGAACTCCACGGCACCGGCACCCCGGTCGGCGACCCGATCGAAGCCGCCGCACTCGGCGCCGTCATCGGCAGCGCCCGCCCGCACGGCAACGCCCTGTGGACCGGCTCGGCGAAGACCAACCTCGGCCACCTGGAAGCCGCCGCCGGCATCGCCGGATTCGTCAAGACGGCCCTGTCGCTCCACCACGGCCAGGTCGTCCCGAGCCTGAACTTCGCCGAACCCAACCCCGACATCCCACTGGACGGACTGAACCTCAAGGTCGCCACCGAACTCGCGCCGTGGCCCGACGACGCACGCCCCCGCACCGCCGGGGTCTCGTCGTTCGGCATCGGCGGCACCAACTGCCACGTCGTGCTCCAGGAGTGGCCCGCCGTCGACGCCCTCTCGGCACCCGACACCGAGACCGAGACCGACGACGACCACGTACTCCTGCTGTCCGCCCACGACCCCGCAGCCCTACGCGAACGGGCCGCCGACCTCGCGACCTGGCTCGCCGAACACCCCCGCGTCACCCCCGGCCGACTCGCCCCGACCCTCGCGCACTCCCGCTCGCACCTCCCGCACCGCGCCGTCATCTCCGCCGCCGACGCCGAAGCAGCCGTCGCCCGACTGCACGACCTGGCGGCCGGAACGCCCGCCACCGACATCGTGACCGGTACGGCAGGGGGCCCCGCCGAGCCGCGCGGCATCGCCTTCGTCTTCCCCGGCCAGGGCGCGCAGTGGCAGGGCATGGGACGCGACCTGATCGCCACCTCACCGACCTTCGCAGCGACCATCGCGGCCTGCGAGCAGGCCCTCGCACCCCTCGTCGACTGGTCCCTCACCAGCGTCCTCACCGGCGGCGCCGACGCACCCTCGCTCGACCGCGTCGACGTCGTCCAACCCGCGTCCTTCTGCGTCATGGTCGCGCTGGCCGCGCTGTGGCAGGCACACGGCATCCACCCCGGAGCCGTGATCGGCCACAGCCAGGGCGAGATCGCCGCGGCACACGTCGCCGGCGCACTGAGCCTGACGGACGCCCTACGCATCGTCACCTTCCGCAGCCGCGCCCTGACCACCCTCGCCGGCAGCGGTGCCATGGCGACCGTCCGGCTCGACGGCGACACCGTGCGGCGACTCACCGCCGAACACGGCGGCACCATCACCGTCGCCGCCCTCAACGGCCCCGGCTCCACCGTGGTCTCCGGCTCCCCCGAAGCCGTTGACGCACTGCTCGCCCGGTGCGAAGCCGACGGCGTCTGGGCCCGCCGGATCGCCGTCGACTACGCATCCCACTCACCCCACGTCGACCAGGTCGCCGACGCCCTGGCCCGGGACCTCACGGACGTCGCCCCCCGCACGGCACCCGTCACCCTGGTGTCCACCGTGACGGGCACCGCGATCGACACCGGCACGATGGACGCCGACTACTGGTTCCGCAACCTGCGCCAGCCGGTGCGGTTCGCCGCGGCCACCCGATCGCTGCTGGACGAGGGATTCACCCACTTCGTCGAGATCAGCTCGCACCCCGTGCTCACCCCGTCCCTCCAGGAGACGATCGAGGCCGCCGAGCTGCCGGAGCCGGCCTTCGCCCTGGCGACGTTGAAACGCGAAGAGGGCGACCTGCGCCGCTGGCGCACCGCGCTCGCCCAGGCCCACGCCCACGGCCTCCCGGTGGACTGGAGCACCGTCATCGGTGCCCCCGCCGAACCGCTCGACCTGCCCGCCTACCCCTTCCAGCGCCAGCCCTACTGGATCGACGGCACGGCCGGTACGCACGACGCGAGCACCGCTGCTGCGCATGTGGCGGCACGACCGGAGGCCGCGCAGCGCCTGCTGGCCATGCCGCCCAAGCGCCGTACCGCGGAACTGGTGACGCTCGTCCTCCAGCACGCGGCCGTCGTCAGTACCAAGCCCGTCGCCACGGACACCGACCCGGCCCGCACCTTCCGGGACCTGGGCCTCGACTCGCTGGGCGCGGTCGAACTGCGCAACCAACTCGCCGCGGCCACCGGACTGACCCTCGCCACCAACCTGCTGTTCAACCACCCCAGCCCCGAGGCGCTGGCCCACTTCCTGAACGACGAACTCACGAAGGGCCTGGACGACCTGGTCGCCCCCGCGCGGCCGAGCGAGCTGAGCCGGACGTCGTCGAAGGGCCGGGGTCCATCGGACCCGGACACGCACGACGATGCCATCGCCATCGTGGGGTTGGGGTGTCGGTTGCCGGGGGGTGTCACGTCTCCGGAGGGCTTGTGGAGCGTGTTGGTCGAGGGGCGGGATGTGGTTTCCGGGTT
>NZ_JBEYTZ010000061.1:0-26770 GCF_040643215.1 Streptomyces sp. NPDC047315 | reverse complement strand
CACATACATCCAGTATGCGGTGACCCCTCCGCCTTGCGATGCACCGCATCTGACGCCGCGCGCTGATCCACCAGGGATTACGGGACAGCCCTTAGTCGGTGCTTTGTCAGCTGGTGCTGCGGGGACCGCCTCGGCGTCCGAAGTGGGTGCTTTAGCTCACCCTAGCGGTTGTAGCTACGAGAAGGTCGACCCTTGGGGTGCGGTTGCATCGTGCAGGAGCCATAACGGTGGCTCTTATCAAGCGATGGCCTTTTGCAAGGACCGGGAGAACGGGCGGGTTATTACGTCCTACGGGCCGTGGCGGCAGTACGGGTTCTCCCGCGCGTACTGCAATGGTAATACCTACGTCATCCAGGCGAGCGTGATGACCTCCCCCCGAAACAACACCTGATGAGCGGGAAACGAAAAGAGGAGTTTCGGAAATGAAGAAGGCTTATGTGACGCTGCTCGCCGCTGCAATGGCGGCCGTTTCAAGGCGACAGTCACCTGCGCGCCGCTCGACGGCGGTCCCGCCGTCACTCGTGATGCCGGAGCTTGGCAAACCCGCCAGGTCTCTCGCGTGTCCTGCCCGCCCCTGACGAATGTCGTCACGGGGGCCTACTGGATCAGGTCCTACTGACCACCGCCGGGAGAACGTCGACGACGGGCCTGGGAGCTTGAATATGCAGTGGTAGGGGTGTGGGCTGCAGGTCGTCTGCCCCTACCGTGAAGCCGGTTGCGACCGTGCCAGTACGGCAACGACGGACATCTCCCCCAACGAAACCGCGTCCCACCAAGCTGACCGGCACTCGGCCACGGTCAGAGTGGCTCTCCTGTCTCGTGACGGGAGAGCCACTTCGTGGCATTTCCCTGGGAGTTGACCCGGGTCAGGACAACCGGCTCCTGGCCGGCTGCAGCCCCGATGCCGACCGGGCTCCCCGCGCCCGCTGTATGGAGCGGCCCATGACGTCGCCGACGAAAAGGGCGACCCGGCTGCCGGGCAGCGGGATCGCGTCGTACCAGTCGCCGCCGACCCGCCCGTCTTTCGTGCTGCTGACGCTGTCGAGGCGTGATGTCGTGTTCGGGGCGGTGTAGGAGGCGGAGTCGTTGAGTCAGGTCCGCAGCACCCGCAGGCATTCGCGGAGGTCCTCGTCATCGGCCGCTTGGAGGTTCTTGATGCCCGCGGTCCTGATGAGCCGGGACCGGACGTGGTCGGCGGGCTTGCCGACAATCCCGGCGACCGCCTCGCCCCCGCTCTCCGTCCGGGAGCGGAGGGGCGCGCCGCGCAGGCGGGCGATCTCGGCGACGGTGGGGAAGTCGAGGGTGGCCATGTCGAAGGTGACCGCTTCGAAGGTCATGCTGCTCCCGCTGCCCGAACCCGTGTGTCCCGCCACCATGACGCCGGTCCGCGCAATGAAGCCGCCGCTGTCACCGGTTCGGCGCACGGCAACCGCCTCCAGGAGGTCACCGGGTGCTGCCGG
This sequence comes from Streptomyces sp. NPDC047315, assembly GCF_040643215.1. Classification (NCBI taxonomy): domain Bacteria; kingdom Bacillati; phylum Actinomycetota; class Actinomycetes; order Kitasatosporales; family Streptomycetaceae; genus Streptomyces; species Streptomyces sp. NPDC047315. The sequence goes on along the minus strand of NZ_JBEYTZ010000061.1, from coordinate 25,310 downwards.
TTGACGGCCCGACGGCAGCACCAGCCGGCGGGCCGAGCCGAGTCGCCAGGGGGCTATCCGAGCGCGGCGCGGCTGGTCTCCGTGACCACCACGCGGTCGCCCCGTTCGCCGTTGGCCGGGTCCACGACTTCCACCAGGCCCAGCTCGTGCAGCCGGATGTAGGCGCGGTAGAGGCCCATCTGCTGCTCGTGCCATGCCTGGCGGCGGGGATCGTCCTCGGCTGCGGACGTGGGGAAGTTGGGCGGGTGGATGCTGTGGAAGTAGTCGGACGCCACGACGGGGCTGTCGGCTTCGGAGATCCGGCGCAGCAGTTCGCGCTCGTCAGCGTTGTTGAGGGTCATACGGCGACGCTACGTCGATCGCACCGGCGCGTGGGTCCTCTGCGACGGCGACACGACGCTGGCCTTCGGCGATTTCCTCGACTCCCTGGACGGCGCGCCCGCAGACATGACCTGGCTGCTTTCGCGCGGCGCACCATCCGCTCCGACGGCCTACGGGTAGTCGTAGACGGTGGTGGCGATGGAGCGGGCGCTCAGGGTTGTGGTGATGATCGGCTCGATGCGTTCCCACGTGCCGCCGGCGAGGCCGCAGCCGATGCGGGGCATGTGAACGGAGGCGTTGTTGGCGAGGGCGTGCTCGGCGATGGTGTTCAGGCAGCGTTCGACGGCGTCGTAGCGGATCGGCGGACCGCCGCTGCCCCGCTTCATCCCGTGCTGCGCGATCATGTTGGCGACCTGGATGTCGGATCGGACGCGGATCAGCTGCACGGCGCCGAGGGCGAAGTCGTTGCCGGCGCGCTCGCGGTGCCAGCGGCGGTACTCGCGCTCCGGCTCTGGCCAGTGACGCGAGATCGCCAGGACGAATCCCTTACCCCATCCGCCGAGGTCGTTACAGATATGGGCAATGACCTTTGGGCCCTTCGCCTGGGGGTTGGTTGCATCACCAGCAACGATCTTCAACGGAAGCATCAGGTCATGGTCCGCCTGACCTGCGAGGAGAAGCCACTACTTTCTCTCGTGCTGCGTCCAGCGCCCCAGGCGGGGCCGCCGTAGCCACCCGGTGGGGTGCGGAGCTCCGCGGGCGCGGTTGGCTGCGAGGCCAGGCGACGGGCCACCTGCGACGCGTGACCAGTCTGACCGGACTCCTCGACGAGTTGGACGCCTGGTCCACGAGCCGGCTGGAGCCCCACGCGGACAATGGTCTGCCCTGCGGCAGCTGCCGGCGACGGTGACCGGTCAGTGGCCTACCACATGGTCCCGCCCTGGACCCGACCATGGTCGGCGGTGGTGCTCCTGCGGCTGCATGCGGCGGTCCCGGGTGACGCCGGCCGTCATCTACCAGGTCGTGGACGTGGCGTGCGAGGCGGAACGCGGTGGCGGCCCGAGCGCTCACCGGACGCCGTGCGGGAGTTCGCCCCCGAACAGCACCACCGGGCCCTGCTCGACCGCGAAGGAGATCGGCTGGCGACTGCGGCGCGCACGGGTCGCGGGCGGGCTCGTCCTCACCATGGCGTGCGCGGACCGCACGACGACGGCCCGCACCCGCGCCCACCGCGCGCTGGTGACGCGGGCGCGGGCGGCGATGTCCAGGGCGTCGCGCAGTGTCTCGCTCGCGTGGACGGGCAAAGAGCCGGCGGTGGCAGGGAGTTCGGGTTCGTGAAGGTGGCGAGCGTCCCGTTGATCACGGTGAATCGACGGGGGGTGTTACGGCTCGGCGTGCTGATCGTTGAGGTTGTTACGGGTATGCGTGAGGGTCTGCGCCCGCCGGAAACCGCGGAGGGAGGCGCGGAGTCGACGGCCGTCGTCAGTGTCGGGGATCTTGATTCGCTCGGGGTTCATGGAGGCGAGTTGCGCGAGGGATTCGGCCGGATCGTGGCCGCGCAGTTCCGCGACGTGCACGCGGTACAAAACCTTGTAGAGAGCCTGCGAGATGCCGTAGGCAGAGCCAGTGGCGTAAGGGGTCAGTGCCGCCAGCAGCTCCGGGAGTGGATCTGAGGCTCGGCTGGCCCGCCGACGGCGATACGCCTTTTGTCGGCACGCGGCACCGCAGTACGTAGAATCTGCACGCCCAGCCGTAACGGGCTCGCCGCAGGAGCCACAGGGGCGGCCCGAATCCCGCCCCCCGTTACGCTTCCGCGTGACGGATGTGCGGCACGCCCGCGAGCACGTCACCCCCCGCATCAGCCCTTCTGCCCCGCGCACCACGACCAAGCCGCATCCGGCGACACACGCCTGGGGCGGGAGAGCAGCCCCGCGGCCGGCTAGACCCGACCATTCGGCGGACTCAGACCGGCGTGCGGAGGCCACCCGGGTCAGACCCGAATCCGGGTCCGGACGTCCCCGCTCGTAGCACGGCTCACAGATCAAGAAGCGGGCGAACTCCCTGCCGCGCCCCCGAACCCGGACACCGTCAACAAGATGCGCCACATCACCGAGGAGATCGGTTCCGCACATCATGCAGAGCCGAGAACCTTCACGTATACCCATAACAACCTCAACGACCAGCACGCCCAGCCGTAACGCCCCAGCTGATTCGCCAACCGGTCGCGGTGGCTACGTTCTTCGCATTTGGGCGCGACTGTCCGTGACGGTCGTTAGGGTGAATGGCTGAGGGGATCTATCTCCCCTCTTCGCCCGCGGGGGGCTTCTGCGTGCGGGGAGAGCTGGGCTGTGCTGGCGAAGGGGCTGGCGATGGGCGTTGACTACCGGCAGATCCAGACGGCCGTTCTGGCATATCCCGAGTCCGACGATCCGGTGATCTGCCCGACAGATGCCGACGAACTGGATGAGTTCCGCGAGGAGTTCTCCGCGACCACGTTCTGGTGCGGCGTTCTGCTGGGCGGGTGTGGCGGCCAGCTCCTGACCCGGCGGGGCAATGTCCGCGTCAGCCACTTCGCCCACTTCCCCGATCCCGCCGGGCTGCTGCCCGAGTGCGGCCGTCGGTCCCGGGGCGTCGCGAGCGCGGACCACCTGTACGTGAGGGCGGCGACCCAGGGGTGGCTGCGCGGCCAGGGGCACAGCCCGCGCTACCGCTACATCGACCGCGATGATGCACCGGCTGGGTCCCTCGTGGAGATCACCGTGAGCGGGCACACGCTCCTGCTGCACATGGACACCGCGACGCCGCCCGACTGGGACGCCGCGAAGGCCGGCGACATCATCCTCGGACCGGGCGTCCAAGTCGACCGCCGAACCCTGGCCCGCCGGGGCTACGTCAACCGCGTCAAGTTCGTCAGCGAGGGCAACCGGCGGGTCATGATGCTCGGCACCGAGCTTCCGCGTGTGGGCACCGACTGGGACTTCGAGCTGGCGGACTGCACCGTCGACGAGCAGGGCCGGCTCATCACCCCCGTCGTCACACGCCTTGAAGCCGTACGCGACGCCAAAGAACGAGCCCCCGTGCCGCGACCGCGCCGCAAGAAGACGAAACGGCCGGTACAGATCGGGGCTCTGACCCGGCTCATCAACATCGCCGTACAGAAGAAGGAGACCGCCGCAGTCCGAGAGCTACGGGACACGGCGCTGCTCCAGGTGGGTCGTTGCGAGGGGGAGGCGCTTGTGCATCTGCAGCGCGCGATCGACCTTGCGAACGGCTGGATCGATCAGCAGGACCGTGTCCGCCGGCGGTTTTTCGCCGGACTCGAAGAAGCGGTCCGGCACGGTCACGTTTTCAAGGTCTCGAAGCTGACGTCGCAGGCCAGCGGGATATTCCTGGGGGAGGCGGCGGTTACTGCGCAGGAGGCGGGCATTCTCCAGGCGGCCGAGACGTTCCTTCGCGAAGCACGCCAGCAGGCTGCCGAAAAGCAGCGGGCAGCGGACGAAGCGCGGAGGAAGCGTCGCGAGGCAGAGGCCCAGGAGCGCAAAGCGCGCAACATCACGCGGGGGCGGGTCCAGAGCATCACCGGCCGTCTCCGCCGTGAGGAACTGTCCATCGAGCAGCAGAAGCAGCTCGTCGAGGACCTGGTGCTTGCGGCGAAGGAGGCCGGGGACGACCTGTCCGCTGCTGAGCAGCACAAGGTGGACGAGTGGGTGGCGAGGATCGCCGCCCTTGCAGAAGAATCAGGCACGGCGAAGAACACGTACCCGGCCGGACCACCGCAGCCGGACACGATCTCAGCCCCGGGCAAGCTGTCGCCGCGGCTCGTTCCCGCCGTGGCGGCTGTCCGCGGAGCTTTGAAGAAGGCAGCCAGGGAGCGAACCACGACCAGCTGGAGCCGACTGGAGCACCAGCTCGGCTCCGCGCTCCCCTCCCTCAGCAACAACGAACGCATCGAGGTGCTGGTCCAGGTCGACCGCTCCACGCCCAGCGACGAGCCGCTCCTGTCGTCCGTGCTGGCGGCGGGTGACCCGCACTTCGCCTACCAGTACTACCGGCACGTCCTGGGCGCACTCGGTCTGGACGCCCCAGATGACGACGAAGACCTGCGGGAGGTCGTCGAAGCCGACGCTGAGCAGGTTTTCACCACCTGGCGCTCCCGATAGAGCCGGCCGGAAGACGCAAGGACCTCACGCGACGTCACACGGCCCGAGGTACAGGCGGGCGCGGTCTCATCCGCGCGCTCGGCGCGGCCCTGGCGGGATCGCACCGCGCACAGGGCCTCGGGGCGCGGGCCTGCAGCAGGCAGCACCGCCAGTTGACGGGACGAGCGGCGAATGAAGCCGAGCCGCACCGGGTCCGGGGCGCCGGAGGTCAGATGGAGAACGGGCCACCGCGCTGGGACAGGACGGTAGGGCGGCTGGCCTGGTCGAGGATGGCGTGCCGCCACGCCGTGCGGCTTCGGTAGTGGGCCGAGTCCAGGCGCTGGGGGTTGGTCTGCCACTCCGCCAGGTGCTGCACCACGGCGTCCAGCACGACGGCTTCCCGCTCGGTGATACCCGCAGATCCGGTGTGGTGGAGGGTGTCGACGGCGGCCAGGACACCTCGGTACGGCAGCAGCGTTACCGGGTCCTGTGCCTCGACGGCGCGTTGGAGGGTGGCGAGCAGTTCCGGGAGCGCCTCCGCCTCTGGCTGCGCGAGCACGGCCGCCGGGGAGGTGAGGAGCCAGCTGAGTAGGACCTCGGCCTCGGCGGCGTTCACTCGCACCCCGCCTCCGGCGAACAGGTGGTGGAACAGGCGGAGTAGCAGGTCCAGGCGGCGGGGCTTGGCACGGCGGTCGTACAGGCAGTGGGCGCAGAGCCAGCCCAGGGTAGCGAACTGCCGTCCGCGCGGCTGGTGGAGCCGGCCGACGAGCTCCCCCGCCGTCACCGGGGTGGTGCACAGGTGGCAGGAGGAGTCCGCCGGGGCCGGGCGGGTGCGCATCGCTTCGGGGATCCCGCCCGGCGCGGCCTCCGCCGTCGTGGCGCGGACGTGGTCCCGGTAGGTGTTCGGGTGGTGGACCCAGTCCTGGGCCTGGCGGATCCCCTCGCGCAGCTGCTCGTCGTCGGCGTCGGCGCGCGCGTGGACCCCCATGACGTAGTTCAGGCGCGCCTGGACGAGCGCGAACGGTTCACCGCCCGCGGCGGCCACCGGGCCCACCCGCCCGTTCAGTTCCCGGCGCAGCTCCCCGCCGTGCATCCGGTCGAGTTCCGTGTCGGACAGCGGCGCGCGCCGGGCGGCCCCGCCGAGGGGGACCAGGGCCGGGTCGGCGATCCACCGCTCGACCAGGGTGAGGCCCGCGGCGAGGTCGGCCAGGGTCGCGCGGTCCCGACTCCGGACCCTGGTCTCCCGGTTGATCAGCGTGTTGATCTCCCGCGCCGGGCGACGCGCTGCGTGCCCGGCCTCGGCCGCCCGCTCGTTCAGGATCTGCCGGGCCCGCCAGTAAGTGAGGCGGACCGGCGGCTCGCACGAGCCGCATTCCGCCCCGGCCTGGGCGGCGGGCTGCTGTCCGCACGCGGCGCACACGAAGCCAGGGCACTCCCCGCACAGGGTGTCCGCGCCTTCGGGGACGTCGAGGTACGCGCCGGGCGGTAGCTCGGCGCGCAGTTGGTCGCCGACCGAGCGACACCGGCCCGTGCACCGCTCCAGGGCGAGGTCCATACCCTCCTGCTGGACCAGGGCCCGGCGGACCACCAGAAAACCCGGCCGGTCCCCGGGGTCGAGCACCTCGTGCGCGGCGGTCCGGTAGGCGTCCATCAGCCGGTCATCCGCGCTGTTGTCGACCTTGCCGTCGTCCAGACACCGGCACGGCAGCCGATTCGCGTATCCCCAGAACGTGACACCGAACAGCCCGCACCAGGGGCACAGCGTCCACCGGTACGGGCTGCCGCCGCTGCTCGCGTACATGCCCAGGTCGTGACGGTGCCACGGCCCACCCGTGAGGTCACGGCACGGGGTGTACCCGTCGGGGATTCCGCCCAGGCACAGCAGAACTTCCCCCTGCCACTGCTCGTCGACCTCGATCCGCGGGCCTCCGACCGGCTCCTCAACGTCGACGTCGTTCCAGGGCTCCCACACCTGCTCGCTGCCGCTCACCGCGGCGGTGAACCGGCCCCACCACGACGGCGCCGACTCCTCCTCGGCGGCGAACCAGATCCGCTCGCGCGGCAGCCAGAACGCCGGCGTACACATCGCCCCGTCGGCGGCGGGGAAGGACCGCGGCTCATACACCCACGGAACGCTGAGGGCATCGAAGAACACTGACCATCGGGCATGCAGTTCGGTACGGAATCCTGTCGTGACCACTTCGTACGCCATGAACCCTCCCTACGGGAACGCGATCCGCCGCGCCCACGATGGCCCGGTCGCCGGCCGGCGACCGGGCCGCGTCACCGGTTCAGCCCTCAGGCTTCGCCCCACGGAGGGACGCCTCGGGATCCCGGCTGACAGCACCACGCTCTTCCAAGAGGACGTACGGCGGAATTCCTCCAGCGCCACGACCCACTCCCTCTCGAACGCCGGCACTCACCAGTCCACGCGCCGGTCAGCGCGCAGATGGGCGAGGAGTCCGGCCGAGCCGCGGTCGGGGGCAGCCTCGTTCGCGGGAACACCACGCCCGCTTCTTAGCCGGTTTATCAGCTTGGATCCATTCCGGCCGGTGCGGGAAGCCCGGTACGCTGCCGATCATGGCCGAACAGGCGATCTTGCACGGGGGTCCGGCGAACGGCCGGGTCGTTGGCATCAAGCGGACCAAACACAGGCGGTTCCCGGACCACCTGGCGGTGGAATACGTATCCGCAGACGGGTCCGCCGAGTGGGTGGTTTCCGACTGGCTGAGGCCCCGGGGGCCTGGGGCGGAGGTCTACCTGCAAGGGCTATGGAACGGCAGCCACGAACCCGCACAGGATGACGAGGGGCGCTGGTACTACCTTTGGCGCGACCCCCGAGAGCACGGGCCCAGCCGGTTGTACGGCCAGGCGGACCCGGAGTGACCGAGCGTCAGCGCGCCGCGCAGGCCCGAGACCAGGCCGAGGCTCACGGTCTGACCCGAGAGGCCGGCCACTTCACACACCCCGCGGCCGTCTTGCCTGTCGGCCACAGCCCCTCGTCGCACTCGCCGCAGGCGACTGCTCGCCGGTCGTCGCAGCGGAGGCGGTCCCTGCCGGTGCCGAGCGGCAGCCCGTCGTCACACCGGGCGTCGCCGCACTCCTGACCTGCGACAGGCCACGGGGCAGGAACCAAGTGGTGATGGCATGCCCGAGAATGCGCGGCCGGAGTCCTACCTCGGCGAGCAGGGCGCTTCCGTGCTGATGCTGATGGCGAAGTCCCGGCACAAGAAGCCGGAGAAAGTCCGCCGCTACTTCAAGGCGTCGCCCGAGGCGATTACCGAGGTCACCAGCCTCTTCGGCCGGCCTGGGCCGAATGGGCGGCCCGGCCCGGTGGCCCGCCTCCGGGTGGGGCCGGCGGCGTTGAGTGGTTGTGGAACTGGGAATCACGGAGTCGTCCGTCACGATCAAGACCCTGTCGGTGAACGGCAAGCGGATGTCGAAGGGGCTCTACAGCCAGCTGCCGCAGCGCTCGATGCTGGCCGAGCGCGACAGCGCGGTGGTGGGCCACCCCTGGGGCCGTGTGGTGGACCCGAAGTGCTGCCATGACGCCCGGCGCAGGCCGCACTGGCATGTCCTGTACGAGCACGACGGCGAGCTGTTCGTATGGGTGGCGCTGAAGCGGCAGGAGGACGCGCCCTGGCACCTGCGGGACGGAGCGTACGAGCCGCGCTCGCAGGCGGGCACGGCGTTCCTGGACGCGTGCCTGCTGGAGACCCATCTGGGGGCCAGTGACTTCTTCGAGGGAAAGGTCTTCGGCCTGGTCCGCGACGAGGAGCTGATCACCACGATCGAAGGCGTCAAGGTTTGCCTGACCTGTTCGGGGGAGGCCAATACCCTCCGGGCGGCCAGGGAGAGGTGGCCGCATCGCTACACCAGCGTCGGGGATGCCGAGAAGGAGCTGCGGTCCGTGTACGAGAGGCGGGGCAAGGGCGCCCGCGAGCTCTACCCGGAGCTGGTGGCGGACGTGAAGCTGGTGAAGCAGGCCCGGTCCAACTACGCGGCGGCGCTGGAGATGGTGGCCGAGCTGCCTCAGCTCTTCCTCGGCGCCTGAGCGCTCAGCGCGGCCGACGCGGCGCGGGAGGCGGGTCGCCGCACTCCCGGGCCATGGCCTCGGCCTTGGCGCGCAGGGCCTCGGCACGGTCCTCGGCGTCCTGGGCGAGGTAGCGGGAGGACTCGTCGCCGACGGCGTCGACGAGCCGGTGCAGCAGCGCCGCCCGGCGTTCCAGGTAGTCCAGGCGGATGTCGGTCGTGGAGCGGCGGGAGTTGTAGTGCTCGGTGTCGTTCAACAGTCCCACCAGCTCCGCGATCAGCAGCCGGTCCGTGGCCGGCTCGACGGCCGTCACGACGGTGCTCCGGCGAGGGCGGCCAGGCGCTGCATCTCGTCGACGTCGTTGTTGCAGCACTTCCCGCACACCAGCCGCCGCCTTTTGGGTTGCTCGGGCAGACGGACGTCGAACGGTGCCCGGTCCTTGTCCTTGTCGCGCAGGTCGTAGTCGGACTCCGCGCAGACCAGCCGGGCGGCGCGGGCCTGCTTTTTCGACCAGGCGGGCCATTCCACCGACAGCCGCATGGCGGCGATGACCATGCCGTCGGCCCGGGGCTGGAGCACCGTGAAGTCCCAATGCGGAGCGTTCTCGGGGATGTTGGCGACGGTCTGCTCCAGCGACGGCATCCAGGGGAACAGGTGGGGCAGGTCCTTGCGCAGGATGCGAATCTCCTCGCCCTCGCGCATGGCCTTGCTGTAGGAGGAGGCGAGCGGGAAGCGGAAGGCCGTCACGATCGTGTGCGGGACCTGGAGCAGGTCCAGGTCTTTACTGATGTCGGCGGCCGTCGCCTTCCACTCGCCGCAGTTGGCCTCCCGCCGCAGGGCGAGCCTGTCGGCGTTCAGCTTCCCGGACGCGTTGATCGTGCTGACGATCCGCCGTTGCGCGGCCCGTGCCTCCGGGGCGATCGCTCCGGCCATATCCGTCTCCCTCATCCTCGCCGGCGTCCACGGGCGGGCGCCGTTTGCACGGAACAACGATGCAGGCCCGGATACGAGCCGGTCCGACTTTCCGCCTGATCGGCCCGCGCCGACTACTTTCCTACAGAGCCCTCTTGAGCGGGGACGGTGGTACCAGGGGCTTTCGCCAGCCCCTGGACCCGGCTTCCGTCGGCACTCGCCGTGGCGTACGTCGTGCGCGTCGGCGAGCACCGCCGCCGGGCGCACCTCGCTCGCGCCGACTTCCCGGCCGAAGGCCGGAAACGGTTAAAGGCCGCAGTCGAGCCACGATCTTCGAGATGCTGACGGCATGGAACACAACTTGAGGTGCGGACGCTGCGGGGACGAGGCTCCACGCGACCTGGCGAACACGGACGCCGCGGACTGGAACGTCCAGTGGCAAGCGGGCCGCCTGACCGGGGCGATATGTCCGGGCTGCCAGACCCCGGCGGACTCCGCGGAGGCCGAGGTGAACGCGGCCGAACTCCGGGTCGCGGCCGAGGACGGCGGCCAGTTCTTCGCGGACCCCGTGATCTGCATGACCGGCACGATGACCGACCCGGGAACCATCCTGTACGGCGAGGAACATCTCCAGAGGGTGCTCCGGACCGGCCAGGCCGAGAACCTCGGGGCGATCGAGCAGTTACCCCCGGGCACGCGCTGCGTGCCCACCGTGGGCGGGGTGCTGATTCACCCGCCTCGGTCAGTCCGATGAACCGTGGGGGCGGAAACGGTCGAAGGCGGGCCTCGCTCCCGAGATCGGGGAGCGAGGCCCGTCCGCTGACGCCTCGGGCGGGGGAAGGTCAGGGACCTACCAGCCTGTGCAGGGCCGGTGCGCTCATCCCTCCCATGATCGCCTGGCCGGGTGAAGGGCCGAAGTCTTCACCACTTCTCGGTCAGTGCGTCGAGGGGATCGTCGACGCGGGTGCGGGTGATGCGGTCCGCGGTCGCGATAGCGTCGGTGATCCAGGCGCGGGCTCGCGTGGTAGTGCCGAGATGGGTGGCGAGGATCGCGGTGATGTCCTTGAGCTGGTCTTCGCGGTTGAAGACGTCGAGGACCAACGCGGCGAGCGGTCCGAAGTCGCCGTCCTGGGCCTCTTGGACAGCAGAGGACATAGTCGAACGTATGCGGTAGATGCCAGCGGCTTCCTTGAGTCCGCGCCAGAACCCGGCGTCGCTGTGACCGGGAAGGTCGTTGAGGAGGGCGGCGAACTGATGCTCGTCGTCAGTCACGGTCGGCATCCTTCATATTGGGCGTCCCGCCGTTCATCGTGTGCGGGGCGGGGTCATGTGGGCGTGGGGTAGGGCGCTGCGGGTGAGCTCGGTGCCCTGCTTAGTGGTCCTCCTTGAGCAGCGCGGTCATCCCCTTGGGCGCGTTCCAGTGCTCGGGCAGGGTGTCGAGGGTCTTCGCGGCCGGGGCGGAGAAGCGGACCGTGTACGGCTGTTCGGTCACCGGTGCCTTCTCCGGAGCTCCGCCATGTCGATGAACGCGCTGTTGTCGTAGCCGGAGGCGACGAACGCGTCGACGGCTGGGGCGGAGGCGAGGCGGCCCTTCCAGTCCTGCACGACTTCGTACAGCGGCGCGAGGGAGAACGTACGGCGGGACTCCTCCAGCGCCGCGGCCCACTCCCTCTCGAACGCTGGCACCCACCGGTCCGCGCGCTGGTCGGTGCGCAGCTGGGCGAGGAGCTCGGCCGGCGCCCCGGGCGCGGGGGCGTACGGCGTGACGGGGGAGTGGTCGGGCTGCGCGCTCATCGGCTGGTCCTCCCAGTGGCAGGTCGTCACCTCACGGTACGCGCGCCGGGTGGCCGTGGATGCGGGCGTGGAGGGATTCCGCTCCTACCGCGGGGTAGGACGATAGGGCACACACGACACTCCGTCCGGCACCCCCTGCTCGTCAGGTGGACAGTACCTACATCAGCGGGTACCGAAGCGATCGCTCAGATACAGCAGGACCCGACGGCAGCCCGCTTCGTCCAGGCCCTCCAGGGCGTCGATGCACTCCTGCAGGGCGTCCAGTTCGTCCTGGGACGGCTGTGTCGGCAGGTCGGCCTTGGAGCGGAACTCCTTGGCCAGTTCGGAGACCCAGCCGACCGACCAGCCGGTGATCTGGGCCAGGCGCCGCACGGTGGTTCCGTCGGCGACTCCCGTACGCACCGCCTCTGTGGCGGCGTCCTGCGCCATCCGGGCTGTTGGGCGGGCGGCTACGGCCGTAGAGGAAGACATGCGGGTGACGGTAGGCCGTAGCTGGGCGGCTCCTGTGGAACGTCGCTCGGACGAGGGCGAGCCCGGGGCGTTGCTGCGGCTACAGTCCACGCGACGGGGGGCCCGGAGCCACTGGCATTGGCTCCGGCCCCGTCGTCTGGCGGCGCGGACGGGTCAGTCGGTGTCCTTGTGCGGTTCGAGTAGTGCGAAGTACATCTCACGCTGCTGCTCGGTCAACTCGCCGTCGAGCGACAGCGCGGAGCGCAGCGCGCTGAGCGTGTCCGCCGCCGGCATCTTCCACGTCGTGTGGGCCTGGCGCTGGATCTCGCCGATCGTGGCGTACGCCTCGCCGGGGAAGCACCGGATGTACCAGTCGAGCATCTTGCCCACCGACGGCGTCAGGTTGAGGTGCCACGACTCCGGGGACGACTCGGCGTCCTTGTCGTCGCCCTCGGAGTCGGCGAACATCTCGACGGTCTCGGCAAAGTCGTGCAGCACCGCGGCCCGCACGGTGCGCTCGAGGTGTTCGGTGGGGACGATCTGGTCGAGGCCGGCGGCCACCGACCAGGCGAGCTCGCCCGCGATCTGGGCGACGGACTCCTTGTTGCGGTAGCGCAGCGCCCACCGCTTGCGCACGTCGGGCCGGTCGTGCAGGGCGTGTTGGAAGTCGGCGGCGAACCGGTCGCGCACCTCAGCCGCGCCCGGCGAGAGGGCGTCGCGGTCGCCGGCGGACATGGCGTCCCCGACGCCCGTGTAGGAACGCTTGCGGGCCTCCACCCAGTCGTCGACCACCTCGCCGACAATCCCCGTCCCGACGGCGCCTTCGGCAGCGCGGGCCTGCTCCGCATCCACGTCGCCGCCTACCGCGTGATGTACGAGATCAGCGACCAGCAGATCCGCGTCAGCGTCATCCACCTCGGACGCGTACGCTGACCGACCCGTCATGTGCCAGACGGCGCTCCCGGGTGCGTCCCGCGCCACCTGCTGTTGAGCGAATCCGGTTCGGTTCAGCTTGGGGTAAGCGCGGCGGGACAGCTCGCGCATCGCCTTCGTCTGCCGTTCCACCGCTGCCGCGACGGCCGGGTCCACCCGGGAGGTTCGGGCGGCTTGGCGGTTGCCTCGATCGCGCGGCGGTAGCCGTCCGGCGGCGGCCGCCGTGGCAGGGCCGATCCTCACGGCCGCGGGCGACGCGAGTTCCTGCGCGAAACCCGCGAGATCCTCCACACCGCGGATGGCGCCCGACACAGCCGTACGCCTCGATCGCACGCTCCACCCGCCGAGCCCCTCTCGGGAACCGCGCCAACCAGAGCCTCCGCTCACACTGTGCGACCGCCCGCCGGAGCAGACGGCAGGCGCACAAATTCGAAGACGCGGTGAGACCAGTACGTCAATCCTCGTCCGGCACCGCGACCGCTCCGTCTCGGCCGTGCATACGGTCGAAGATTGGGTTGGCGACGGAGATGTCCCGCTCCATGATGTCGGCCTCCTCAGTGCGGCCTTCCGCTCGGAGGGTGCGGATCACGTCGTGGGCAACCGCGGCCTCGTTCCATTCGTACGAGCCGGACCTATAGATCTCCAGCGCGGCGTCGAAGTCGGCACGGGCCTCCGGGTACTGGCCAAGTTCGCGGTAAGCCACGCCGCGCAAGTGACGTGCCATGGCGCCCGCATAGGCATCGCCAGCTGCAGCGCAGACGTCCACGGCGCGAGTGAGCGGTGCCTCGGCGTCCTGGGGACGTCCGGCACGCAGGTGCAGCCAGCCGACGTCCCGCTGGGTGTGTGCCACCCACATCTCGTTGCCGAGCTGCTCGAACAACGCGATCGCCTCGCGGGCGGTGGCGACGGCGTCATCGAGCTGTCCCATGCCGGCGAGGACGCGAATACGGGCGTTGTTCACACGGCTGACCCATAACCGCTCGCCCATCGGGCCGAAGATGCCCTCCGCCCTGCTGTAGCAGTCGAGTGCCTTCTGGCGCTCTCCGAGGAGCCGGTAGATCTTGCCTAGGGCATACTCGGTGGCGCCTTCCCAGCGGCGGTCGCCGAGGAGCCTGAAGTCGTCCCTGGCCGATTCAAGCAGCGGGGCCGCCTCCGACGGACGGCGCAGATAGCCCAGTGTCTCGGCCAGGGTGCGCCGCAGACGTGCCTGAGCCCTCAGGTCGCCCACCTGTTCGGCGATACGCAAAGCCTCCCGCTGGCTCTGCTCGCCTAGCTCCGGCTTGCCACGCCAGCGCTGCAGCTCGCCCAGCAGCTCGAGGGAGCCGAGGGTGTGCCAAGAATCGCCGGCCGTGCGGAGCCGATCCACCGCGACCGTCATGCGGTCAAGGGCGGTGCGGTAGTCGCCTTTCACGGAGTGCGCCCGGGCGACCACCATCACGTCCCGGGCCCCGGGTCCGTCCACTGCATCGTCGCTGTCCAGGACTAGGAGCGAAAGCGCCCTGTCCGGGTTGCCTTCGGCCAGGGCAGCCCTCGCTCGTGCCCTACGGAGTCCGGCCAGCACCCGCGACCTGGTTTCCCCGGGAGCGTTGAAGATCCAGTCGGCGGAGTTCGGAGCGAGAGTGATGTCGTCGAGGAAGTACGACAGCCCCTCACCGATCTCCGCCGCCACCGTGATCAGCCCAAGGTTTCGCGCACGGTCGATTGCCCAGCAGAGACGGTCCTGCTCTCCGGCGACCCACTCGGCGGCCGTCATCGGCGAGTCACGGAGGCCCGCCACGTACTCCGGGTCGACTTCGGCGCGCAGTTCCGGGGCACGCTGAGCCGCCCAGTGGACAACGGCGTCCCGGTAGGCCCGGACCAGGCGCTCCTCCAAGGCCTTCCCCTCCTCCGGCGGCAGCTCTTCGTACTGGCGGGCGGCGAAGACTCGGATCAGGTCGTGAACACGGTAGCTGCTTTCGGAGTCGCCGCCCCCTTCCCCGTCCTGTGTCTCCATCATCGCGGCCTCGACCAGTTCGTCGCCGGCCACGAGACCGGCCCCACGGGTGGCCTCGAGCCGGACGAAGTGCCAGTCCGTCAGCCGGCCTGCGGGTAAGGAGGCGAGCATGGCGAAGGAGGATCGAGTGGTCGGCGTGAGCCCCTGGAAGCTGAAGATGAAGCAGGCGGTCAGGCTGCGGGTGTCGAACTTCAGGTGGTCCAGGCGGCTTCTCTCGTCCTCCAGGAGAACGCGCATGCGGCCGAGACTGGAACCGGAGCGCTGCTTCAGCTTGCAGCCGACCAGCCGCAGGGCCAGCGGGAGGTTGCCGCAGAAACGGATGATGTCTATTGCTGCCTCCATCTCGGCTGCAATGCGTTCCTGCCCCGCGTAGTGGGAGAGCACGGCAAGTGCGTTCCGGTCGTCCGGCAGATGGACCGGGACCGGATCCCGCTGGGTGATGCTGTTGACGGAGAGCGCCCGCCGGGAGGTGATGAGTACCGAGCACCCGGCGCCGGTGGGCAGCAGAGGCTCGATCTGGTCCGTACTGTGCGCGCTGTCCAGAAGGACGAGTAACCTCTGGCCGACGGTGAGTGACCGGAACATGGCCGCCCGGTCGTCGACGGAGTCCGGCATGTCCTCCCGCGCTACATGCAGGCTGCTGAGCATGTGGCCGAGGGCGTCCGCGCTGCTCCTCGGAGTCTCCTTTCCACCGTGGAGGTCGACGTAGATCTGACCGTCCGGGTAGGCGTCCTTCACCTTGTGTGCGGCGTTGAGCGCCAGGGTCGATTTTCCCACGCCGGGCTGACCGTGTACGACGACGAGCTTCGACTGGCTCTCGGTGCCGCTCGATGGGAGCGTGCGGTTGCTGGGCGCGGGCACGTCTCGGAGATAGACGCACAGACTGTCCAGGGCAGTGGCGTCGCCCACCAGTGCTTCCCTGGTGGGAAGTTGGCGGGGTGGCAGCGCCTGGGACACCGTCTTCTGGGCAGGCACCTGAGCCTGGACGACCATCTGTTCCACCTGCATGGCGACCGCGTTGGCGACATCACCGCCTGCGACGATCGAGCCCCGCTCGGCTCTCAGTCCCCCTTGGCCCTGCTTTCTGTCGCGCCCTGAGCCGCGCCGCCACCACGCGGCACTCACCTGGGCCCCTCGTACGCCGAGGAACCGTCAACATCGCCACCGGCGGCAATCGACCCGCCTTCCGCCCAAATCCCCACTCCCGGCGGCGGACCCGCTCCAGGATCCCGCGGGGCGCCGACGCTTCGAGACCGAACATTTCGCACGCTCCCGCCCGCAGCGATCGACCCATCACGCGCCACCGCCGCACCCGATGAGCGCTGTCGCAAGTGCGCCACCAGTGACAGAACGAAGCCGGCGATGGTGAAGAACAAGCTCAGCACACTGCTCAGCTTGTCGGCCCGGTCCAGGCCTAGGAGCATCATGAACACAGCCAGGGCGACAACCCCGATGAGCAGGCCCGCCCAGCGCAGCAATTGCCAAGGATTCACCGATTGATGATGGCACATCACCTTCTACGGAAGGGTCGGAACGGTCGAGATCTGCCACCAGAAGTGCACCTGCGGCGACTTCGCCCGCCACTCAGGTCCCCGGCGCCTACCGGTTCCTCCTAATTTATCGGTTTACGTCGACGGCGAGCCTCGAGAACAGGCGACAAGCACGCAACGCTTCGGCTTCGGGAACCTCGCCAACCTGCGCCTCCGCTCACACTGTGCGTCCACCCGCCGGAGCCGATGGCAGGAGCACCCCCCACTAAATCTGACTCCTGGGCGACGGTCCCACCGGGGCCGGCTGGCAGGTCACCGACAAGAGCTGCACCTGCCGGTGCGACCACAAGCACGGCAACTGCAGCGTCGACTTCCTCGACCCGCCCACGGGAATCGCCATCCACTACGGCAACGGCCGCTGGGGCCGCACCGCCGACCAGGCCCACCACCAGCGCATGGTCGAACTGAACGACAAAGCCTTCGAGTGAGAGCGTCCGGCCCGGGTCAGCCGCGGACACGGATGGTGACGTAGAGGTCGCCGGGGTCGCCGCCGTCCTGTCCGGGCGCACCGAGCCCCGGGAGCAGAAGCATCTCGTCGAGGAGTTGGTTCTTGCCGCGAAGGAGGCTGGAGACCACCTGTCCGAGGCTGAGCAGCACAAGGTGGACGAGTGGGTGGAATGGATCGCCGCCCCCGTGGAATAACCTGGCGTGGCCGAGAAGGCCTTTCCGGCCGCGCAGCCACAGCCGGACGCGATCACGGAGCCCGCCAAGCTGCCAGACCGTCTCGTTCCCGCCGTGGCGGCTGTCCGCGGAGCCTTGAAGAAGGCGGCCCGAGAGCGGACCACGACCAGTTGGAACCGACTGGAGCACCAGCTCGGCTCTGCGCTTCCCTCTCTCACCAGCAACGAGCGCGTCCTGGCGCTCGCCCAGGTCGACTGGTCCACGGCCGGTGACGAGCCGCTTTCGTCCCTGTTGGCAGCGGGCGACCTGCACTTCACCTACCAGTACTACGGGCACGTCCTCACCGCACTCGGCCTGGACGCCCCGGACGACGACGAAGACCTGCGGGATGTCGTCGAAGCCGACGCCGAGCAGGTCTTCACCGACTGGCGCTTCCGCTGACCGGCCGGACGGAGCGCACGAGCTCACCCGGCCTAACGCAACGCAGGAACGCTGGTCGCCCCGGCTTGCCCGGCACGCTCGGTACGGGCGCGGCGGATCGCGGGCCGCGCGCACGGCCTCGGCGGCCTGATGCTGCTGAGCACGGATGTCCTCGAGCGACGTCGGCACCTCGCCCTCCTGGTCCTGCTCGACGTCGGGGAAGGCGGTGGCAGCGAGCTTGCGACGGACCTGCTCCTGCCGTACGACGACGACGGCCAGGAGCGGTGCGGGCAGCGCGACGGGGGCCACTCAGAGAAGACGGAAGCCCCACGGCGCTCTCCTTCCTCGAGGGCGCCCAGGGATCGGAGCGGCGGGGCAGGTAGGGCAGGTACGACCGGATCGGTCGGAGGCCAGCTCTACGCATGGCTCGCCATCACTCTGGAGAGTGGTTTGCCTGTGCCGCTGTTGTGGGTGCTTCACCCGGGCGGCTATGAGATGAAGCGCAATATCCACCTTCCTCCTGGTACACCGAAGGGATCCGGCATGGCCATTCGCCGTTCAGCTCTCTCCTCCCTTACCGCGGTTGTCGCCTCAGTCCTGCTTCTCACTCCCGCCCTGCCCGCCGCAGCCGCAGCGCCGGCGTCGTGCAGGGGTTCCTCGTGTACGGGCAAGAACCCCCAAAGCGAGGGGTGCAGCTCCGGTGCCCGCGTCATCGCCCGGGTGACCCCTGCGGGCGGCGGGCCGGAGGTGGAACTGCGGAACTCATCCCGGTGCAGTGCCGCGTGGGCGCGCATTCAGAAGGCCAACAGCAGCTGGCGATTCAAGATCGAGATCCGGCGCGGGAGCTCGTACACCGCGAACGCCTCGCCCTCCTACGCCGCGTACACACGGATGGTCGGGTCGAGCAACGCCTATCGGGCCTGCGTGGAGATCTACGACGGCCGAGGGGGGAGCTGGTCCTGCACCAGCTGGCACTGACGCCGCAAGGGCGCGTCGGCGCCCACACGGCCAGAAATGCGGTGCAGGGCTTCGGCTGCTGCGCGGCCGCCGTTCTTGCGGGCTGCCTCTTCGTGGTCCGCAAGGCGACCGGGCCAGGTCACGCTGCTGGGCTGCTGGTCCTGGGACATCAGGCCACCGCCCCGGCGAGCTCGGGATCGCCGCCATGCTGCGCACCGTGATCCGGGAGTGGGACGGGCAAGTACGGCACCTCCGGCTGCTCTCCTGGGCATCCTCAGCCTGCCGTACCGCGGGGATCGCCGACAGAGCGCGTAGAGATGCTGCGGTCTGGAGGGAGGTACCCATGCCCTCAGTGCTCCCGGTGCGCCGCTGCGGCGGCCTCCGGCATCGGCGATGGAGCCCATCGTGATCCGCTACGTTCACCTCGAGTTGCGTGCCGTGGTTGGGCCTGACGGGGCGGATGCGGTGTACCGCGATGCGTCGGCCTGCTCGACGGGATCACTCAGGTGGTTCAGGCGCGGTGCCGCCGGACACGGCGTTTGTGGACGTCACGGGGCGCGTCGGTGTTTCCAGCGCGTTCCCCGGGACCTGGCCGCGTTGGTGTGGCTGCGGGTAGCCGGGGTGTACAGCGTCGCTCGGCGGCCACGCCCGCAGCCTCTCGGCCGGTGGCAGGCCGGCCACGGCGTCCGCCGCAGCGAGGTCCAGAACCGCGCGGGCCAGCAGCGGACCCATGTCCAGGACGGCCCCAGGAAGACCGTCTCGTATAGGATGCGGACCCATCCCGGTAGGCCCGGTAGCCGGCGTACCCGAGGTCGCCGGCGTCCTTCAGTAGTTCCTCGGCGACCAAAACCCAGTCTCCTGGTGCTGGTCTCCGCGACAGCGCTCTCGGCGGCCAGGAACGCGTTGTGCGTGGCGGTGTCTTCGACGGCGTCCGGGCCGGCTGCCTCCAGGTCGGCCAGGTCGGTGATCTGCTGGAACTGCTTGCACTCGGCGGCGATGTCGGCCTCGATGGCCGTGTGGACCTTGGCGGCGACGGCCGCGACAGCAGCCGGGCCGGCCGACCATGTGGCGGCGAGGAGGCCGTGGGTCATGCTGTGTCCGGGGCGGTGCCGATGGCGCCGGCCGAGCGGAGCGAACGCCCGAGGTCCTTGGTGAGGATGCGGGGGTGTCGCCGCCACTACCACAGGTCGGGGCCAGGCAGCCTGTGGAACTGGTCGAGTGCTATGCCGTCGTCGTCGACGGTCGCGGCCTTGTACCGGTCGTCCAAGGCTTTGATCTGCGGGGTCCAGAGCTGGACGATGTGGTCGTCCAGCAGGAGCCACGCCTCGTGTAGCCAGTCCAGCACCTGCTCGCGAGTCAGGTCCTCGAGGGCCAACTCCTGGTCGTCATCGACGTCCACGGTCTTCGGGGCCGGAACGGTGGCGGCCGACCGGGGCGCGAGCATGATCGTGACCACCGACGCGGCCGGGACCTCGGCCTCGGGCTGCGCGGCCGCGGCTTCGGCACGGGCCTGAGCTGCGTCGGCCTGCCTCTGTCGGTACTGGTCCCACTCGTGCGCCTTCGCCCACGCCCTGGCCGTCACGTCATGGTGCAGCTGCGCGGCGGTGGCCGCCCGCCGTTCCGCCTCCGAGGCACCGGGCATCGCGGCGTCGACGGCGGCCGCGACCGCGCGGCGCTGGTCCCGGCGGTCAGCCTGCTTCTCCTCGCACCGGGGGCAGTCCTGCCCGGAGTCGAGCAGCACCCGGTCGTCGCACCGTAGTCGCCGCACTGCTGGCGCTGCGGCAGACCGACGCCGATCAGCCAGTCCACCGGATCCTTGATCGGCCCGGTCAGCCGCATCTGGTCGGCCGGACGCCGGGCGAGCCGGTCGGCGAGGACCTGCGGCGCATCGGCGCGGCCGGCGAACCCGACCACCCTGCCCAGCTCGCTGCGGGCGCCGGCCTCCACCAGGCGGCGGGCGGCCGGACGCTCCAGCCGGCGGTCAATTGTTGAGAATGATCTTTTCCCCCTGGATGAGCCACCGCTGGTGGCCGGTGTTCATGCAGGTGTTGAGGCCGGCCGAGGTGCCGTCGCCGGACAGGCACCGGGAGCTCCCGGCGAGCCTGATCTTGTCTCCCTCGATGGTCCAGCGCTGCTTGCCGGTGTTCATGCAGACGTTGACGAAGACCACGCCGAGATTTCCTTCGGACAGACACCGGCCCGCCAGTGGGGCCGCCGGCTCGGCGGGCGCGGCGATGGCGGGTGCCGGCAGCGCGAGGACCACCAGCGCGAGCAGCGCGGACAGGAAGAACTTGTGCGTGGTCCTGGCCATGGAGTGAGCCCTTTCGGCAGTCGGCGGATCTGCCCCGGCAGGTGGGCATGCGGCAGCCCGGACGGTTGGATCCGGTTGCGTGGTGTGCCTGGAGTGATGCCCTTGATCGTGGCGGTGGGGGTGGTCGCTGCGAAGTCCGATATCCGCCGCCTGCGGATGAGGCCGAATACGCATGCGCGGACCGCTGTCCCGGCACGAGTGGTGCGGCCGGAACGCGTGTGCCCGCCCACCGCGCGCCGCACTCGACGGGCCCGGCGGGATCTCCGCACCCCGGTGAGCCGGTTGGGACGCCCGGCGGGTGCCGTACCCGCGGAGTGGGTCAGTACCCGGTTAGGCTGATCAGCTCGCCGAGCCTGGTCAGCAACCAACCGACCAGTTTGGTGATCGGGCCGCCGGTGCGCAGCTGTTCGTCCAGGCGCCCGGCGAGATGGTCGGCGAGGACTTGCGGTGCGTGCGTACGGTCCGCGAAGCCCTCGACCGTTGCACTGGCCTGGCAGACTCGATCACGTGTCCGAAGAACTCGCCAGTGACGCAGCGCCGAACGACCCCATGCACAAGTACCAGATGCTGTATCCCGATGTTGTCCAGGCGGGCTCCTTGCAGAACGCCCTGCAGGTGGTGGCCGATCGTGCGGGACACGATCTTGCGGTTGAGCTGACGTCCTCCCCAGGTTGGCGCTACGTAGCCGCGCAGGTGGAAGCCGACGGCCGCAGGGCGTATGCCCTGATGGCTCGTGACGAGCGCTGTTTCATCGTCGACTGTTGGACCGGTGGTGTCCACATGGCCACCGGCAACACCCAGGACCTGTTCGCGGTTGCAGGAGCGTTCGACTTCTGGCTGCAGGGACCCCAAATCCGGGAACTCGTTGCGCAGTGGCCCTTCCTGCGGACCTGGGAACTAGCCGAGGCCCATGAGCGTGGCGAGGCTGTGCCCGCGCGATGGCGCCAGCTACGCAAGGCCGCCGCGCGCACGCCAGACACGGCGCTGCATGATCTCGTCGAGGCCGCC
Source organism: Streptomyces sp. NPDC047315 (assembly GCF_040643215.1). Lineage (NCBI taxonomy): Bacteria > Bacillati > Actinomycetota > Actinomycetes > Kitasatosporales > Streptomycetaceae > Streptomyces > Streptomyces sp. NPDC047315. The sequence continues at coordinate 3,868 of NZ_JBEYTZ010000061.1, read as the reverse complement.
TTCGAACAGGAGCGGCTTCGGGTCCTTTCACCCGGGCGGAGCATGTACTGGCTCACTTTCAGTCGCCGGGCCGCGCCGCCCATCTGCCACGACCTGCCGAGGGCCATGCCGCTCGGAGACGGCCGCTACCGGGTGCGATTCCCCGACGGAAGACTGCAAGAGCTTGACAGCGTGACCAAGGCCGTCGCTGCCATCATCGAAGGCCTCCCCGACGATGCTGTTCCACGATCTTGAAGCACACCGTGGGTGGATAACCAGATGAGCGACTCTGGCCACCACCACAAGTCCGAGCTGAGCCGATGAGCTAGGTGTTCACGGTGTGCAGGGACTGTTGGGCGCCGCGCAGCGTGGTGCGCAGATGTCGCTGGTTCGTTTGGCTGTAGAGGTGCACGTCGAGGGCTCCGGGTAGGGAGCTGTCGGCTCGGAGTCCTGTGGGCAGGCGAAAGGGGTCGAGGCCGTCGCGTTGGGCGATGAGGGTGCAGAGTTCATGGCAGCTGAGGGCGTCGATCCCCGCAAGGTGATGGACGCCGGCCGCGCTGGTCGATACGAGCTCCAGGACGGCGGCGGTGGCTGGCCGGTCGAGGCCGCGAAGGAGGCCGAGCGCCGCGGTGACGGCGCCGGCGAGCGCCCCGCCGGGGAAGGCGCTGGGGCGGTCGGTGTGGTCGGCGGGCTGCGGCGAGGTAGAACGCGCAGAGGTCCGGACGGGCCAGGGTGGCAAGGACGCGGGGGACGTCGGCGGTCCAGGCGGTCGGGTCGGCGCCGACGAGGCGCTGCAGCACGCGGGCGTCGCCGTCGGCGCCCGTGTCCGGGGCCTGGGCGAGGGCGCGGTCGGCGGGCGGGCGGGTTCCCGCCCAGTGGGCCGTCAGGCCGCGCGGCCAGCCCGCCTGTTCGACCGACGGCCGGGACGGCGACGGCGCGAGGACGGCGGGAGCAGGGAGCGGACGCCGGCGGGGGTGAGGACACGGGCAGGGGGCGGGTGCAGCAGCGCGGTCAGCGCGCCGGGGCCGGCAGCGGCGAGGGACGGCGTGGTCAGCGCGCCACGGCCGAGCGGTGGCGTCCGGCATGCCCTAGCTGGGCTCACACGAGGTCGACCGGTGCTGGGGGCTGTCGTTGAAAGATCTTGCCGAGACGGTGCCAGGGCTGCGCATGATGTGTGGGTGGGACATCTGTCTGTCGACGTGCGTGCTTCGTTTCGGCTGTTCGCCTTCTACTTGGCGAACGGCACCATCGACGTCGACTTGCTCGACGGGTTCGACTACCAGTCGACGGTTTTTCACTCAGGCTCATCTTTGGAGCAGGTCTTCGCGATCTACGGCAATGTGCTGCAGGTCGACGAGAGCGGCATGGTGCTGAATGAGGGGGATGCGCAGTACCGGGTCGCCCAGTGGATTCGGGCGTGCTGCGACCCGAGCTACCAGGTCGAGCCGCCGTTCGAAGCGTGGGAGATGGAACTCCATCTCTAAGCACCGGGTGCACGTCGTCGTGGTGAGCATGTCCTGCAGCCCGATCGAGAGGACAGAGGATGACCGACCCGACCGAGCACGTCGGTGGGCGCACGGCCCAGGAACTGCGGAAGTACTTGCTGGGCCACGTGAACGAAGCCCTGCGTCGGCCGGGGATGTACGGCGGGGAGACGGCCTTAAGACGGACTCTGTCCGACCGTGCTGGTAGAACCTCGTCATGACGTTTCGATTCACTGCTCGCGCCTGCCTGCGTGGAGATCGACCCCGAGGGCTATTTCACCGAGGCAAGCCTCGCGGAGGGCGAGGACGGCAGCGGCTTCATCCTGATGTTCATGGCGGGCGAGGCTGAGCCCGACGACCAAGACGTTGCCCTGGGGATGGACACGCACTGCCTGGTCACAGCCGGGCAGGGGACCGCCTACGGGTGCGTGCGCGAAGCCGTCCTGGAGGGCAACGTGCTCCGTGTCGTGCTGGATCCCGAATCGTTGGAGAACCTTCGGCTGGACGACAGCGAGATCGAAGCCGTCATCGAGGCACCCGCAGGAGACATCGCTCGCTTCCGAGAGGTCCTTGCTCAGGTACTCACCTACGGGCGAGCGGACGCCATACCAGCACAGCTCACGGTCTGACCCGAGAGGCCGGCCACTTCACACACCCGTGGCCGTCTGGCCTGTCGGCCACAGCCCCTCGTCGCACTCGCCGCAGGCGACTGCTCGCCGGTCGTCGCAGCGGAGGCAGCCCCCGCCGGTGCCGAGCAGCAGCCGGTCGTCACACCAGTCGTCGCCGCACTCCTGACCTGCGACAGACCGCGGGCCAGGAACCAGCCGACCGGTTTGGTGATCGGGCCGCGATGAGCAGCTGTTCGTCTAGGCGCCGGGCGAGACGGTCGGCCGGTGCGTGCGTACGGTCCGCGAAGCCCTCGACCGTGCTCGCGGCGCGCTGCGTGCCTACCAAGATCTGCGGCGGGACCGGCAGCCGAACCCCGGCTGGACGTCGGAGGAGCAGGCCGCGTACGACGCGCCCGGCCCCTGGCCCCACGACCCCGCCCCGGTCTTCGTGAACTCCACCGACGCCTGGACCGCGAGCGGCGGCTACCGGATGGAGCCCGCCGACGGTCCACCGTGCCCCGACCTCATCCACCTCCTGGGCGATCGGCTCATCGGGCTGCCGACGGCGGGTAGTTGAACCTGGGCCGTCACCGTTCATGTGGGTGGTGGGGCGTTCAGCAAGGTGGTGCCGAGGTGGGTGGGGCTGTGGAGCGCGGTGTTGCGGTGGCGCGCGGTGTGGACCAGGCCGGCTTCTCGGAGGACGGTGGTGTGTTCGCTCGCGCTGGCGGGGGCGATGCCGACGCGTCGGGCGATCTCCCTTGTGCCGCAGCCGGGGTGTTCGGCGATGGTGCTCAGCACGGCGGCTCTGGTTCTACCGAGCAGCGCTGTAACCGCGGTCGGGGCCTTCGTGTCGGTCGGCTTGGGAGTCAGGGCCGTCAGCGACATTAGCGGGTGGTGCTGTCCTGCGGGGTAGGTGACCACCGGTTGGGAGTCGCCTTCGAAATTTACCGAGGAGGAGGTCGTCAGGAACGTCGAGGGGACGAGGAGAAGTCCCCGCCCCTCCAGATGGAGGTCGTACACGGCCTCCTTCATCACGGTGCGGATCTCCAACACCGGTGGGTTCCATCGCATCCACCGCGGATTCGCCTGGGCGAGCAGGTGCTCCACGCCGCCCGTCAGCATCTGTCGTGCGCGCACTGTGCGGTCCGCCGCGTGGAGGTCGGTGATCGACACCCAGTGCGGTTCAAGCAGCTGAGTGTAGAGCTGGCGCCAGCCTTCGAGGAGGTCGTCACGGAGCTCGGCGTCGTCAGCCAGTCGGCGTGTCCAGGAAGGGACGGGCCATCGCTGCGCCATCGAGCTCACCTCCGCCGCGATCCTTCGGCCGGGAGTGGCCCGCACGTGCTCCAGTACCTGGTCGGGCGAGCCAGTCATGAGAGGGCAGAAGAATTCAGGTGCCACACCGATTCCCGGGGTGAGAGCCAGGGCCAGCCGTGTCTGGGGGGAGAGTCGCGGGATCGCTTCCCGGCGCCAGGCGTCGAGCCGAGCGGGCTGGCTCCGCCTTTGCAGCGCCCGTGCCGCTTCGGTGAGTTCGACCATCGGCAGCGGCGCCGTGGCGACGTGGGTGCGGGTAAGGTCCTGGGCGGTGAAGTGGATGCGGTAGACCATGGCCCCCTCCGGCGCCGGCGGTGCCCACCACTGTCTCGGAACTCCGCTGTTCGGACCAGACCGAATCACGACGCAGGGCTGGTCACCTGCCGGAGAACCTAGACGAGTAAGTCCGAAGTCTTCGTGCGCATGAAGCGAGGGTCTCGTTGATCTGTTTGTGACGACAGAACTCGAAACCCTCGCGACAGCACT
>NZ_JBEYTZ010000060.1:0-29739 GCF_040643215.1 Streptomyces sp. NPDC047315 | reverse complement strand
CACGCCCCACATAACCCCGAGCCAAACCCAACCCACCCACATACAACTCCCCCACCACACCAACCGGCACCAAACCCAACCCGCCATCCAACACAAACACCCGCAGGCCGGCCAGAGGACCGCCGATCGGGCTGGTCGCGGTCCCGGCCGTCTCGGGCTCCAGGCCGAGGTGGGTGACGTGCACGGTCGTCTCGGTGATGCCGTACATGTTGATCAAGGCCGGCTCGTCGGGCGAGTGACGCCCGTACCATTCCTTGAGCCGGGTCGGGTCGAGCGCCTCGCCGCCGAAAATCACCGTGCGGAGCGATAAGCGGCTGCCGGGGGCCTCGCGGTCCGCCTCGATCAGCTGGTAGAACGCGGACGGCGTCTGGTTGAGCACGGTCACTTCTTCGTCGACAAGCAGCTGCAAGAACTTCTCCGGCGCCCTGCTGGTCTCGAAGGGGACGACGACGACTCGACCGCCCGACGACAGCGCCCCCCACAGCTCCCACACGGAGAAGTCGAAGGCCGTGGAGTGGAACATCGTCCACACGTCGTCGCTGCCGAATCGGAACAACGGTCGAGTGGAGTTCAGCAGTCCGACCACACTGCGATGGGAGACCAGCACGCCTTTGGGAACGCCCGTGGACCCGGACGTGTAGATGACGTACGCGGAGTTCGACGCCGACAACGATGCCGCGGGATCGGTGGTGGGCTGCCGGGCCGTGGCCGTGGTGACCGCTGCGGAATCCAGCACCACGACACGGGCCCGCCCGGCTGGCGGGACGCAGTCCGCGGTCTCGTCAGTGACGAGGACGAGCAGCGGATCGGCGTCCTCGATCACGAAGCCGATCCGGTCGCGTGGATAGGCCGGGTCGATCGGCACGTACGCACCGCCGGCCTTCACCACGGCCACGATCGCGATCACGAGGTCGAACGAGCGGGGCAGCGCAAGCCCGACCCGGGTCTCCGGCCCGACGCCCTGCCGGCCCAACCAGTGCGCCAGCCCGTTCGCCCGCTCGTTCAGCTCCCGATACGTCAGCGCGGCGTCCCCGACCACCACCGCGACGGCGTCCGGGTGCCGTGCGACCCGGCCTTGGAACGACTCCACCAGCGTGGCTTCCGATGCCTGCGCGGGGACGCTGGGCCTCCCCCAGTCCAGCAACCGGCGGCGTTCGTCGTCGCTCACCAGGTCGAGCCGCCCGACTCGCGCGTCCGGTGCGGCACCGTCGACCAGGAAGTCGAGCAGGCGCAGGAAGGTCGCGAGATGCCTGGCGAGGGCGTCCTCGCCGTACAGGCCCGGATGGGCGTCGAAGCTGACCGTCGTACCGGATCCGTCAGACCGGTCCGAAAGGAGGATCGCCAGGTCGTCGACGAAACCAGTGGCCAGGTTGCTCCCGGTGACCTTGCCGCCGGCGAAGTCGAAGTCGTACGGGAACGACAGGAAGTTGACGTACGGGCCCAGGAGGCCGTGGCGCTTGCCGACCGGGTCGAGGTCGCGCACGACGTCCTCGCCGCGGTAACGCTGGTGGCGCGCGGCGTCCCGGATCTCGGCCGCCGTCGTCGTCAGCAGATCCCGGACGGTCATCTCCGGCCGGACCTCGATCCGCAGCGGGACGAGGTTGGAGAACGTGCCCGGGGCGGTTCTCAGGCCGGGGTCGGTGCGCGCCGTCACCGGGAGCGTCAGCACGACGTCCTCGGCACCGGTCATCCGGTGCAGGAACAAGGCCACTGCCGAGATCATCAACGACGAGTACCGAACGCCGACCTGGTCAGCCACGGCACGCAGGCGGTCGGCGTACGCGGGCGGCAGGGCGGCCGACCGGCGCACCGGCCTCGCCGGCGTTCCGGTGGGTTCTGCCGCGAGGCGGGCGGGGGCGGGCCTGTCGCCGAAGCGCCGGGCCCAGTAGCCCCGGTCGACCTGGAAGTCCGCCGAGGCGCGGTAGGCGGTGTCCGACCGCACGAGCAGGTCCGAGGAACCGAAGCCGCTGGGGCCGGGCTCCGTGCCGGAGACCACGGCCGAATAGAGCTCGGCCACGCGCCGTGCGAACAGCGCCCAGCTGAACGCGTCCATCACGATGTGGTGGTAGGTCTGACACCAGATGTACCGATCGGACGCGATCTTGAACAGGGCGTAGGAGAACAGGTGATCGCGTGCGAGGTCCATCGGTCTGGCCAGGTCCGCCCGCATCCACTCCTCGGCCGCTGCGACCGGGTCGGGCGCGTCGCTGACGTCCAGCACGGGGAGGGGCCATTCGCCGTTCGTCCGGGCGTACTGCCGCAGTTCGCCGTTCTCCTCGACGAACCGGCGGTGCAGCGCATCGGCTTCCGCCACGGCCTGGCGCAGTGCGGACTCGAAGTGGACCTCATCGACCCAGCCGCCGATTTCAAGGTATTCGCCAACACGATAGGCAGGGCTTTTCGGATTCCGTTGCTGGGCGAGCCAGATCTCGCGCTGAGCAGACGAAACCGAAACAGCATCCGGGCACACCATAAAAGACACCCCAGGCTCCCGACGCGGACATGCGAGGACTGAGCGCGTAATGTCAAAAATTCGTTGCAGGGAACTCGCCACTACAGCGGAGTGAAACCGTGGATCGCACGGCGTGAATTGGAATGACAGGGAAACGGCTCTCCCGCGTGTGCGGGAAAGATGAGAATCAGCGCAGCCGTTCGGCCACCTGCTCCAGGCCGTTCTTGATCATCTGCCCGTACTCGTCGTCGCCGAGCGCACCGATCGTCGCCTGTGCACGCTCAAGGTGCTCACGAGCGCTGTCCAGATCGCCGAGTTTGCGGTAGCACTCGCTCAGGTTCAGGTGCAGTGAGGGGTACAGTCCGGCCGCCGACACCGTCACCCCGGCCTCTTCGATGCGCGCCTCGGTGATCAGGTCGGCTGCCGCCAACGCCCGCTGGTCCCAGAGCAGTTCCTCGTGCACGTCGTCCTGCGCATCGGCCATCGCGTGCGCGAGCGTGCAACGCTGCAGCGGGTCCCCCTCCTCGCCGCCGATCTCTTCCCAGATCTCTTCGAACTGAAGGCGAGCGGCCTCCCGCTCACCCTGGTGGGTGAGCTGCACGGCCTGCCCGATGCGAATGATCGTGAGGTCCGTGATCATCTTGTGGTTCCTTCCCGGCACCGTCTCGCGACGGGCCGTATAGCCGCTCCTGGGATCGAACAACGGTGACACCGAGCCTACAGTGAATCCCGATGCCGGCGTGGGCGGTTACCCCGTCCCGTCGTGCAGCCGGACCGACACCTCGATGATCCGGCTGGATCCGGGCCGCATCTCCCGCTCAACCCCCGGTCCGGCCAGCGTCAGGTGCGGGAACCGGGTGAACAGCGTGCGCAGCGCGATCCCGAGTTCGTCCCCGACCAGCGCGGCACCCAGGCAGTAGTGGGCGCCCTGCCCGAAGGTCAGATGGCGCTCCACGGGCCCGGTCTCCCGACGCAGGTCCAGTTCGCCGGCGCGGTCGAACTCACGGGGGTCGGTGTTCGCGGAGAGCAAGCCGGGCATCACCGGACTTCCGGCTCTCAGCACCGTCCCGCCCAACTCGACGTCGGTGGTGGGGTAGCGAACCTGACCGAAGACCGGCCCCCGCATGCGCATGAGCTCCTGCACGGCCGTGGGCCAGCCTTCGGGATGCTCGGTCAACCGGGCGAGCTGGTCCGGGTGCTCCAGCAGCGCTTGCACCGAGCTGGCGAGCAGTTGTGCGGTGGTGTCGTGCCCGGCTATCACCAACGCGATGACCATGGTGACCATCTCGCGGTCGGAGAGCCGGTCGCCGTCGTCCTCCTGGGCCTGGATCAACCCCGTGACCATGTCATCGGCGGGGTCGGCGCGCCGGCGGGCGATCAGCTCGTGCACGGACTCGACGACCTCGCGCAGCGCCGTGGAGAGCCCGTCCGGATTCATCGACGACAGCGTCCGGCCCCACTGTTGCCACCGCGGCCTGTCTTCGACGTCGATTCCGACCAGCTCGCAGATAACGGTGATCGGCAACGGGTAACAGAGGCCCTCGACGAGATCGACCGGCGCCGCCTCGGAACCGGCTGCGGTCACCAACTCGTCCAGCAACTCCACGGTGATCTCTTCGATCCGGGGTCGCAGCTTCGCGACCCGGCGCGGCGTGAACGCCCGGGAGACCAACCTCCGCAGCCGTATGTGGTCGGCACCGTCGGTGCTCAGGATGTTCTGTGCCAGGTAGTCCACGAGGTCGTCGGGAACGTTCAGCGCGTTCATGATCGCGCCCCGCACGTCCTGGCCGTCGGGCACCGATGCCGGGTCGCTGCGGAAGCGTGGGTCCACGAGGACGGACCGGACGTCGGCATACCGGGTGACCAGGCACATCGACGGTCCACCCATGACGGACGCCGTGAGCACAGGGGCACGCTCACGCAGTCGGCCGTACCCACCGTGGGGGTCGACCGCCAGCTCCTCCGAGAGGAGGTCGACCGGTTCGGTGGCGGTCCCTAAGTCGTCTGTGGTCAAAGCTCTCTCCCCGTAATGTCCGGTGGCTGGTCGATGCCAGCCCGGGATCAACGGATTGTCCGGCTGCGCCATTCCTATTCGATGTACGCGCACTGCGGGCGGAAAATGCGCCCCTCTGCGTGTGACGGAGTCAATGTCGACGCCGGTGGCGTCGGTCGGGTACGGCGCAGAATGCAAACGATGTGCTCGCGCAACGCTCTGTGCGATCCGGGTCCGTGGCGCATGTCGTGTCCGTGGCCAGCACTCGCTCGAAGCTCACGAACCTTCGACACTGGAGTGTGGCTCAGTCGGGACCAAGTCATGCGATGTGCAAACTTGTTGCAGAGCGAAGGTAATCCCGCCCCGGCATCGCTGTCGAGGCGTCATCCAGAAAAATGCCGCTCCCGCTCGAGTACGACTGCCACGGCCACCAAGTATGTGTTCGGCTCAACGAACCACCGCCGACGAACATCCCGTACTCGCCGAACTGCGCTTACCAGCCCGGGGCTCACCCGGCAGCCAGCCCGACCGAGGTCCGGGTAGGGGCCGCAATCGAGGAGCGAGGATCCTGACGAACGCGCCGTGATAAAGCACCCGTGATACGTGATACCGCACTCCTCATGGTCGGCCGAAGCCGACGAGTGGTTCTCCGGCACCCTCAAAACCGTTCAGGCCGGTATCGCGCCGGCTGGCGCGATACCGCGTGGTCCCCGCGCTCAAACGCCTCCCGGTGCGCACGAGGCCTAACCCTGAACCTCGGACCTCCTCCACGCCCCTCTCCTCAGCCGGCGTAACCCCTCCTGATCCGGTTCAGGTGATGAGTCACCACCGTCAGTTCATGGCGGTAGTGCTCCCTGGGCAGGGACAGGAGGAGTTGGTGAAGGTCAGTGAGTTCGTTCGTCGCCGCGCCGTGGTCACCCAGGGTGACCAGGAGGGTTCCGGTGTGCAGCCGAGCCTCCAGCAGCAGAGGGTCGCTGGACGGGCGTACGGAGGCCAGTTCGTCTACCAGGTCGCGGAACTGCTCCAGCGCCTCGTGGAGGTGCCCGAGTCCCATGCGGCACTGCGCGGCGCGGGCCCGGCACTGTGCCGCCTGATCGGCTTGCTGGGGGTCGGCGCCGGCGAACTCCACTGCCAGGGCCGTGTAGGCGGGAAGTGCTCGGCCGAGGTCTCCGTCGTCGAAGAGGTCCTGAGCGCGGCCGAAGCGCTCGGGAATCGGCGCGGGCCCGGAGCCGTGGCCAGGTGACTGTACGAGGGTGGCGGGAGCGGGCTCCGCGCCCGGTCGGAGGGTCAGTAAGCGGTCCTGGACGGCCCGTGCGGAGGGGGGCCGTTCGTCCTGCCGCTTGGCCAGCGCCTGGGTGACGACGGCTTCCAGCGCTGGGTGAACGTCGGGGCGCAACATCGCCAGCGGGACCGGAGGGTCGTGCAGGACCGCGTTCAGTTCGTCGATGAAGGGCGGCTCTCCGGTGAGGAGCTCGTAGAGGATGCAGCCCATCGCGTAGAGGTCGGTCTGCGGGACGATGAGCCCGGACTGTACGAGCTGTTCGGGGGCCAGGTAGCCGACGGTGCCGAGCACCTGACCGTGGCGCGTCAGCCGCTGACGGGTTCGGGCCGCGCCCTTGAACGTCGCCGCGACACCGAAGTCGATCACGGTGATCCGACCGGTGGGCGACACCATGATGTTCGCCGGCTTGAGGTCCCGGTGGATCACCGGGAGGGCGTGGGTGTGCGCGAGGATGTCACAGAGCTGCAGGGCGATGTCGACCACTTGCGCCTCCGTGAGCCGCAGCCCGTTCCGCAGCATGCATTCGAGGGTGTCGCCGAGGACGTGCTCCATGACCATGTAGACGTCCTTCACCTCATTCCCGAGATGCGCGTCGTAGAGCACCGGGAGGCCGGGGTGGCGAAAGCCCGCGACGATCCGAGCCTCCCGGCGGAAGCGTTCGACCAGTTCGTCGGCGGCCGTCCGGTCGCCGGTGATGGGGACATGGTGTGGATGGATGCGCTTGACGGCGACGGGGCGGCGCAGCTCCCGGTCGTACGCCTGCCAGACCTGTCCCATGGCCCCGGTGCCGAGTCGCGTGCGCAGTTCGTAGCGATCGTCGAGGACCACCAGGGCTCCGATGTCACGATCCACGGACGTCATCGCCCGATCCGGCCGCGCCGTCGGCCCGGAGTTCTTCTGCGAGTTCGGCGAGCGTGCCTTCCCCGGGCAGGACCCAACTCCGGGGCCCTTGGACCGCCACCGGCGCCTCGGCCCACGCGGCCTCGTGCCAGATCCGCGTCACCAAGCCGCTCGGGGAGTAGCGCGCGCCGTCCGCGGCCCAGGTCAGGGGTGCACTCGCGTCATTGACCCAGGTGGCGATGTAGCGGCGCGGATCCTCGCTGAGCCATTCGCCGAGCGCTTGTTCCTCCGAGGGCGTGGTGGTGCGGAAGACGAGTCGCGCGCCGTCGTCGATCCGCCTGTGGGCGACGAGCCGGGACACGCTGCTCGGACGTCGTCGTCGGGACGGGCGCGAGCGGTGGTCCCGTGAGGTGGGTACCGGTGAGGTGGGAACGCCCTCCGCGGCGAGGCTGTCCAGCACCGCCGCGGCGATCTGCCGACATCTGCTCGCATCGCTGAAGACCGTGGAGAGCAGGGGGCGCCCACCGTAGAGGTCGTCCAGCAGTGTCGTCAGCAGGGAGACGATCGCGCCGATCTGCCCCACGACCGCGTTCGCCCTGCTCTGCCAGGCGTCTCCCGGCTCGTCGATGTCGTCGTCGCCGACCAGCCGAAAGGCGACGTGGCTGAGGAGGAGCGCCCCGGGGTCGATCAGGGCCCGGTCGCGACCGGAGAGGGTGTCGGAGGCGGCGTGCAGCGCCTCTCGGATCGCACGGGTCAACTGGACCGAACGCCAGATCTGGAGTGCGGTGGGGCGGCCACCGAAGAGCTTGGTGTACGCGCCGTCCGGTCCGGAACGCCAGAGGTGTTCGTGGTCCGCCCGTACGCTCGCGACGACGCCTGCGTCCCGGTGGGCGCAGGCGAGGGCGAGCGCAGCTTCGACGATCGAGCAGCCGGTGGCCGGCGACGGGTCGAGTTCGCCGCGCTTGTAGACGTACGACTTCCCCAGGGTGTGGGCGAAGTCCTCTCGGATCAGGGCCTGTTCCGGGGCGAGGGCGACGAAGTCCCGTGCCTCGACGTGGTTCTGCGTGTTGGTGGCCTTCGCGATGCTTCGTGCGAGCCCGTCCGGACCGTCCTTGACGCACATGACCCGGAGCATGACGTATGCCTGCGCGGTGGCGTCCGGTGCTTGCCGGAAGGCGTGGTACGCCGACGTGGCGGTCTGTGCGCCGTTGACGATCTGGGCGTTGGTCAGTTTCAGCCGCGCCGGCTCGCCGGCCCTCCGGCGGGCGAAGTAGTCGAACTGGACTGCGTCGCAGACGACGGTGACGCCGTTGTTGAAGTACAGGAAGTGGTCGGGGTCGCCGATCAGGCTGCCCACCAACTCCTGGTTCACCTTGGTCATGCCCAGGTATCGGCGCAGGTTGCCCTCGTACAACCGCTCGCCGTGCTGCTCGTACCAACCGGCCAGTTCGTCCGCCGCGATCAGGCCCATGTAGGTCTCGTACGGGTGGTGCATGGCGCTCCAGCCGTCGACCATCGTCGCGGTCACGGAGGGCTGCTTCGGGGACGCGTCCTGGCGGACCGCGGCGTGGAAGTCGGCGAGCGCGAGGGAGCGGAAGTCCACGAGGTCGCCGAAAGCATTGAACTCGGCCACGGAACGCGTGAGGACGTTCTCGGCGGCCGGAGTCAGCCGTCCGTCGCCCGTCGCAGCATGGACCAGGTGGATGCGGCAATCGGGGGAAGCGAGCACGTCGCCGATCCTCGCCGCAAGGTGCTGGAACCTGGTGTTGAGTGCTTCGTAGCGCAGATCCGTCAATCGATGCAGGCCGAGAATCAGGCGGTGGACGTCGGCGGCGGAGATCTCCGGCGTTCCGCGGTCGCTCCACTTGGCCTGGATGAGCCACAGCTCAGGGGTGGCGATGGACGATGCGACGGCGTCGATGCCCATGTCTTCTGCGCCGTCGATGACGGCTGCGGCGGCCTCGTCCGGATCGCGGTCCGTGAGCATGGAGACGGCTTTGGCGGCTAGGGCGCGCGCGAGAAGGACACGCTCGCGCGAAGGGTCAGGCTTTGCGGGCGGGGAGTCCGTCCTGTCGATCAGGCGCGCGAACTCCCGGCTCAGGGCAGCACGGAGCTGCCGGACTGGTACGAGGCGCTCCTCGTCGTGCATCGCCGTCTCCTCTCCTGACGCGCGCCCCGGTCAGGGGGTCTCGCTGACGTACTCCACCGTGAGCGGGCTCGCCACGAGGCAGCGAGGTGCGCCGTCCTGCTCGGGGAGCACCGCCGTCACGCGGGCGTACCCGGTCATCGGTGCGGTGACGTCGATGCCCTCGCGGCCGGCGTCGAGGGCGCGCAGCAGGTCGCGGACGCCCGTGGCGCTCAGGGCGGGTGCCAGGGGTGACGCCGAGGCCGCGTCGGCGGACGGCGCTTCGGGATCGAAGTCCGGGGAGAGCGCCTCGACGACCCGTCCGGCCCGGGTGAGGAAGACGGAGCCGACGCTGTCGCCTCCGCCGATCTCGTTCAGCGCGGGGCCGTCGGTGAGCTGGGGTGCCCAGCCCAGCAGGTGGTGGGCGGAGCCGTGCAGCAGCAGGCGGCAGTCGGCGTCTCCGTCGCCCCCGGAGCCCGGCCCTGAGTCGACGAACAGCAGCAGGCTCTGGTGGGCCCCGCGGAGCGTGACGCAGCGCATGGGAGCCTCGAACTGAACCCACAGGCCGGGTCGGAGGTCCGGCTGCTCGTACCAGAGTGCCGACCCCTCCAGGTGCTTCTGCACTTGCTGCAGATGCCGCATCCGTCCCTGCTCGCCGTCGCTGGCCTGCGCGTCCACGTCGACTCCGACGCCGAACGGTGTGGACAGGCGCACCGCCCCGGCGCGGGGCCCACGGCGGGGCTCCGGCAGGAACTGCTGCAGCTTCCCCACGGACAGATAGATGACGTCGCGCAATCGGTCCCCCAGGTCCGGTCGTTCGGCCCTGCCGGTACGCGGGAGCCGCCGCCCCCACCATACGGGCCAAGAGGTGCCGGACCAGCCTGGATTCATCAGAAGGCGGTGGCTCGGGTGCCCCTGCGGAACCGTTGCTCCGGGTCCTGCGGCGCGCGAGGGTCGTGTCGTGCCTTCCCCTGAACTCGTCGTGGCCTCATTGACCGAACGGCGCCGTCGCGGTTGCATGCTGAGGGTCTTCCGGCAGGGCGCCGGAGGCGGAAACTGCCTGGGGGGAACATGAGCGGGAGCACGAACCGGGGCACCACCAGACGTGGGCGCATCGCCCTGATCGCCGCCGTCGTCTGCACGATCACAGCGTTATCGCCCGGCGCCGCATCGGCCGGTCCCACAGACGCGGGGGACGTCCGCCAGGCCGGTGTCGAGCGGGTCAGTGTCACGGCCGAGGGCACTCAGGCCAACGACGATTCCTCCGACGCGTCGATCACACCCGCCGGCCACCGCATCGTCTTCTCGTCGTTCGCGAACAACCTCACCCCGGGCGACGCGGGAAGGACCGAGGACGTGTTCGTCCGCGAGTTGGCAGCGGGGCAGAACAGGCAGTTCGGCGGGTACCCGCTGGCGCCGCCGATGCTCAGCAGCGACGGACAGGTCCTCGCCTTCCTGGGACCCAGGTTCAACAACATGGCCCTCTACCAACACCACCTGAGCGTGGGATGGTCGTCCGCCTACACCTGCTCGCTCTGGAGATGCGAGGCAGCCATGGGCTCGAACGACCGTCAGCAGGCATTCAGCGTCAGCTTCAGGCACCCGGAGACCAACCGGCGCATCGAGGTCCGCAGGCCGGACACCGGCGCCCTGCAGACCGTCGACGTCATCCACAACACCGCACCGGCCCGGCCCTCCATCAGCAGCGACGGCACCCGTCTCGCCTACCAGGACGGCGGGGAGCAGGACGTCTTCCTGTGGGACTGGGCCGACAACACCCCCGCCGGCCCGATCGAGGGTCCGGGCAAGGCCGCGGAACTCGTCCAGCTCAGTGACGACGGCAGCAAAATCGTCTACCGCTCGGGCCCCGACACCTACGTCCACGACGTCGCCTCCGGTACCGCCCTGCCGGTACCCGGCGTCAAGGGCGTGGCCATCGACCCCACCGGCCGCTACCTGCTGCACGCCCCGTCCGGCACGACCGGACCGGCACCGCTCACCCTGCGCGACCTGGAGACGGGCACCGACGAGACCGTCACCGACCGGCCCGCCTCAGCCGGCATCGACGCCGTCAGCACCGGCGGACGCCACGTCGTCTTCGAGTCCGCGGCCGAGGACATCGTGCCCGACGACACCAACGGCAAGACGGACATCTTCCTCCGCACCCTCCGATAGCCAGCCAGGGGAACGGCGCCGCCGCAGCCGCCCCGCCACACCTCGACCTGAGGTGTGGCGGGGCAGGTGTGGTCGAGCGCTTCCGCTCCCGTCAGCGGCACAGCGCCTTGTCCACGACCGCCCCCGCCCGCGCGGTCGTCGCGCCGTCCGGGATGGTGGTGAGGGTGACGTTCACCGCGCGGCCGTCCGCGGTGACACCGCCGTACGTGCTGAAGCCGGGGATGCCGCCGCCGTGGCCCCAGTATCGGCCGCCGCAGCTCAGCGGGATGCTCCGGACGCCCAGGCCGTAGTGGACACCGGACGGCGCCTCCTCAGGTTTGGTGGGGACCGTCTTGCGCATCTCGGCGAGCTGGGCCGGGGCGAGCAGGCGGCCGGAGAAGAGCGCGGCGTAGAAGCGGTTGAGGTCGCTGTTCGTGGAGACCATGGCGCCCGCCGCCCAGCCCCAGGAGGGGTCCATCGTGGTGTAGTCGGTCCAGGGGCCGTCGGCGGTGAGCTTCTGGTAGCCGTGCGGGTGCTTGCCCCGTACGGTCATGTCGCCGGGGGCCGGGAGGTAGGTGTGGCGCAGCCCGACGCGGTCGGTGATCCGCTTCTTGATCTCCTCGCCCACGGGGCGACCCGTCACCTTCTGTATCAGCAGCCCGGCGACGACGTAGTTGGTGTTGCTGTACGCCCACTTCGTTCCGGGTGCGAAGTCGGCCGGGCGGTCGAGGGCGCGGTCGACGAGTTCGCGGGGCTCGAAGTAGCGGTGCGGGTCGGCGAGGGCCGCCTGCTGGTCCAGGTACTCGGGGAGTCCGCTGGTGTGCTGGAGGAGCTGGCGGACCGTGATGTTCCGGCCGTCGATGCCGTCGCCGCGCAGCAGCCCCGGGAGGTATGTCTCGACCGGCTCGTCGAGGCCCACCTTGCCCTCGCCGACCAGCTGCAGCACGACCGTCGCGGTGAACGCCTTGGTGTTGCTGCCGATCCGGATCGAGCCGTCGCGTGGCACCTTGGCGCCGGTCGCCAGGTTGCCGACGCCTGAGGTGTAGTGCCGTACCTTGCCGTCGGCCTGCACGACCCCGGCCAGGGCGCCTGGCGCACCGCCGTCGCGGACCAGGGCGTCCAGCTCGCGCTGTACGGGGTCGGGGGTGCGGGCGGTGGTCGCCGCGGAGGCCGCGGGGGTGGTGACGAGGCCCGCGGTGAGGGCGGCGAGCGCGGTCAGCGTGGCCGCTCGGAAGGCGGCGCGGGGGGACACGGACATGAGTTGCTCCCTGTTCTCTGGCGGATTCTTCGGGTCGGACCTCGGCCTGAAGTCGGGTCGGCCTCGGCCGTTCGTCGGTCAGGTCTGGGCGAGCGGTGGATCAGCCGGTGGTCGTGCGGGATTCCGGACGGTGGTCGGCCGTGGTGCGTACGGGCGGGGCCGACTTCGTGTGCTTGCCGTGGCCGGTGCGCCCGCCCGGGCGCACCGGCCACCAGATGCGGCGGCCGAGCAGCGCCGCCGCCGCCGGGACGAGCACGATCGAGAGGACGAACGCGGACAGCAGGATCCCGAGCCCCGTGGCGAAGCCGATCTGCTGTGTGGAGGCGTTCGAGCCGACGGCGAGGCTGCCGAAGGACGCGGCGAGGACGACGCCCGCGGTGGCGATGGCCGGTGCTGTGTGGCGTACGGCGCGGGCGACTGCGGCACGGGCCGGGCGGGGGCCCTCCATCTCCTCGCGGATGCGGTCGCTGATCAGGATGTTGTAGTCGGTGCCGATGGCGATGACGAAGAGGAACAGCACGAGCGGCAGGACGAAGTCGACGCCGGGCCTGTCGAGGGCGTGCTGGAAGACGAGGGTGGCGGAGCCGAGCGTGGCGGCGAAGCACAGGCCCACCGACAGCATCAGGACGGCCGAGGCGAGCACACTGCGCAGCAGCACCAGCAGGATCAGGGCGATCAGGGCGGCGGCCACGGGGAAGACGGTCTTCAGGTCCTCGTCCACGGCGGTGGAGATGTCGGCGAAGATCGCCGCCGTGCCGCCGACATGGGCTTCGAGGCCCTTCGGGGTGTGGGCGGCAACGGTGTCCCGCACCGGCCCCGAGACCAGGTCGCGGGCGGCCTGCGTCTGGGAGTCAGGCGTCAGGTAGAGGTCGACGCGAGCAGCGTCGCGCTGCTTGTTGAGGACGGGCTCACCCACCTTGCCGACGCCCTCGACACGGGCCAGCTCGCCGGGTAGTGCGCCCAGGTCACCGGCGCTCAGGCGCTGTCCGTCGGAGGCCGTGACGTAGACGGTGGCGGGGTCCGAGACGCCGGCCGGGAGGGCGCGGGCCATCTCGGCGGCGGTCGCGGCGGCCTGGGTCTCGTGGTGGGTGCCCCCCTGTCCGAAGTCGATGCGGATGCCGGTCATGCCCACGGCGAGCGCGCCGAGCAGGACGGTACCGGCGAGGAGGGAGATCAGCGGCCTGCGGGCCAGGAGTTCACCGGTCTTCCCGGCGAGTCCGGGGCGAGGCGCGCGCTTCAGGGCGCGGGACGGCCAGAACATGCCACGGCCGGTGGCCGCGAGCAGGGCGGGCATCAGCGTGAGGCTGGCCAGGAGCATGACGAGTACGGACACGGCCACGGCGGGCCCGAGCACCCGGAACTGCCCGAAGGTCGCGATGCCCAGGGTGGCGAAGGCGGCCACGATGGTGAGAGCGGCGGAGGTGACGGCGGTGCCGACGCGGGCGCCGACCTCGGCGGCGACTTCGCGGGCGGACGCGTCGGGGCGTTCCCGCAGCAGCTCACGGAAGCGGAAGAGCAGGAACAGGAAGTAGTCGACCCCGATGCCGATGAGGACGACGCCGATCATGCTGGGCGTCGAGGTGTCCAGCTTGATGCCGGTGAGCAGGGCGCCGCCGACGATGACGCCGGTCGCCGCGCCGCCCACGACGACGACCGCGAGCAGCGGGATGAACGCGGCGGCAACGCTGCGGAACACCAGCACGTTGATCAGCACGATCAGGCCCAGCATCACCATGCCGACGACGCGCTGGGTGGGCTCCTCGGCGTCGCGGGTGTCGACCTGGTCGGCGAGGCCGCCGGTGAACCCGGTCCGCAGGTCCACCTCGGCGAAGGCGTCCACGGCCTGCTCGCGGAAGGCCCGGAACAGGTTGTGCATGCCGGTGTCGACGGCGTTGCCCTCAAGGCGTACGGACAGCAGCTCGAAGGTGCGGTCCGGGGCGGTCATGCCCACGCCGACCTCGGGGGTCTGCGAGTAGTCTTCGGCGAAGAACGGGATCTGGTCGTCCGCCTTCGTCGGTGTGTCCTGCGCGTCCGGCATCGTCACGCGGCGGCTGCCGAGCTCCTTCGCGACGGACGCGATGCGCTCCTGGTCGGCACCGGTCAGCGGCTTGCCGTCGGGCCTTTTGACCAGAATGGTGACCGTGCTGGCGTCGGACGTCACGCCGAACTTCTCCTCGGCGATCCGCAGTGCGGCGGCCGAGTCGTAGCTCTCCGGCAGGAAGTCGCCGCTCTGCGCCTGCGTCGCGCGGGGCATCAGCGCCGCGGCGACCAGGGCGAGGAAGATGCCGATCATCGACCACAGGGCGATGACCTTCCAGGGATGGCGGGTGGAGAACCCGGTCAGGGCGCGGATCACGGACTGCCTCCGGCAAAGGGGGTGAGTGCTTCGCCGGGGCTTCCGGCCTGCCTTCAGCACATCAGCGAGAACGCGCCGGATCGTCCGAGCCGGGAAGGAGATGGAGGTTGGGAGCACGGTGCCGCCGGGCCCCTCGACTAGGACCCCGCTCCCAGGCCGGGATGGTCCTCAAGCCCCACGACCTGCGCCGGAACCCGGAGAGAATGGACGATGAGGTCAACCGAGGCGGGAGAGCCGAGGTGGCCGAGGAAGGAACACGATGCCCACGCCCCATGCCGCGCCCACCGGGAAGCGCGGCAGTACGCCCCGCGGCGACGCCCTGCCCTGGACCCGCAACGACGCTCTCGTCGCAGTCGGCGCGGCGGCCCTCGACCTGATCGGCTTCACCCTCACCAGTCAGGACGTCCAGGGCTTCGTCCCCGTGGCCGGCTGTCTGCTGACGACGGTGTCGGCGCTGATGCTCCTGGCCCGGCGGCGGGCCCCGCTGCTCACGCTCGCCGCCGTCCTGGCCGTCACGCTCGCCATCCTGCTGAGCTGGCCGGTGGGCCAGGGCTTGAACGCGGCCGTGGTCGTCGCCCTGTACTCCGTCGTACGTGCCCGCGGCGTCGCTGTCTTCGTACCGGCGGCCCTGGTGAGTGCGGCGATGCCGCTGGCCACGGGGGCCTCCTGGTCCCAGTCCTTGTTCCTGAAGCTGGTGGGGAGCTGCGCGGCCGTGCTGTTCGTGGTCGCCGCAGGACTCGTGATGAACCACTGGCAGCGGAACGTCGAAGCCCACCGCAGGCTGCTCGCCGAGCGGGCCGTGGCCGATGAGCGCCGCCGCATCGCCCGCGAGATGCACGACATCGTCGCCCACCACGTCACGACGATGCAGCTGATGGCGGGCGGCGCCCGCGCCAACCTCGACCGGAACCCGGAGGTGGCACGGGACGCCCTCGTCACCCTGGAGGGCCTGGGGCGCACGGCACTGCACGAGATGCGGCAGCTGCTCGACGTCCTGCGGGACGTCGACGACGAGGCGCGGGAGGAGACGACCGCGCCTCAGCCGGGCATCGCGGATCTGGAGCGGCTCGTCGCCGAGTCGTCCGCGGCGGGCCTGCCCACGGAGTTCGAGGTGCGGGGAGAGCCCAGGCCACTGCCGGCCAGCATGGGTCTGACGGTGTTCCGGGTGGTGCAGGAGGCGCTGACCAACACCCGCAAGTACGCGGGAAGCGGCGCTCACGCGCGCGTGGTCCTCACCTACGGGGACCGCGAGACGAGGGTGGACGTCCTGGACGACGGAGAAGGGACGGCCGGCGGTTTCGCGTCCGTGCCCGGCTCGGGCTACGGCCTGATCGGCATGCGCGAACGCGTCGCACTGCACGACGGCACCTTGGAGACGGGCCGGCGCGATGGACCGGGCTACCGGGTCACGGCCCGGCTGCCGCTGCCGAAGGATGAGGGAGCACTGCGATGAGCGGGACGACGGACGGTACGAGCGGGGCGGGCGCGACGGACACGGCGGATCCCGCCACCATCCGCGTGCTGATCGCCGATGACCAACTCCTCGTACGCCGTGGCCTGGTGCTCATGCTCGGGCCCGAACCCACCGTCGAGGTCGTGGGCGAGGCCACCGACGGCGCGGAGGCAGTGGAACTCGCGCGACGGCTGCGGCCCGACGTCGTCGTCATGGACATCCGGATGCCGGTCCTGGACGGCATCGCCGCCACGGCACGGCTCACCCAGGAGGTGCCGGACTGTCGGGTGCTCGCGCTGAGCACCTTCGACATGGACGAGCACGTGGTCGCCGCCCTGCGCGCGGGTGCCTGCGGCTTCCTGCCCAAGGACATCTCGCCCGAGGAACTCGTCACTGCGCTGCGCGTGGTCCACACCGGCGAGGCGGTGGTCGCCCCACGCCTGCTGACCCGCCTCATCTCCTCGTACGTGACAGCCCCGCAGCGCCCGGAGCGACCCGCCGCCACCGCCGGCCCCGCGGGCGTCCTCGACGAGCTGACGCCCCGCGAGCGGGAGGTGTGGCGGCTGATCGCCACCGGCCTGGACAACAACGCTATCGCCGCGGAGATGTTCATCAGCCCGTCGACGGTGAAGAACCACATCACCGCGCTCTTCGCGAAGCTCCAGGTCCGCGACCGGGCGCAGGCGGTGATCGCAGCGTACGAGGCGGGACTGGTCAGAGCGGGCGAGCGCGAATGAGCAAGCGTCGCGCACCACCCGCCCTCCGACTCGGCGTACACCGGCTGAAGATCGCCGCGCGGGCAGCCGTTCGTCCGACGTGTGATCGATAATGCCGACCATCGCAGAAGTCCGGGTGGTGCTGGCCGATGACGACGCCTTACTACGCGAGGGACTGGCCAGCTTGCTGGACCGGTCCGGACATGTGGTGCTGGGGCAGGCCGGTGACTCCACGGGGCTTCTGGACATGGTTCGATGCCACCGGCCGGATCTCGCGCTCGTGGACATCCGGATGCCGCCGACCCACACCACGGAGGGGCTGGCCGCCGCCCGGGTGATCCGACAGGAGTTCCCCGAGGTCGCGATAGTGGTGCTCTCCGCCCATGCCGAGGTCGACCAACGCCACGTCGGGCCGCACCCGTTCGGCCTCCCGCAGAGCGTCCCCACTGTTCGTCGCGGTACCGACCACGGTGATGCCCTGTTGCCGCAGCAGGTCGCCGGCCGCGGCCAGAAGGACCGGACTGTCATCAACGATCAGGCAACGCACCATGTTCGCCCGCCCGGCGGTGCTTCCCGTCCACCGTGTCGGCGCATACCGTCACCCCGTCGGACGCGCAGCGCCAGCACCGGCACACCCGCCGTTGCGCTAACGGCTGTTCCGAGAGGAAGCCCAGCATGAGCGGGCTGTCCACCAGGTTCACCGAGAGGTTCGCGGTGCCGTACCCCTTCGTTCACGGCGGGGTGGTGGGCGACACCCGCTGGCGCCGGTTCGGAATCGGCCGGATGGAGCACTGCGGTGGGGGCACCACTCACTTCCGCGCCCTCCGGCAGCCTCGCCGTACTGGTCCGTATGCACAAGATCACCGAAGCGGGCACCGCGCTCACGGCCCACCTCACCGGCTCGTCCCCAACGGGTCCCAGGAAAGACGGAAAGGCGGCATCGGAATTCTCCGATACCGCCTGTGACCTGCGAAAACGCTGGTCGGGACGACAGGATTTGAACCTGCGACCCCTTGACCCCCAGTCAAGTGCGCTACCAAGCTGCGCCACGTCCCGTTGCCCGCCCGCCCCGGAGTGCCGGGTGCGGCGTGCAGGGAAGACTTTACCCCACTCCGCGCCGGCATCTCGCCGGTGGCCTGCGGGCGTGGAGGGGTTTCGGGGAGAATCGGGGTGTGGAGAGGGCACCGAGGGACCGGGACGGCGAGGGGCGGGCGCGCAGTGCGCGTCCGCGGGACGGGTTGGGGCGGCCGTTGCCGTACGGGCGCGCGGGGGTGGAGCGGCAGCCCGAGGGGGTGGTGCGGGGGCCCGAGGAGACGCTTGCCGAGGCACAGCGGCTGCTGGACGCGGGGAAGCCGTTCCACGCGCACGAGGTGTTCGAGGACGCTTGGAAGTCGCGGCCCGAGCCGGAGCGGGACCTGTGGCAGGGGCTCGCGCAGCTGGCGGTGGGGTTGACCCACGCCGCGCGGGGGAACGCCGCCGGCGGGGCGCGGCTGCTGGAGCGGGGGGCAGCGCGGATCGCGGGGTACGGGGATCCGTACGACGTCGACGTGCAGGGGCTGCACGCCTGGGCGCGGGACCTCTCGGAGCGGCTGACGGCGGGCGCCGGTCCGGTGGACCCGCGGGCGGAGGCGCCGCGGCTCACCTTGAGGTAGGGCGCTAGCCGCGTAGCAGGAGGACCTCCAGGGTGCGGGGGCCGTGGACGCCCTCGACGCGATCGAGTTCGATGTCGCTGGTCGCCGAGGGGCCGGAGATCCAGGTCAGCGGCTTGGTCGGGGTAAGCAGGGTCAGGGCCTGCGGCACGGACGCCACCAGCTGGTCCGGGACCCGGACCACGCACAGGTGCAGGTCGGGCACGAGGGTGAGGGCGCGGCGGCCCTGGGCTGGGCCGGCGTCGAGGACGATGGTGCCGGTTTCCGCGATCGTCAGGGCGCAGCCGGTGAGCACGGCGGAGCAGGCGTCCAGCTCGGCCGCGGTGAGCGGACCGGTGTCGCGGACCAGGGTGGCTTCGGTGTCGGCGAGCCAGGCCGGTGGGACGCCGTCGGGGACGACGACCGTGCCGGCGCCGTTTGCGTGGAGGCGGGCGGCCACCAGGGCGGGCAGCGCGGCGGAGGTGGTGCGGTGGACGGTGGCCCGGTACTCCGTGAGGTTGCGGTCGAGCAGGTCGACGAGGGTGCTCGGGTCGTCGGGGGCATGGCTGGTGCGGTAGTCGCGGCGGACGGCCGGCGCCTCGGGAGCGTGGGCAACGGCCGCGCGGATCCGGGCCAGGATCCGCTCCCGCGCGCCGGTGGTGCCCGGACTCTCTTCGTACGTCATCCCTGGCCTCCGTCCGCGCCGCGGTTCTTCCGCCACCAGTCGCGGAAGGACTCCCGTGGCGCTTCGGGCAGCTCCCTGCTCCGGGTCCACGCCCCCGCGCCGGGGGGTCGGCGGGGGTGGAGGCGGCGGGTGCGGGCGGCGGCGCGTTCGGCCGCGGCGAGGAAGCCGGGGTGGTCGAGGACCCAGCCCGCCGTCTTGATCGCCGCCTTCTCGATCCGGTGGCCCGCTCCCCCGCCCCCGGCCACCCGGGTCCGCAGGTGGACCAGCACCTCGGGGATGTCGATGGCGACCGGGCACACCTCGTAGCAGGCGCCGCACAGGGAGGAGGCGTACGGCAGGGACGCGTCGACGGCGCTCGCGGTGCCGCGGAGCTGGGGGCTGAGGATGGCGCCGATGGGGCCCGGGTAGACCGAGCCGTACGCGTGGCCGCCGGCCCGTTCGTACACCGGGCACACGTTCAGACACGCCGAGCAGCGGATGCACCGCAGGGCCTGGCGGCCGGTGTCGTGGGCGAGGACGGCGGTGCGCCCGTTGTCGAGGAGGACGAGGTGGAAGGCGCGGGGGCCGTCGGCATCGCTGGTCCCGGTCCACATCGAGGTGTAGGGGTTCATCCGCTCGGCGGTGGAGGAGCGGGGCAGGGTCTGGAGGAAGACCTCCAGGTCGCGCCAGGTCGGTACGACCTTCTCGACGCCGACGACGGAGATCAGGGTCTCCGGGAGGGTCAGGCACATCCGGCCGTTCCCCTCGGATTCGACGACGACGAGGGTGCCGGTCTCGGCGACCATGAAGTTGGCGCCGGAGATGCCCACCTTGGCGCGGAGGAACTTCTCCCGCAGGTGCAGCCGGGCGGCTTCGGCGAGGTCGGCGGGGGTGTCGGTGAGGCCGTCGGGGGCCGGCCGGCCCCAGCGTCCCATCTCCTCGGCGAAGATCTGCCGGATCTCGGCGCGGTTGCGGTGGATGGCGGGGACGAGGATGTGGGAGGGCCGGTCGTCGCCGAGTTGGACGATCAGTTCGGCGAGGTCGGTCTCGTACGCCGTGATGCCCTCGGCGGCCAACGCTTCGTTGAGGCCGATCTCCTGGGTGGCCATCGACTTGACCTTGACGACCTCCCGCTGGCCGGTGGCCCGGACGAGTTCGGTGACGATCCGGTTGGCGTCGTCGGCGTCCTCCGCCCAGTGGACGGTGCCGCCGGCTTCGGTGACGGCGCGCTCCAGCCGCTCCAGGTGGTGGTCGAGGTGGCGCAGGGCCCGGTCCTTGATCTGCCGTCCGGCCTCCCGCAACTGCGCCCAGTCGTCGAGTTCCGCGACGGCGCGGGCGCGCTTGTCGCGGATGGTGTGAGTGGCGTGGCGGAGATTGGCGCGCAGGGTCCCGTCGCGGACCGCGTCCCTGGCCGCGGTGGGGAAGGACGGCATGCCCAGGTCGACGTGGCGTCCGCTCATCGCGACGGCTCCCAGCGGTAGGGGGTCTCTTCGGTCGCGCTGAGGATCTCCGCGAGGTGCACGGTGCGCAGCCGGGGCGGCCGGGCCTCGCGGCGGGCGACGCCGTCGAGGTGCATCAGGCAGGAGTTGTCAGCGCCGCAGAGCACGGTGGCGCCGGTGGCGGCGGCGCTCGCCACCTTGTCGCGGCCCATGGCGGCGGAGACGTCGGGGTTCTTCACCGCGAAGGTGCCGCCGAAGCCGCAGCACTCCTCGGCGCCGGAAAGCTCGCGCAGCCGTAGCCCCTTCACTGCGTCGAGGAGGCGGCGCGGCCGGTCCCCGAGGCGCAGCAGGCGCAGCCCGTGGCAGGAGGGGTGGTAGGTGACGGTGTGGGGGAAGTACGCGCCGACGTCGACGACGCCGAGGACGTCGACGAGGAACTCGGTGAGCTCGTACGTGCGCCGCGGCAGGTCCTCCTCGCCGAAGCGGGGATAGTGCTCGCGCACCATGGCGGCGCACGACCCGGAGGGGGTGACCACGTACGGGTAGCGGGCGAAGGCGCGTGCGGTGCGGCGCACCAACGGCTCCGTCTCGCGCGGGTAGCCGGTGTTGAACTGGGGCTGGCCGCAGCAGGTCTGGGCGGTGGGGAAGTCGACGTCGACGCCGAGCCGTTCCAGCAGCCGCACGGTGGCGACGCCGGTGGCGGGGAACAGTGCGTCGTTGACGCAGGTGACGAAGAGCGCGACACGCATGGTCGGAGGATAGGGCGCCGGCGGGGCCCCCGGTAGGTGACGCCGCGGCGGGGTGCGGCAGACTCACGGGGTGAGGAAGATCTATGTGATCGGCATCGGGGCGGGCGATCCCGACCATCTGACATTGCAGGCGATCAAGGCGCTGAACGAGGCTGATGCCTTCTTCATCCTCGACAAGGGCGAGGCGAAGGCGGATCTGATCCGGCTGCGCCGGGACATCCTCGACGCCCATGTGGCGGAGGGTTCCTACCGGCTGGTGGAGGCGCGCGACCCGGAGCGGGACCGGGAAACATCGGACTACTCCCCCGCCGTCGACGACTGGCGGTCGCGCCGGGCCGATCTGTACGAGCGCTTCATCGCCGATGAGCTGGGCGAGGACGAGTGCGGGGCGTTCCTGGTGTGGGGCGACCCCTCGCTGTACGACTCCACGCTCGCGGTCCTGGAGGAGGTGCTGGGGCGCGGTGCGGTCGCCTTCGACCACGTGGTGGTGCCGGGCGTCAGCTCCGTATCGGCCCTGTTGGCGCGGCACCGCACCGTGCTGAACCGGGTGGGGCGCCCGGTGCAGATCACCACCGGGCGGCGGCTGGCGGAGGGCTGGCCCGAGGACGTGGACGACGTGGTGGTCATGTTGGACGCCCGTCAGGCGTTCACCCGCCACCTCGACCAGGACCTGTACATCTACTGGGGGGCGTACGTCGGCACGGAGGACGAGATCCTGGTGTCGGGTCGGCTCTCGGAGGTCTCCGAGCGGATCGAGGAGCTGCGGGCGGCGGCGCGGGAGCGCAAGGGCTGGATCATGGACACGTACCTGCTGCGGCGTCCGTAGGACAGGCCCTTGGGCCTGTCCTACGGACGCCCCGGGCAGCGTGGGGCGCGGGCCGCTGCGCACGCACCCCACGCGGGCCCCCTCGAATGTATGATCACACCCCGAAGTTGCCATCCCGTGGGGCGTGTCTGGGGGGAACGGTGGTCCGGATCCTGCTCGCGGAAGACATGTTGATGCTGCGAAGAGCGCTCGTGTCGCTGCTTGAGTTACAGCCCGACATCGAGGTCGTCGCCGAGGTGGGGGCGGGCGATCAGATCCTGCCGGCCGCGCTGGCGGTGCGTCCTGACGTCGCCGTCCTGGACATCGACCTGCCGGGGATCGACGGCATCCAGGCGGCGGCCCAGCTCCACGAGCAGTTGCCGCAGTGCCGCACGATGATCCTCACGAGCCTGGGCCGGCCGGGCAATCTGCGGCGGGCGATCCAGGCCCACGTCTCCGGTTTCCTGCTGAAGGACGCGGATCCGGACGAGTTGGCCGCCGCGATCAGGGCGGTGGCGGCGGGCGAGCAGGTCATCGATCCGCAGTTGGCGGTAGCCACCATCCAGGCGGCCGAGAATCCGCTGACGGCCCGGGAGACGGAGGTGCTGCGGCTGGTCTCGGAGGGCGAGGACATCCCGGAGATCGCCCGGCGGCTGTCGCTGTCCCCGGGGACGGTCCGCAACTACCTGACGACCAGCGTCACCAAGCTCAGCGCGCGCAACCGGATGGACGCGGTGCGGATAGCCCGCGCTTCCGGGTGGTTGTGAGTCCCGTTCCCGGTGGGCGCACCCGGGTTCCGGCCGGGCGCCCGGTCCTCAGGCGGGGACTTCCGCCGTCAGTTCGAACCAGCCGTCGTCCCGGCTCCCCGCGGTCAGCGCGCCGCCGAGGGCGGCCACCCGTGCGGTGAGGTTGTGCAGGCCGCTGCCGCCGGTGCCGACGCCGCCGGTGGACAGGGTCGCGGTCTCGGCGCCCACGCCGTCGTTGGCCACCGCCACGCGCACCCGGCCCTTCCCCTTCTCCGCCGCGATCATGCAGTGCTGTGCCTTGCTGTGCCGGAGCATGTTGGTGATGCCCTCCCGCAGCACGGTCGCCAGGACGGTGTCGACGGGCCCGGCCGGGAGGTCCACCTCCATCCGCACCTCGGTTTGGATGCCGACGGCGCACAGCAGCGACTCGGCGGCGGAGACCTCGCGGCTCAGGCTCATGTTGAGGTAGCTGCTCGCCACGGAGCGGACGTCGGCGAGCGCCTGGCGTGCGGTGCGCAGGATCTCGGTGATCTCGGTCTCGGCCCGCTCGGGGTGGATGCGCACCAGCCGGTGGGTGAGTTCGCACTTGAGCGTGATGGTGGAGAGGCTGTAGCCGAGGAGGTCGTGCAGGTCGCGGGCGAACCGGAGCCGTTCCTGCACGATCGCGAGCCGGGCCAGTTCGGCGCGGGCGGCCTGCACCTGGCGCACCAGGTCCGTCAGTCGGCTCAGTCCGTAGACGACGAGGCCGGTGAGGCCGGTGGCGACCATGTTGTACGCCAACTCGGCGGTGCCGTAGCCCACGGTGTAGTTCAGCAGGCCCACGGTGCCGATGACGGTCGCGAAGCAGGCCCATCCGGTGGCCGACCGCAGCACCAGCAGGGTCGATCCGGCGAGGAAGCCCGGCACTCCCAGCCAGGCTTCCTCGAAGATCGGGAACGGTACGTAGGTGATCAGGGCCTGTGCCGCCAGGGTCTTGCGCCGGTGCGGTACGAGGCGGGGGGCCGCGAAGGGGAACGAGTGGAACATCTGGAGCGCCAGCAGGGCCAGCATCAGGACTCCGCAGACCGCGAGCCCCACCCCGGAGGGTCGGGCCCGCAGCAGGTACGTCAGTCCGATGAAGAAGAAGCCGCCGATCACCACGGCCGTGATGCAGACCGCCACCCGGGGTGCCAACTCGCCGTGCAGTTCGTCCTGCGGGCCGGCTCCGGAGTCAGGGGGAGCCGCCTCGGTCAGCGCTGGCCGGCGCAATGGGGACTCCTCACCGTACGTCGGTCCGCGGTATGAACTCCCCCTAGTGGGAGGCAATGTGAGGTTATGTCAAAATCCGGGGTGGTGAAAGTCGGGTACGGAGATCCCGTGTTTCCGTCACATGAACAGGGGTACGGGGTTCAGCTCCTCGTACCGGGTGGGCGCGTCGAGCCTGCCGAGCCGCACCGGGACGTCGTACAGCCGGCCGGGGGCGAAGCGGGTCCAGAACGGGCGCAGTCCCGGCACGACCACCTTGACCACCGGCAGCCCGATGTCGGGGCGGGTCTGGTCGAGCACCAGCAGCTCCAGGCCCCGGGCCGCCAGCAGTTGTTCCAGTACGGTCACGTCCTCGCGCAGGTCGCGCCGGCGCCGCACGGCGTCGGGGCCGCCCGGCCACCCGGATGCGGCGGCGGGGCGGGGTGCCAGGTGGGGCGCGTTCGCCAGGGTCGCCGTGCGCCACCAGCTCAGGGCGTCCGCGTCGTCGCAGGCGTAGCCCGTACGACCGTCGGCGCTCACGTCGGCGACGGGCGGCAGCATCTGGTTGAGCTCGGTCAGGGCCCGGCGCAGGGCGATCCGGGGGTCGAAGTGGGCGCCGAAGCCGAGGGTGATGTCCTCGGCCGCCTTGTCGACGCGCCGGGACAGGGCGGCGAACGCGGGGACGCCGATGTCGGTGGTGAGGTCGAGGGCCCAGACCTCCCGGTGCAGGGCGGCGTGGCCGGCGCGTACCCGCCGGGTCCACGGGTCGTCGAAGGCGTCGAGGTCGACACCGGGCTGAGGCGTGCGGTTGTACCACCACAGGGCGACCGCGTCGCGTTCGATCAGCTCCATGGTGCCCTGGACGACGGCGTCCTCCAGGCAGCTTCCGGCGGCGGAGCCGTTGGAGTTGGCGAAGCAGGTGCGGGCGCCGCGGGGGCAGGGCGCGTTGTAGTAGAGCAGCGAGGTGGGCAGCAGCCGTTGCCGTCTGGAAGTCAGCGACCACACCGGGGTCCAGTCCAGCCGGACGTCCTCGTCGAAGGGTTCGGGCACCCGGTGCGCGGCGGCGTTGTGCTCGTTCCACTCGGTGCGCCCGGCGAACTGCCGGGGGTGGAAGAGTTGGACGTCGTCGGGGTGGACGGCGGTGTCGGCGACGTCGCGGTAGGCGGCGCGGACCGTGGGCTCGTCGCCCTGGAAGTAGCCGCTGTGCCGCTCGACCGCCTCGCACAGGGCGCTGACCCTGGCGTGGAGTTCGGTGGTGCCCTTGCCCGAGCTGTGGCTGCGCAGTCCGAACCGGACGGACGCGAGGTCGTTGGGCGAGGTCGCGGGGTTGTGGCCGGCGTGGAAGCAGTTGAGGAACTCGGGGCCGCGCGGGTCCCGGCTGATCTCCCTGACCACTCCGGTGAGGGGGTCGATCAGATGGGCGTAGCGGTGCAGCATCTCGTCGGCGGACAGCCAGCGGTCGGCCTGTTCCACGGCGGCCTTGGGGCGGTTGTGCAGCACGACGGGGGCGTTCACCTGGCGTCTCATCAGGTCGGGGTCGCCGCAGGCGCTGCACTGGGGGCGGCGGCGCACCGGGCAGTGCTGGCCGGAGAGCGAGAGGGGGTCCACGGTCCAGATGGCGCACTGGCCGGGGTGGCGGTGGCCGGCGACCCACTTCGCGCTCTCCAGGGCGGCGAGGTGCAGCCCGGCCGAGCGGACGGCGGCCAGCGAGGAGAGCGGCGGGGAGACCCGGCGGCCCAGGGCGCGGTCGAGGTAGCTCTCCGCGGGGCGGTTGCGGCGCAGCAGGTCGGCGAGGCAGTGCCAGCACGGCCCGTCGCCGGGGCGGAACACCGGGCCGATCCAGGGCCGGTCGCCGCCGAGGCGCACCAGCAGCCACGGGGTTCCGGTGCGGCGCTGGGCGGCGTCGATGCCGCCGAGCGCTGGGTCGAGGTAGTCGTCGCACAGGACGACGGTGAAGTCCGCGGCGCGCAGCGGGGTCGGCGCGGTGGCGCCGAAGGGCCGGCCGGCGGACCGGAGGGGGTCGCCGGCGGGGTCCAGGACGTCCAGGCCGGCGGCGACGAGGGCGTCGGTGAGCTGTCGTGCGGTGGCCGCGGTGGCGGTGGCGCCGGTGGTGACGGTGCCGACGCGGGTGTGCCGCAGCCGGCGGGCCGCGGCGGTGCCGTCGAGGCCGGCCAGCTCCCAGAAGGCCATGTCGGCGGCGGCCGTCACGTCGTCCGGGCCTCGTTCGGTGAGCAGCCCCGCGGCGAGCAGGCCGGAGACGACGTGCTCCGTGCGCGCCGCGGGGATGCTCCGGGCCGCGTCGTTGATCAGCCGGTTCAGGTCCCGGGTCCCGTCCAGCAGGGGCGCGAGGGCGGAGACGCCCGCGCCGCGCAGCGCGGTGACGCCTCGTTCGGAGACCAGGAAGACCCCTTCGCCCGGGACGACTTCGGCCCGCAGGTGCGGCTTGAAGGCGAGGCCGGGCAGACTGCGCTCTGAGCTGTTCATGCTTCCCCCCTGGGATCATGAGCGGCTGTTTCGACACGGCGGGTGTCCTCGGGTTCCGCCGACGGCCCTCTCCCGCATGGCCGTCGGCGGACCGGGGTGCGTTGGTGGTGCTCGGTCAGTTCAGGCGTACGGTGACCGCGGCTTCGTTGCGGGTGTCCCGGTCGTCCTGCGGCTCGTCCACCCAGCAGATGCAGGTGCCCGCGCGGAACTGCCCCGCGGTCAGCGGCGCCAGGTCCTCGATGACCAGGTCGCGCCAGAGGGCGGTGGCGTCGTCCGCGGTGACGGACGGGGTGGCGGCGGTGGCAGTGGCGGTCAGGGTGCTCATGGTGGTTCCTCCGTTCGGGAGGTCTGGTGGTACGGGCGTGGTGGCGCGGGTGCGCCGGCCGGTGGTGCGGTCTTCGGCCCGCGGTCAGCGGGCGGTGGTGACGGCTTCGCGTGCGACGGGTGCCGGGGGCTCGGCGTCGACCGGGGCGGCGGCGGGCGGCTGCTCGGCCTCGGCGGACAGCTCCGCCCAGTCGGACCAGGTCTTCAGCCGCTCCCCGTAGACGTGGGCGACGAGGCCGCCGGGCTGCCGGCCGAAGACGACGCGCAGCGGCGGCTCCTCGGCGTCCACGATCTTCAGCAGGGCGGCGCCGGCCGCTGCCGGGTCGGCGACCTCGGGGGCGCCGCCGCTGAACATGCCGGCGCGCAGTTGGTCGTAGGCGGGCAGCGGCGCGGCGAAGACGGCGGAGGATCCGGCCCAGTCGGTGGCGTATCCACCGGGCTCGACGAGGGTGACCTTGACGCCGAAGGCGGCGACCTCCTGGGCCAGGGCGTCGCTCAGCCCTTCGAGTGCCCACTTGGAGGCGTGGTAGCCGCCGAGCATCGGGAAGGCGACGACGCCGCTGACGCTGGAGATCTGCACGATGTGTCCGCTGCCCTGTGCGCGCAGGTGCGGCAGGGCGGCCTGGGTGACCGAGAGGGCGCCGAAGAGGTTGGTCTCCAGTTGGGCGCGGACCTGCTCCTCGGTGATCTCCTCGACGGTGCCGAAGAGTCCGTAACCGGCGTTGTTGACGACGACGTCGAGACGTCCGAAGTGGTCGTGGGCCCGCTGCACGGCGGCGAAGACCGCGGAGCGGTCGGTGACGTCCAGCGCCAGCGGGAGGATCGCCCCGCCGTAGGTGCGGGTGAGGTCGGTGAGGGAGTCGACGTCGCGTGCGGTGGCCGCGACGGTGTCTCCACGGCCGAGGGCCGCCTCGACGAAGCACCGGCCGAAGCCTCGGGACGAGCCGGTCACGAACCAGACCTTGGTCATTTTCTCACTTCTTTCGTCGAGTGTTGCGATGCTGCCGCCGAGCGGCGCCGGGCTAGTTCAGATATTCGAGTAAACAACAGCACGAAAATGCAGTTAGCAAGCCATCGAAGGCCCCAATAAAAGGTTCTGATCGGTGTGAACGGAAACCCTGAAGTCGCAGGCCCCCGCGGGCGCGCGACTTTCCCTAGCCTTTAACCATGACTTCTCCAACCCCTCACCCAGCAGCGGCGGTTGAACCAGACAACCGTCGCTGGATCGCGCTGGCCATCGTCTTGATCGCCGCTTTCATGGACCTCGTCGACGTCACGATCGTGAATATCGCGATCCCGTCGATCCAGCGGGACATCGGGGCTTCCACCGGTCAGATCCAGTGGATCACCGCTGGATATGCCCTCGCCTTCGCGGCCGGACTGATCACCGGCGGCAGGCTCGGTGACATCTTCGGTCGGAAACGGCTGTTCCTCCTGGGAATCGGGACCTTCACCGTGGCGTCCGCGCTCTGTGGCATTGCCGGCAGCGCGGAGATGCTCGTGGGTGCCCGCATTCTGCAGGGCGCAGCCGCCGCGCTGATGGTCCCGCAGGTGCTGTCCATCGTCCACGCCACGTTCCCGGCCCACGAGCGCGGCAAGGTCTTCGGCCTCTTCGGCGCCATCGTCGGGCTCGGCGGGGTCTCCGGCCCCCTGCTCGGCGCGCTGTTGACGGAGTGGGACCTCTTCGGTCTCGACTGGCGGCTGATCTTCCTGATCAACCTGCCCGTCGGCATCGCGGGGCTGTTCCTCGGCCGCGTCTTCATCAGCGAGTCCAAGGCTCCCAAGGCGCTCCGCCTCGACCTGGTCGGCGTCGCCCTGGTCACCTTGGGTCTGTTGATGCTCGTGTACCCGCTGACCCGCGGGCACGAGGAGGACTGGCCGGCGTGGGGCTTCGTCTCGATGGCGTGCTCGCCCCTGGTCCTCGGCGCCCTGGTGGTGTACGAGCGCTACAAGGCCCGCAAGGACGGCTCGCCGCTGATCGAGCTCTCCCTCTTCAAGGTCAAGAGCTTCAGCGCGGGCATCGCGGTGCAGGTCGGCTTCGGCATGGTCTGCGGCATCTTCTTCTTCATCTGGACGCTGTACATGCAGGTGGGGCTGGGCTGGAGCGTGATGCGCGCCGGTCTGACGGGGCTGCCGTTCTCCGTGGCGACCTCGATCTTCGCCGGCATCTCCGTGCAGCAGCTGGTGCCGAAGTACGGCCGCAAGGTGCTGCAGGCGGGTGCGCTCGTGATGGGCGCCGGGATGCTGCTGTACGCCTGGCTCGCCGACCGGTACGGCACGGACATCGAGACCTGGCAGATGTTGGCACCGCTCTTCGTCATCGGCGCCGGCATGGGCCTGATCACCGCGCCGCTGACCAACGCCATCCTCTCCGACGTGCCGCGTGAGCACGCCGGTTCGGCGTCCGGCCTGATCAACACCACGCTCCAGATGGGCAACGCCCTCGGGCTCGGTTTGACCTCCGTGGTCTTCTTCGGCGTGATCAACGAGGAGGCGGGGCCGGCCCTGATCGGCACCGAGTTCGCCGACGCCTTCGAGAACGCCCTCTTCTGGGTCGCCGGAGTGCTGTTCGTCATCTTCCTGCTGATCTTCGCGCTGCCCGCCAAGGCACCGGCCGGGTTCGAAGGAGAGGGCATGCCGCCGGAGGGCGAGCCGGGAGCGGTTCCGCCGCCGGCTGGCCGGGAAGCCGTCGAGGAGCAGCGGGCGCCGTCCGTGACCTGACCGCCGTCGCCGTCCTCGTCGGAGGAACGGCCGACCGACAGAAAGAGACCAGCGGGGCCACGCTCACTCGGTGAGCGTGGCCCCGCTGGTTGTTCCGTTCGACCGACGTCGGGCACCTGTCGGAAGGGGGTGTTCGGGTGCGTGCTTCGGGCCCGGGGCGTCGGCCCCGGGCCCGGAAGGTGCTGTGCTCGAAGGGTGCTGTGTCGTGCGGTCAGTGCTCAGCCGTGCCGCCGAAGCTGTCTCCGGTCATGGCGGCGGTGAGGGTGGTGCCGTCGTTGGGGTCGATGAGGAGGAAGGCGCCGGTGCGGCGGGAGTGGGTGTAGGGG
>NZ_JBEYTZ010000059.1:0-30612 GCF_040643215.1 Streptomyces sp. NPDC047315 | reverse complement strand
CGCATTAACCCCTGGCGTGGACTACACCCTGTGTGGGGGGCGTCGGGGCGGGGCGCCCCCCCCGCCCCCGGGGGCGCCCGCACGGCACACCGGCGCTCAACGGCCCTCAGGCGAGCCAGCCCCGCCGCTGCAATTCGGCCCGGAAGCACTGGTAGGCGTCGTCGAGGGCCGCCCGTTCCGCGGCGACCGGCTCCACGAGCACCCCGGGCCCGACCATCGCAGCCGCACTCGTCGGCAGGTCCTCATAGAGCGTGCCGGTGGCGGCCAGGAGCGCCGCGCCGTACGCCGTCTCCGCGCGTTCGACCAGCCGGACGGGACGGTCCAGCACCGTCGCCCGGATCGCGGACCACACCGGGCTGCGGCTGCCGCCGCCCGCCGCGTGCAGCGGCCCGGAGACCGCGATCCCCAACTCCCCGACCCGTTCGACGGCGAGACGTTCGACGAAGGCCACGCCCTCCAGGGCCGCCCGGTGCGCGTCCGCCTCGTCCTGCGCGGGCGCCGTGGCGAAGCCGCGCGCCGCGCCCGACACGAAGGGGAAGCGCTCGCCCTCCCGTCGCAGCGGATAGTGCAGGAACGAGGCGGGACCACGGAACGCCGCCGCCCGGTCCAGCGCGGCGAGCCGGTCCGGATCGACGTCGGCGAGGGCTTCGCCGCCGGTGTTGGACGCCCCGCCGGGCAGCCACCAGCCGTCCGGGTGACGGTGGCTGTAGAGGGCGCCGGCCGGATCGTGCACCAGGTCGACCGAGACCCCCTTGAGGACGTACGTCGTACCGAGCACGCCGACGAACCGGCCCGGCTCGACCGCCCCGGTGGCGAGTTGGCCGGCGCAGCCGTCGGTCATGCCCAGCCGCACGGAGCAGCCGACCGGCAGTCCGGTGGCGCCCGACGCCTCGGCCCCCACGACCCCGGCGGCCGTCCCCGGCGGCCGGACCGCGGGGAGCAGGTCGAGTGGGAGGTCGAGGGCGGTGAAGACCTCGTGGGCCCACTCGCCGGCGCGGGCGTCGTAGCCGGTCTTGAGCGCATGACTCCAGTCGGCCGGCACGGGGCCGCCGGTGAGGCGACGGCCGATCAGCTCGGGCGTGTGCAGTACGTGCCGGAGCCGTGCGCCGTACGTACGCCGGCACCACACGGCGCGCCCGAGGGCGGCGGTGGGACCCACGGACAGCCCGAGGGCGGCCCAGCGGGCGCTGCCGAGCCGCTGCGCCTCGGCGTTCAGGTCGGCGGCGCGCCGGTCGTCGTACATCAGGGCGGGCCCGAGGGGTTCGCCGTCCTGCCCCGTCGGGACGATCGTGCCGGAGGTGGCGCAGACGGCCACCGCGACGACCTCGCGGCCGTGCGACGGCAGTGCGTTCGTGGCTCGGCGCAGCGCGGACCGCACGGCGGGCCACCACCGTCGGGCGTCCTGCTCGCTGGTGCCGTCGGCGCCGCGCTCGGGGGCGGGCAGGTGCTCCCGGGCCTCGGCTCGCACCCGGCCGCGGTCGTCCACGCACAGCACCCGCACGGAGGCCGTGGCCACGTCGACCCCGGCGACCACAGGTCGTGCGTCACCGCTGAGGCAGGCGCCACTGCTCATGGGAGGATGGGTCCTTTCCCGTGCGCACGGCCGCCGGCGGGGCGCCTCCGACCGGTTCTGTTCTCACCCGTGTGAAATTAACACGCGATCCATCACGACCGGTAGGGCACCTCAGGCGCGGGGCGTCAAGCGCCGGGGGCGACGGTCGCCACGCTCACCTTGGTCCGCTCGCGCAACTTGCCCAGCAGTTCCACTCCCACGCCGTCGTCGACGATGAGCCGGTCCAAGTCGCGCACCGGCCCGACCCGGTGCAGCGCGGTGCGGGCGAGCTTGGTGTGGTCCATGAGCATCACCTTGTGCGCGGCCGAGGCGAGCATCGCCCGCTTGACCAGCACCACGTCCTGCTCCTGGTGGTACGTCATCGTGGCGTCCAGCCCGGAGGTGGAGACCGCGACCAGGTCCACGGACAGCGCCTCGATGGCCTCGACGCAGGGCATGCCGAGGAAGGAGTCGTGGGTGCGCGAGTACTCCCCACCGAGGGCGATCAGCCGGATCCCCTCGCACTCGGTGAACACGTCGACCACCCGTCGGGCGTTGGTGACCACGGTGAGCGGGGCGAGGTCGACCAGCAGCCGGGCCATGGCCAGCACGGTGGTGGAGTCGTCGAGCATCACCGACATGCCCGGCTCGACCAGGTCGGCCGCGGCGCGCGCCACGGCCGCCTTCTCCGCCGTGTTGACCCCGAGGCGGTAGTCGAGGTTCGACTCGAAGACCGTGGACGGCAGGGCGGAGGCCCCGCCGCGAAAGCGCCGCAGCACCCCGCGCCGCTCCAGGTCGTCCAGGTCCCGGTGGACCGTCATCAGGCTGACGCCGGTGAGCTGGGCGAGGACGGTGCCGGTGGCGGTGCCGTGCTCCACCACGTGGTCGGCGATGAGCCGTCGGCGCTCTTCGGCGGTTCGCTTGGTCATGGGCTTCAGCCTCCCGTGGGGGCGCCGGGCGTCGGGGCCGTGGCGGTGGGAACGTTCAGCGAGCGCAGCGCTGCCTCGCCGTCGGTGAGGACGACCTCCGAGACGGCTCCGTTGTCCAGCCGCGGAAAGACGCGTCGGTAGCGGCCGAGCGGCAGCCCGACCAGTTCGCACAGGGCGATGCGCAGGAGGGTGTTGTGGGCGACGACCAAGACGGTGCGCCCCGGGTGGCGGTCCGCCAGTTCGCGCAGCGCCCGGGTCGAGCGGGCCGCGGCCTGCGCGAGCGGTTCGGAGCCGGGGAAGGCGCCCGTCTGCGCGTCCTCGCGAAAGCGCCGTACGGCCTCGGGGTCCTCCGCCGCCATCTCGGCGATGGTCCGGCCCTCGCCCCAGCCGAAGCCGACCTCCCGCAGGTCGTCGACGACCTCCGGGGCGACGCCGAGGGCGGTGGCTGCCGGCTGGGCGGTGAGCCGGGCGCGGCTGAGCGGTGAGCAGGCCACGGCGTCGACGCCCGAGCGCAGGGCCCAGGCGCCCAGGGCCTCGCCCTGCGTGATGCCCTTCGCGGTCAGTGCCACGTCCGAGACCCCGGCGTAGCGGTTCTCCGCGTGCCATTCGGTCTCGCCGTGCCGTACCAGCAGTAGGCGGGCGGCCATGACGACGCTCCTGTCGAAAGTCGGGGATACACGGTGGTCCGGTGGTCGGGTCGGGAGCCGGGGATGCACGGTACGCGGCGATGCCTGCGATCGTGAAGAAATGTGAAGAAGGGCCGTCGAATGCGCCAACAGGCTGCGGGAAATGCATTGCTGGCTCACTTTCGCGCTGTTAAATTTAACAGATGTTCCGCAGCCCGGACCCCGGTGCGGCCGAGGTCACGACTCCCCCGGCTTTCCTCGCAGAAGGAACCTGACTTCATGCGCATCCTCGCCGCAGGCGACCACTTTGTCCGTCCCGAGTTGATCCGCGCGGCGCTGAGCCAGGAGTTGTCGCGCCCTGGCCGCAAGACCCCCGAGTTCGCCGAGCTGACGCTGCCCTGGCCGCACGAGCCTTTCGGTTCGGTCGGGGCCGTCGCGGAGGCGAGCGGCAGCGAGGACCTGCTGATCGGGGCGCTGTCGGGCGCGTCCGTCTGCGTCACCCAGCTGGCGCCGTTCACGGAGCGGGTGTTCGCGGCCTCCCCCGAGCTGCGGTTCGTCGCCGTGTCGCGGGGCGGCCCGGTCAACGTGGACCTGGCCGCCGCCACCCGGCACGGGGTCGCCGTCAGTTTCGCCCCCGGACGCAACGCACCGGCCGCGGCCGAGTTCGCGGTGGGCCTGGTGCTCGCCGCGACCCGTCGCATCGCCACCGCCGACGCGGACCTGAAGCGCGGCGTCTGGCGCGGTGACCTGTACGCGTACGAGGAGGGCGGCACCGAGCTCAACGGCGCCACGGTCGGCCTGGTCGGCTACGGCGCCATCGGCCGGATCGTGGCCCGGGTGCTGCTCGCCTTCGGCGCCCGCGTGCTGGTCGCCGATCCGTACGCGGATCCGACCGCGACTGCGGCCGACGGCGTGGAGCTGGTGGAGCTGGACACGCTCCTGCGCCGCAGCTCGGTGGTGAGCCTGCACGCCCGGCTGACCGAGGAGACCCGCCATCTGCTCGACGCCCGCCGCCTCGGACTGCTTCCGCACGGCGCGGTCCTGGTGAACTCCGCCCGCGGCGACCTGCTGGACCACGCTCCGCTGCCGGAGATGTTGCGCAGCGGCCGGCTCGGGGCCCTCGCGCTCGACGTGTACGACGTGGAGCCGCCGCCGGCCGACTGGCCCCTGCTGGATGCTCCGAACGTGATCACCACGCCCCATCTCGCGGGCGCCACCAAGCAGACGGCCCATCGCGCCGCCGCGATCACGGCCGCCGAAGTGGGGCGGTTCGTGCGCGGCGAACCGTTGGCCCACCCGGCCAATCCGGACGTGCTCGTGGCGGGCCGGACGTGACCGCCGGCGGCGTCGTGATCGGTGTCGACGTCGGCACCTCGGTCACCAAGGCCGCGGCCTTCGACGAGGAGGGCGTCACCGTCGCCGCGGCGGCGCGCCCCTCGCGGTTGGACCGGCTCTCCGGCGGGCGGGTGGAGCAGGACCTCGACGAGGTCGTGGGCAGCGTGGGCGCGGTGGTGCGGCAGGTGGTCGCCCAGTTGGGGCGCGCGCCCGAAGCGGTGGCCCTGACCGGGCAGGGCGACGGCCTGTGGCTGCGGGACACCGCAGGTCGGCCGGTGCGTCCGGCGATCTCCTGGATGGACGCGCGCGCCGCCGACCTGGTGACGCGTTGGCTGGTGGACGGCACAGTCCGCGCGGCGTACGCGCACACCGGCTCCGGGATGTTCCCCGGCTGCCACGGCCCCTTGCTGAACTGGCTCCAGGAACACGAGCCGGACAGCCTCGCCCGCGCCGCCGTGGCCGGGTACTGCGTGGACGCGGTGGCGCAGCGGCTGACGGGCACGGTGTGCCTGGACGCGTCGGACGCGACGCTGCCCTTCCTCGACCCCCGCACCCGCAGGTACGCACCGCAGGCGCTGGCAGCGTGCGGGGTCGAGGGCCAGGCGCACCTGCTGCCGGAGCCCGCCGCCCCGGGCACGGTGCTCACGCTGGACGGCGGCGGTGCCGCGCTGGTGGGCCTGCCGGAGGGGTTGCCCGTGCTGGCGGGGCCTTACGACCTGCCGGCCTGTGCGATCGGCAGCGGCGTACGGGAGCCGGGGGACGGCCTGTTGATCCTGGGTACGACGCTCGCGAGCCAGGTGCTGACCGATCGCGTCGACCTCGATCCGCGGGCCGAGCCAGCCGGCATGTGGATCTGCACGCCCACCCCGGGGCAGTGGCTGCGCGCGATGCCCGCGATGGTCGGCACGGCCGCGCTTGAGTGGGCGCTGGCGCTGGTCGGGGCGCGCACCGCGGACGTGGACGCGCTGCTCGCCGAGAGCCCGCCGGGCGCCCGCGGCGCCTTCGCGTTCCCCTTCCTGTCCGAGGCCGGCGAGCGCGCGCCCTTCGTCGAACCGGCCGCGCAGGGCCGGCTCGACGGGCTGAGTCTGGCCACCGGTCGGGCGGACGTGGTGCGCGCGGTGTGCGAGGCCATCGGGTACGCGGCCCGGCACTGCCTGGAGGTCGCCGGGCTCAGCGGCACGCTCGCCCTGTGCGGCGGCGGCGCCCGCTCCGTGCTGTGGGCGCAGTTGATCGCCGACGTCTTGGGGCGGCCGGTGCGCATCCCCGTCGAGGAGGAGGTCGGGGCGCTGGGCGCCGCGCAGGTGGCCCGGGCCGTGTTGACGCCTTCGGCCCCCGCTCCCCCGCAGCGACACCAGGCCGTCGAACCCCGGCCCGAGCACCGCGCCCGGTACGAGGACGGATACGCGCGCTACCGCGCCGAGTTGGCCCGCGCCCGCCAGCGGTGGTCGGCGCACGGGCCGCAACCGGTCCGCTGACACGGCGGTTGAGCACAACCCATGATCCCGGGCTGTTACTTCTGACATAAGCATTGACAGTACTAACGCGCGCGGTGTTACTTTTTCCGCGCGCTCAGGGCGTATCCGGCCCTCGCATCGCTTCCGGTGACTCTCGCTCCCCCAGTCGACCGCCCCTGCTCCGCGTGCCGCGCCACGGGTGGAACTCCAAGGAGAACCGCAGTGAAGCAAATCCCGCTGAGAACGTCTGCCGCCGCCCTCTTCGCCGTCGCCCTCCTCGCATCCGCCACCGCCTGCTCGTCCGAGACGTCCGGCGGTTCCGGCGGCGGTTCGGCGAAGATCGCCTTCCTGATGCCCGATCTCGCCTCCACCCGCTACGAGTTGTACGACGCACCGCTGTTCAAGGCGAAGGTGAAGGAGCTCTGCGCCGGCTGCCAGGTGCTGTACCAGAACGCCGGCGGCGACGCCGCCAAGCAGCAACAGCAGGCGAACTCGGCCCTGGCGCAGGGCGTGAAGGTGATCGTGCTGGACCCGGTGGACTCGGCCGCCGCGGCGACGACGGTGCGCACGGCGCAGTCGCGGGGCGTCAAGGTGATCGCGTACGACCGGCCGGTCCCCGCGGTCCGCGCCGACTACTACGTCTCGTTCGACAACGAGAAGATCGGCGCCATGATCGGTCAGTCGCTGGTCGACCACCTCAAGGGCGGCGGCCCGGTTGCGGGCGGTGGCGGGATCCTCCAGGTGAACGGTTCGCCCACGGACGCGGCGGCCGGGCTGATCAAGAAGGGCATCCACAGCGCGGTCGACGCCAGCGGGTTGAAGCTGCTGGCCGAGTACGACACGCCCGCCTGGGAGCCGGGCAAGGCGCAGAGCTGGGTGAGCGGTCAGATCAGCAAGTTCCCGGGGAAGATCGTGGGCGTGGTGGCCGCCAACGACGGCACGGGCGGCGGCTCCATAGCCGCGTTCAAGGCGGCCGGGGTCGAGGTGCCGCCGGTGACCGGCAACGACGCGGAGCTGGCCGCGGCCCAGCGCATCGTCAACGGCGACCAGTACAACACCATCTCCAAGCCCATCAAGACGGTCGCCGAGTCGGCAGCCGCCGCGGCCCACGCGTTCGTCAGCGGCGAGCGGCCCAAGGGGAACGCCACGCTCTTCGACACCCCGTCGGAGCTGTTCACGCCCACCGTGGTGACCCGGGAGAACCTGGCCGACGTGCTCGTCGGCGCCGACAAACCGCTGAAGACCGGTGACGTGTGCACCGCGACGTACGCACGCGCCTGCGCCGAGCTGGGCCTGAAGTGACGACGTCCCGACCCGTGTGACTTCGACGTGCCGGCCCGACGACGACGAGGATGGTCATGTCCGCTCTGTCCCCGCCCCTCCCCGCCCCGCGCCAGGACCCCGGGGAACCGCTGCTGTCCCTGCGCGGAATCAGCAAGTCCTTCGGCGCCGTCGCCGCGCTCACCGCCGTGGACCTCGACGTCGCCGCCGGCGAGGTGGTGGCCCTCGTGGGCGACAACGGCGCGGGGAAGTCCACGCTCGTCAAGGTCCTGTCGGGGGTGCACGCCCCGGACGCCGGCACCGTCCGCTTCGCCGCCGCAGCTGTCACCGTCCCCTCCCCCGCCTCGGCGCAGCAGCTGGGCATCGCCACCGTGTACCAGGACCTCGCGCTGTGCGAGAACCTGAACGTCGTCGAGAACCTCTTCCTCGGCCGCGAGCTGCGCGGACTGCGCCTGGACGACGTGACGATGGAGGTGCGGGCGCGCGCCCTGCTGGCGGAGCTGTCCGCGAAGATCCCCTCGGTGCGGCTGCCGGTGGCGGGGCTCTCGGGCGGTCAGCGGCAGACGGTCGCCATCGCGCGCACCCTGCTCGGCGACCCCAAGGTCATCATCCTGGACGAGCCGACGGCCGCGCTCGGCGTCGCCCAGACGGCCGAGGTGCTGAACCTCATCGACCGGCTGCGCGAGCGGGGCCTCGGCGTCATCATGGTCAGCCACAACATGGCCGACGTGCAGGCCGTCGCCGACACCGTGGCCGTGCTGCGCCTGGGCCGCAACAACGGCGTGTACGACGCCCTGCGGACCACCGCGGCCGAGTTGGTCGCCGCCATCACGGGCGCCGAGGACAACGTCGTGACCCGGCGCACCGACCGCCGCCGCGCCTTTCGCCCCGCGCCGACCACCAACGACCGGGGGGCCGCGTCATGACCGAGGCGAAGTCCACGTCGACCGCCGCGGCGCAGGCCGCGACCGGGCAGGGCGCCCCGCCCGACCTCACCAAGGGCGGGCCGAAGCCGCCGGTGGCGCGGTGGGACGGGCTCGGCCGCGCGTGGCGGGCCGGCCTCGCCCGGCTGCGCGGCGGCGACCTCGGTCTGCTGCCCGTCCTCGCGGGTCTGGTGGTGATCTGGACCGTGATGCAGATCCTCAATCCGATCTTCCTCTCCAGCGCCAACCTGACGAACCTGGCGTTGGAGAGCGCCCCGGTCGGCATCATCGCCCTGGGGGTGGTCTGCGTGCTCCTGGTCGGGCAGATCGACCTCTCCGTCGGTTCGATCAGCGGGCTGAGCGCCGCGGTGCTGGCCGTCCTGTTCGTGGACCGGGGGCTGCCGGCGTGGGTGGCGGTGGGGGCTTCCGTGCTGCTGGCCTGCCTGATCGGCTGGTTCTACGCGCAGGTGCACAACCGCATCGGGGTCCCCAGCTTCGTCATCACCCTGGCCGGGCTGCTCGGCTTCCTCGGGGTGCAGCTGTGGGTGCTGGGGCCGAAGGGCTCCATCAACCTGCCGTTCGACTCGGGTCTGGTGAACTTCGCCCAGTTGGAGTTCCTGCCGCCCTGGTTGGCGTACTCCCTGGTCGTGATGGGTGCGGGGGTGCTGTACGCAACGGGCAGCGCGCGGGCCGCCGAGCGGCGCGCCGCCGGGTTGCCCGCGGTCTCCCGGCGGCTGCTGGCGGCCCGGAGCCTGGCGCTGTTGGTCGGTCTCGGGGTCGCGGTCTGGTACCTGAACCGGGACCGGGGCGTGGGCTGGATGTTCGTCTTCTTCCTCGCCCTGGTGCTGGCGGTGCACTACCTGCTGTCGCGCACCGCGTTCGGCAAGGCGATGTACGCGGTCGGCGGCAACGTGGAGGCGGCCCGGCGCGCCGGGATCCAGGTCAAGTCGGTGTTCACGGCCGCTTTCGTGCTGTGTGCCGCGCTGGCGTCGATCGGAGGGATCCTGGCCGCCGCCCGGTTGGCCGCGGCCAACCAGAGCAGCGGCGGCGGGGACGTCAACCTCAATGCGATCGCGGCGGCGGTGATCGGCGGCACCAGTCTGTTCGGCGGACGGGGCACGGCGTTCGCCGCGCTGCTGGGCGTCCTGGTGATCCAGTCGATCTCCAGCGGACTCACGTTGCTGAATCTCGACTCCGCGTATCGGTTCATGGTCACCGGCGGGGTACTGCTCCTTGCGGTGGCCCTGGACGCGGTGGCCCGGCGCTCCCGGGTCGCCCACGGCCGGGCCTGACGGACCGTTTCCCCCGATCCGCAAGACAGGCCCCACCCCCACTCCACGCTCTCGGAGGACCCATGCGAAGGCACCTGCGCTTCCGGCTCACCGCGCTGCTCACCTCCGCCGCATTCGCCTCGACGGCCCTGGCGGGCACCGCCCACGCCCGCGACGGCGCCGGGTCGGACCCCGTGCCCGCCGACGGCTCGACGCTCCCCGCCACCGTCGACGGCGGCGCCTGGCGCTCCGGTCACCTCCAGGGCTTGGCCCTGGACCGGCGCAAGGGACACATGTACTTCTCCTTCACCAACTTGTTGGTGAAGACCGATCTGAAGGGCAGACCGATCGGTTCGGTCACCGGCATCACCGGCCATCTGGGGGACCTGGACGTCAGCCCCGACGACGGTCGGGTGTACGGCTCGCTGGAGTACAAGACCGCGAGCGCCTTCTACGTCGCGATCTTCGACGGGGACCGGATCACCCGGATGGACATGGACGCCCAGACCACCGGCGTGCTCAGCACGGTCCACCTCAAGGAGGTGGCGGCCGACTACTCCGCGGACATGAACGGCGACGGCGTCTTCGACGGCAACACCGGCAACACTCCGGACCACCGCTACGGCTGCAGCGGCATCGACGGCCTCGCGTTCGGCCCGGACCTCGGCCGCGGGGACGACACCCGGCTCACCGTCGCCTACGGGGTGTACGCGAACTCCTCCCGCACCGACAACGACCACCAGGTGCTGCTCCAGTACGACGTGGCCTCCTGGCGCCGGTACGAGAGGCCGCTCACCGAGGACGCCCCGCACACCAGCGGCCCGGCCGCCCCGGCGGGGAAGTTCTTCGCGTACACCGGCAACACCACGTACGGGGTGCAGAATCTGGCGTACGACTCCGACAGCGGCAACTGGCTGATGGCGGCGTACCGGGGGAAGAAGCCGGCGTTCCCGAACTACT
Organism: Streptomyces sp. NPDC047315; assembly: GCF_040643215.1. Taxonomy (NCBI): domain Bacteria; kingdom Bacillati; phylum Actinomycetota; class Actinomycetes; order Kitasatosporales; family Streptomycetaceae; genus Streptomyces; species Streptomyces sp. NPDC047315. The sequence continues at coordinate 20,281 of NZ_JBEYTZ010000059.1, read as the reverse complement.
CGCTCTTCGTCGTGGACGGCGAGCGGTCGGCGCGCTGGGGTCCGGTGCGCGGCCAGGAGCGGCCCGAGTTGGGCCGTCTCGTCTCGCTGGTGGCGGCGGGACTGCACGACGGGGCCTCCGGGGTCCACGGGTACCTGTCGGCGGGGCAGTACGGGCTCGTCCCGCTCGGCGACGGACTTCACTACGTCGCCGAAGCGGGAACCGAGAGCGCCGGGGGCTCCCCTGACGGGGTCACACTCCAGACGGGACGCGCGGTGCTGCACCGGTGGACCGGCTCGACGCCGGATCCTTTCGCTCCGCAGGAGCGTCGCCGCTGACCGGCGGCACGTGCCGCAGCAGGACCCACACCAGGGCCGCCGTGACCAGGGCGAAGCCGGCGCTGACGAGGGCGGCCCACTGGAGTCCGCTGGTGAACGCCGCCCGTGCGGTGGCGACGAGTGCGTCCGCGCCCTGCGGCAGCCGCTCGGCGGCGGCGAGGGCACCGCCGAGAGTGTCGCGCGCTTCGGCCGGGGCGTCTTCGGGCACCCCGGCGCGGTACACGGCCGCCGCGACGCTGCCGGTCACGGCGATGCCGAGGGCGAGTCCGAGGTCGTACGCCGTCTGGCCGGTCGCCGCCGCAGCGCCCGCCTTCTCGGGCGGTGCGGAGCCGACGGCCAAGGTGGTGCCGAGGACGCTGATCGGCGCCACCCCGAACATGATCACGGCGAGGGCGAGGGACGCCGTGACGACTCCTTCGACGGCGGCGACAGTGGCGTAGCCGCCGAGGGCGACGGCGAGGCCGGCGACGATGACGGCCGCGGGGCGGACCGTGCGGACCAGGACCGGGGTCAGTTGGGAGCCGGCGACGAGGCCGGCCGCTCCGGGCAGCAGCCACAGCCCCGCCTCCAGCGGGGAGCGGCCGGCGACGGCCTGGAGGTACTGGGGCACCAGGTACTCGACGCCGTTGAGGGCGGTCATGCCGAGCAGCAGGGCCAGCAGCGCGCCGGTGAAGGCCCGGTTGCGGAACAGGCGCAGTTCCAGCAGCGGGTGGGCGAGTCGGTTCTGTCGGCGGACGAAGGCGACGGCGAAGGTCACGCCGAGCGCGAGTGCGGCGGCGGTCGTCGCGCCGAAGCCGTGGGCGGCGTCCTTGACGGCGTAGATCAACGGCAGCACGGCGAGCAGGAACAGCGCGACGCTGGCCACGTCGAGCCGGCCCGCGTCGGGGTCGCGGTACTCCGGCAGCAGGGCCTTGGCCAGCAGGAGCACGGGCAGCATCACGGGGACGCCGATGAGGAAGACCGACCCCCACCACCAGTGGTCCAACAGGACGCCGCCGACGATCGGGCCGACGGCCAGGCCCACCGACAGCGCGGTGACCCACATCGCGATGGCCCGGGCCCGTTGCCGCGCGTCGACGAACATGTGGCTGATCAGGGAGAGCGTGGAGGGCAGTACGGCGGCTCCGGCCACCCCGAGCAGGGCGCGCGCCACGATGAGCACCAGCGGGCTGGTGGCGTACGCGGCGACGAGGGAGGCCGCGACGAAGCCGGCCGAGCCGTACAGCAGGAGTCTGCGGCGGCCGATCCGGTCGCCGAGGGTCCCCATCACGACCAGGGTGCCGGCGGTGAGGAAGCCGTAGATGTCGGTGATCCACAGGAGTTCGGCGCCGGTGGGGGCGAGGTCGCCCGCGAGGTAGGGGGTGGCCAGCCACAGGACGCCGAGGTCGGCGGTCATCAAGGTGACGGGCAGCAGGAGTACGGCCAGTCCGAGCCAGGGGCGGCGCACTCCGGCGCCGGGCGGCGGGACGGGGGTGGCGGTGGCGGTCATGTCAGGACCTGCAATTCGTGGTCGTCGGGGGTGTCGATGGCTGCGGAGGGTGCGCGGGCGGTGGAGAGGGCGTGGGAGACGGCCGCCTCCGCCTGCGCGATGACGTCGAGGGCGCGTGCGGGGCGCTGGTGCGGCGGGATGCCGGAGAGTTCGGTGCCGTGCAGCAGTCGTACCGTGGCGTCGGCGATGCCGCAGAACTCGGAGACCCCGACGCGGAGTTGGAGGTCGAGCGCGGCGCCGAGCCCGGAGGCCGCGTACCTGTCGGCGGTGTCGCCGGCGAGGCCCAGCCACACCATCCGCTTGCCGGCGAGTCGGGGGGTGCTGCGGCCGTACGCGAAGCCGTAGTTCCACACCCGGTCGATCCAGCCCTTGAGCTGGGCCGGCACGGAGAACCACCAGACGGGGAAGACCACGACGATGTCGTCGGCCGCGGCGATGCGGTCCATGTGCCGGTGGACCTCGGGCGAGTACTGCTTGTCGCGGTCCTCCCAGTCGGGTTCGTCGACGGGGGTCAGCCGGGGGTCGAAGCCCTCCTCGTACAGGTCGAGCAGGTCGACGGTGGAGCCGGTGGACGTCAGGTGGTCGCGCAGCCTGCGGGCCACCTGTCCGGTGAGGGAGTCGGGGCGGGGGTGGGCGAGCACGAGGAGCGTGCGGTGCGCGTGGCGGGGCGCCGCGGGGGCGGTCTCAGATGCCAAGGCCGGACCCTCCGCTCACGTCGATGTTCTGGCCGGTGACCCAGCGGCCGTCGGACGAGGCGAGGAAGGCGACGGCGTCGGCGACGTCCTCGGGCTGGCCGACCCGGTCGAAGACGGAGTAGGCGGCAGCGGCGGCCTTGGCTTCGGGGTCGGCCATCCAGGGGTGGATGTCGGTCTCGATGGTTCCCGGGGAGACGGCGTTGACGGTGATGCCGCGGGGGCCGAGGGTCTTGGCCAGGGTCAGCGTCAGCACCTCGATCGACCCCTTGGCGGCGGCGTACGCCGTCATGCCGGGGAAGGCGACCTTGGTGACGCCGGAGGAGATGTTGACGATCCGTCCGTTGTCGCGCAGTCGGTCCAGGCCCTTCTGGATCACGAAGAAGGGTGCCTTGGCGTTGACCGCGAAGACCCGGTCGTAGGTGTCCTCGGTGACCTCGTCGATCGTGCCGTGTCCCACCACGCCCGCGTTGTTGACGAGGATGTCCACTCCGTCGGCGTGCTCGTCGAAGGCGGCCCACAGGGCGACGGCGTCGCCGGGGACGCCGAGTTCGGCGCGTAGGGCGAAGGCGCTGCCGCCGGCGGCCTCGATCGCATCGACGGTCTTCTTCGCGGCGACGTCGTCACGGCCGTAGTGCACGCCGACGCGGGCGCCTTCGGCGGCGAGCCGCAGGGCGATGGCGCGGCCGATGCCCCGGCTGGCTCCGGTGACGAGGGCGGTCTTGCCGTTGAGGCGGTTCATGGTCTCTCCCTGGGTTGTTCCGTTCGCCTGCCGCGTGTTGCGGGAGGTCGTGGTGAAGAGACTGGCGCCGGGCGTCTCGGGAACGGCTCGGATGGTGTTCGGGTGGTGTTCGGGCCAGGTTTGGGCCGGTGTGGCAGGGTGGCGACGGCAGTTGGTGGCGTGGTCGGCGGGGAGAGGGGCGGCGTGCACGGGGAGCTGGGACGGGAAACGGGGGCGGCCGGGACGTCGGGCATCGGGTTCGGCGTCCTCGGCGAGGTCACGGTCTGGGGTCCGGACGGCCGGCCGGTACGGGTCCCGGAGGTGAAGGTGCGGGCCCTGCTCGCCTCGCTGCTGGTCGACCCGGCCCGGCCCGTCGCCTCCCACCGCCTCGTCGACGACCTGTGGGGCGATCGCACGCCCGGCAATCCGCTGCGGGCGCTTCAGGCGAAGGTCTCGCAGCTGCGGCGGGTGCTGGAGGACGTCGAGCCGGGCGGCCGGGAGCTGGTGGCGTCCCGGGCGCCGGGCTATCAGCTGGTCGTCGACGCACTGGACGCCGACCGGTTCCGGACGCTGGTGGGGCGGGCCCGCGCGGAGGGCGACGCCGCACTGCGGGTCCGGCTGCTCGATGCGGCGTTGGAGCTGTGGCGGGGGCCCGCGTTCGCGGACTTCGCCGAAGAGCCGTTCGTACGGGCCGCGGCCCACCGGCTGGAAGAGGAGCGGCTGGCCGCCGTCGAGGACCGGGCCGAGGCGCGGCTCGACTGCGGCGAGCACGTGGCGGTCGCCGCCGAACTCGGGGAGCCGGTGGCCCGCCATCCGCTGCGCGAGCGGCTGCGGGCGGTGCAGTTGCGGGCGCTGTACCGCGGCGGGCGGCAGGGCGAGGCGCTGGCGGGGTACGAGTCGTTCCGGCGTCGCCTCTCGGACGAGTTGGGGCTCGATCCGGGCCCCGAACTGGTCGCCCTGCACGCGGCGATGCTGCGGCAGGACCCCGAGTTGGGTCCGCCGCCGCGACCGGAGCGCCAGGCGCCGCCCGCGGTACGGACGGACGCCCCCGCCCCGCAGGTGCCCCTGCCGCTGGACGACCTCGTCGGCCGTGCTGCGGCGGTCGAGGAGGTCTGCGGGCTGCTGGCGTCCCGTCGGCTGGTGACGCTCACCGGGCCGGGCGGCGTCGGCAAGACCCGGCTCGCGCTGGCGGTCGCGCACCGGATGGCCGACCGCTTCCCCGACGGCGCCCGGCTGGTCGAACTGGCGGGTGCCGGCGGGGACCTGGCGGAGGTCGTGGCCGCCGCGCTCGGGCTGCGCGACGACGGCGTGTGGGGCGCCCGGCCGCCGGGCTCCGCGGACGACCGGCTCGCGGCGGTGCTGCGGGGGCGTTCGATGCTGTTGGTCCTCGACAACTGCGAGCACGTGGTGGACCGGGCCGCCGCCCTGGTGGAGCGGCTGTTGCGGGAGGCCCCCGGGCTGGTCGTCCTCACCACCAGCCAGGAGTCCCTGGCGCTGGCGCCCGAGACGCTGTGGACTGTGCCGCCGCTGTCCGTCCAGGGCGCTGTGGAGCTCTTCGTGACCAGGGCCGCGGCCGGTGCACCCGGGTTCCGGCTGGACGAGGACAACCGGGCCGCCGTCGAGGCGGTCACCCGCCGGTTGGACGGTCTGCCGCTCGCCCTGGAGTTGGCCGCGACCCGGGTCCGCGCGCTCGGCGTGCACCGGCTGTTGAGCCTCCTCGACGACCGCTTCCGCGTGCTGAGCGCGGGGCGGCGGGGCGCGCCGGCCCGCCAGCAGACCCTGCGGGCGATGATCGACTGGAGTTGGGAGCTGCTGGGCGACCCCGAGCGGACGGTGCTGCGCAGACTGGCGCTGCACGCCGACGGCTACTCCCTCGAAGCGGTCGAGGCGGTGTGCGCGGGCGACGGGGTGGCGCAGGTCGACGTACTGGACCTGCTGGCCCGGCTGGTGGACCGCTCCCTGGTGCAGGTCGCGGGCGACGGCGCCCGGTACCGCCTGCTGGAGTCCGTGGCGGCGTACTGCCTGGAGCGGCTGCGGGAGGCCGGCGAGCTGGATGCCGTACGGACCCGGCACCTGGAGTACGACAGCCGGCTCGTCGAGACGGCGGCGCCGCTGCTGCGCGGCCCGGAGCAGTTGGCGTGGCTGACCCGGTTGGACGCGGAGAACGTCAACCTGCGCTGGGCCGTGGAGACGGCCGTCGTGGCGGGGGACGCGGAGCGGGCCCTGCGGCTCGTGGACGCGCTGTCGTGGTACTGGGTGCTGCGGGGGCGGCTCGCCGAGGCGCGTCGTTCCCTGGCGTACGTCCTGGACGCACCGGGCGGCCCGACGGCGCTGCGGGCCCGGGTCGCCGTGCTGCGCGCGGGGGTCGCGATCATGGCCGGGGACAGTGCGGAGCGCGCGGCGTGGATCACCGCGGTGCTGGACGGGACCGCGGCGGCCGGCGAACGGGGCGACGACGTCCCGGGTACGGCGCTCGCCCGGGCCCGCTGGTTCCTCGGGCACGCGCTCCAGGGCACCGGCGACGTGCTCGCGGGCGAGGCGCTGACCGGGCCGGCGCTCGACGGGTTCCGGGCGGCGGGCGACCGGTGGGGCGAGGCGGCAGCGCTCGCCGACCGTGCGATGCAGCGGTTGCTACGGGGTGACCTGACGGGCGCGCAGCAGGACGCGACCCGCGGCGCGGAGCTGTTCGACGACCTCGGCGACGCCTGCGGGAAGCTGTGGCTCGTCTTCCCCCTGACGGCGATCGCCGAGATCCACGGGGAGTACGCGACGGCCCGTCGCCTGCGGGAGGAGGGCCTGGCGACCGCGCGGCGCTTCGGGCTCTCCACGCAGACGCCCGAGCTGCTGTCGGGGCTCGGCCGACTCGCCCTCCTCACGGGCGACTTCGCGACCGCCCGCGACCACCACGAGCAGGCGCTGCGCGCCTCGGCCGCGCTGGACTTCCGCTCCGGCGAGATCAACGCCCTCATCGGGCTGGGCCTGGGCGCCCGCCGGGAGGGCGACCTCGACGCGGCGGAGCGCCACATGCAGGAGGTCCTCGACTGGCACCGGGAGGTCGGCCTGGAGGGTGGGAACGCGCTGATGCTCGCGGAACTCGGCTTCACCGCGGAGCTGCGCGGGGACGCGGCGCAGGCGCTGCGACGGCAGCGTGAGGGGTACGCGGTCGCCCGCACCACCGGCGACCTACGGGCGGTGGCGCTCGCCCTGGAAGGCCTGGCCTGCGCGCTGGCCCTGGCGGGCGCGGACGAGGCAACGGCGCTGCTCCTGGGCGCGGCACACGGCGCCCGCGCGTCGACGGGTGCGCCGCTGGCGGTGGCGGAGCGGGGTGACGTCGACCGCGCGCAGTCAACGGCGCGGTCCCGCCTTGGCGAGCCGGCTTTCGCCGCGACGTTCGCCCGGGGCGCGGCCCTGTCCCCCGAGTCGGCGCTGGCGTCCCCACCGGTCGTGAAGGCCCTCCACCCCCAAGGCGACGCGTAACGCCCCCGCGACCTACCCGCCGTAACTCCCAGGAACATTGGTCTCCGCGCCCCGGTGGTGGGTTGTTCGCGCAGTTCCGCCCCCTGTGCCCTGCGGGCCCGGGAAACCCCCAGCGCCCCTGGAGACCCGCGCCGTTACCTTGCGGGTGTGTTGGTCTGTGCGGGGCGCCCTAAGCCCTTACGCCCGGAGGGCGTAGGGCATCAGGGTCGCGGGGAACTGCGCGAGCAACCCACCACCGGCCCGCACAGACCAACGCACCCAAAGGGAAACGGCGCGGGTGTTCAGGGGCGCGGGGAACTGCGCGAACGACCCACCACCGGGCCGCACAGACCAACGCACCCGAAGGGCAGTCGGGCCGCTGCGGAGTGGACGGACTCGCGGGCAAGCCCCAGCAGGGGCCCCGCAACCGCGAGCTGCGACTCCGTCGCTAGCGCGACGGAGTCGCTTGTTGCGCACGCACCGACGCGTCCCTCGCCAGCACACCGCCCTCCTCCAGCACCCCGGCCACCACCCCCTCCAAGAATCCGCCGCTCACCGACGTGAAAAGACCGCTGGTGTTGCGGATCCCGTACGCGGGGGCCCGCTTGCCGTCGCCCGCGTCGTTCCAGCCCGTCGTGGCCACGAAACCCGCGGCGATCACCGGGGGATGGGGCGTCTTCACGGTTCCCGCGACCCGCAGGCCCGCGCCCCCGTCGGCGTCGTAGCGACCGTCGCGGCGGGCGTAGCAGCCCGTCATCAGGATGGGGCGGTTCGCCGCCTCGCGGGCGCTCAGGTGCCAGCCGTCGCCACCGTTGCGGTCGGTGGAGCAGCCGTTGTAGACGATGCCGTCGCTGTAGCGGTCGAGGTGGTAGCCGTGCTTGCGGTTGAAGACGCTGCGGCAGGAGGTGTACGTGACGTCGCCGGGCGCGTAGTGGTAGAAGCCGGTGTCGCACTCGCCGGCGAGGCAGTCGGTGAGCTGTGCGTCCGTCAGCGGCTCCAGGTGGAAGCCGTTCGCGCCGGGCTTCAGGTTCCAGCACGTCACTTCGTTCAGGCGCCAGCCCTTGGGAAAGTAGCCCTTGCCGTCGGCGCGGGTGACGCGGCTCGCGTAGACGCCGTGGCCGGAGAACTGCCAGAAGGTGCAGCGGTCGATGCGCAGGTCGCGGACGAGTCCGCTGGCGTGCAGCCCGTGGACGCCGCCCTTCTGGGACACGCCGTTCAGCGCCAGGTCCACCAACCGGACGCCGTCGACGTCCGTTTCGTCGCCCCGCTCGCTGCGGTCCTCGATCCGCAGCAGCGCGGGGCCGGTGAAGGACTCGTACATGGGCTTGATGCAGGACGGCGCGGCCGTCTCGTACGGCCAGCGGCCCGCGTGGGTGCCGCGGACGGTGATGTTGCGGCGGCGGATGTGCAGCGTGCGCGTCGTCTTGTACTTGCCCGTCGGCACGTACACCGTGCCGCCCTCCGGGCAGGCGTCGAAGGCCCGTTGGAGCGCTGCGCCGTCGTCGGATATGTCGTCGCCCTTGGCCCCGTAGGGCGCGGCGGTCACGTCGATCCACGCCGCACCGCCCGCGGTCGGGGCCGCGCCCGGCGCGGCGTGCGCGGCCCCGCCCTGGGTCACGGCGACCGCGGGGACCGCCGCCGCGGCGGTGCCGGCGAGCAGTGCGGCCCGGCGGCTGAAGACGTTCTCCTGCTGGCGGCGGTGGCGTTCGGTGTGGGGCATGGGGCGGGCTCTCTCCTCGGACGGCATGCGAAAAACGGCACGACCGGGGTGGCGCAGCATCCGCACGGGTCGTCCGCCCGAAGATCATCGGGCACGGGTCAACCGGGCGACAACAGGAAGTCGTGATCCCGGGACCGGGTCCCGTGACCGCGCCGTGCGCTCGCGGGCGTCGATCACCGCGTGACGGTCTGCGCGTGAGGTCCACTCCCGACGATCACCGCGCGGCGGCCGGCCCCAGGGCGTCGAGCGCGCTGTCGACGACGTCCAGCAGCGCCTCGCGCTCGCGGTGGATCCGGACCAGCACCCGCAGACCGTAGTACGTGCTCATCACCCGGCGCGCGAGGACGACCGGGTAGCCGTCCCGGGCGAACTCCCCCACGGCCTGCCCTTCGGCGACGGTCTCGTGCAGGGCCTCTTCCACCGCGCCGAAGTGCCGGGCCAACTCGGCGTCGATGTCCGGGTCGCTGTGGCCCATCCCGATGAGCGCGTTGATGGAGAAGCAGCCGGCGGGCCCGCCGCCAGCGGGGGCGAGGTCGAGGTCGACGGCGTCGGCCATCAGCTCCCGGATCCGGGCCCGGGGCGACCCCGCGGCGCGCAGCGCCGCCGTCTGCGCTGCGGTCCGGGTGTCGAAGTACTGACGCAGGGCGCGCAGATACAGCTGCCGCTTGTCGCCGAAGGTGTTGTACAGGCTGGACGGCCCGATGCCGGTGCTCTCGCTGAGGTCGCGCGTGGAGGTCGCCCGGTATCCGCGGCGCCAGAAGGCGTCCATGGCCGAGCCGACCGCACGGGCTTCGTCGAACTTCCGGAGCCCAGCCCTCGGCCTTGTTGCCGGGCGTGCCGGCCCGCTGTTTCGGCTGTCCCGCCCCACCCGCACCCCGGAGGAACACCCATGCCATTGGCCGTCTACGTCCTCGGACTGGGCATCTTCACCCAGGGGACCTCGGAGTTCATGCTCTCCGGGCTGCTCCCCGACATGGCCGACGACCTCGGCGTCTCCATACCCGACGCCGGTCTGCTCATCTCCGCCTTCGCGATCGGCATGGTCGTCGGCGCGCCACTGCTCGCCGTCGCCACGCTGCGCTGGCCGCGTCGCACCGCACTCGTGGCGCTCCAGACCGTCTTCATCGCCGCGCACGCGGTGGGCGCACTCGCACCCGGATACGGGCTCGTCTTCGCCACCCGCGTCGTCAGCGCACTGGCCTACGCCGGCTTCTGGGGCGTGGCGGTGGCCACCGCCGTGGCCCTGGTCCCCTCGAACGCCAAGGGCAAGGCGGTGGCGGTGGTCGCCGCCGGGCGCGGGCGATGGCCCGGCCGCAGCTCTGGCTCTCGTACGCCGTCACCGCGTTCGCCTTCGGGGCCGTGATCGTCACCTTCAGCTATCTCGCCTCCCTGCTCACGGAGGTGAGCGGGCTGTCTGAGGGCTGGGTGCCCGCGGCCCTCGCCCTGTTCGGCGTCGGCGGGCTGATCGGGATGACCGTCGGCGGGCGGTTGGCCGAGACGCACGGGGTCCGCACCCTGGTTGCCGGGCTCGCCGCGCTCGTCGTGGCGTCCGCGCTGCTCGCCCTCACGGCCCGACACATCACCGTCACGGTGGCCTTGGTCTTCGTCCTCGGGCTGGCGGGGTACGTCACCAACCCCGCGCTCCAGTCGCGTGTGTTCACCCTCGCCCCCGGTGCCCCGACGCTGGTCGGGGCCACGAACACCGCGGCGTTCGACATCGGCAACACCGTGGCGCCGGCGCTGGGTGCAGCGACGATCGGGGCGGGCTGGGGTTACCCCTCGGTCGCCTGGGTGGGCGCCGCCCTCGGCCTCGCCGGGCTGGCCTGTGCGGTGTGGGCGGGCCGGTTGGAGCGGCGGGACGCGCGGGCCGCCGCCCGCATGGTCGTCGCGTCCGCACCCGCGGCGTCGGCCTCCGTCTCACCCGTCACCACCGTCGGCGCTCCCGTACGCCACGGCGGCTGACCCTCTTTCCCCACGACGGCACGGACGTGGCCGGCGACCGCTGCGGGCAGTCGCCGGCCACGTCCAGATCGTGGTGCGGCGGGGCGGCGGCGTCAGCCGGTGACGTTCAGCAGACGGTTCGGCGAACCGGTGCCCGGGTTGGTGACGACGCCCGTGCTGGCGGCGGCGATCAGGCCCGAGGCGACCTGGGCGGGCGATGACGACGGGTTCGCGCCCAGGTAGATCGCCGCGGCGCCGGCGACGTGCGGGGACGCCATCGACGTGCCCGAGATGGAGTTCGTCGCCGTGTCGCTGGTGTGCCAGGCGGACGGAATGGCGGAGCCGGGGGCGAACAGGTCCAGCACGGAGCCGTAGTTGGAGAAGCTGGAGCGGGCGTCCGTGTTCGTGGTGGAGCCCACGGTCAGGGCTTCGGTCACCCGCGCCGGCGAGTAGTTCGCCGCGTTGGCGTTGCTGTTGCCGGCCGCGACGGCGAAGGTCACACCGGCGGCGATGGCCCGGCGCACCGCGCTGTCGATGGTGGTGTTCGCGCCACCGCCCAGGCTCATGTTGGCGACGGCCGGCTTCACCGCGTTGCGGGCCACCCAGTCCACGCCGGCGACGACCTGCGCGGTGGTACCGGACCCGCTGTTGTTGAGGACGCGGACGGCGACTATCTTCGCCTTCTTGGCCACGCCGTACGACGTGCCGGCGACCGTGCCCGCCACGTGGGTGCCGTGCCCGTTGCCGTCCTGCGCGACGTTGTCGTTGTCCACGGCGTCGTAGCCGTTGACGGCGCGACCGCCGAAGTCGCGGTGGGAGATCCGCACGCCGGTGTCGATGACGTACGCGGTCACGCCCTGCCCCGCCGAGTCCGGGTAGGTGTAGCGCTGGTCGAGCGGCAGCCGCTTCTGGTCGATCCGGTCCAGGCCCCACGACGGCGGGTTGGTCTGGGTGGCCTGGATGCTCACGGTCTGGTCCTGCGCCACGGCGGCGACCGCGGGATCGGCGGCCAGCTTCTTCGCCTGCGCCTCCGAGACTCTGACCGCGTAGCCGTTCAGCGCGGTGCTGTACGTGCGCTCGATCTTCGCGCCGTACTTCTTCGCGAGCGCCTTGCCCTCGGCAGAGGCGGACCGCACTCCGCCGTCGCGCAGGGTCACGATGTAGCTGCCCTTGACGGCGCCGGGTGCTCCGGCGTCCACGATCCGGCCTTCGCGCTGCGGTTCGGGCGCGGCGGTCGCGGGGAGCGCGGTCACGAGGCCCAGGGTGAGGGCGCCCGCGAGGGCCGCGCCGAGAGGAGAGAGCTTGCGCCGCGAACGGCCCGCGGTCTGCGGTCCGTTGTGCTGCGTCACTGCCATCTGAGGGTTCCTCCTCGTTGATGGTGCGCTGGTGGGGGGAGTGCGAACGGATCCGGGCTCGGCTGCCCGGGGCCGTCCGCGGGCGCGTCGGAACGCACCCCATACAAGTCAGGAGCATGTCAACTTCTGCTGCCGCACCAAAGATTGACGGGAGTTCGCGCAATCCACAAGAGGGCACCCCCGTTGCAGCCGTTCGTCGCGATCACCGCCGCCGAATCCGGCCACGGGCCCACTTTCCGTCAACGATCCCCAAGTCCTGTGTGCGCGGGGGCGGGTTCCCGCTACACAGGAGTCCCGGGTGGGCGGCGATGGGTCCGGCGCGAATTCAGCGCTCGCTCGGGGTTGGTCCGGGGCGAGGGGAACGATGTGAGGGGAACGGGTGTGAGGTACGCAAGGAGGCGTCGGTGAGCGCGCGCCGCCCCGCTCGGCGGCGCCCGCAGGGCCACCGGCCGCGCACCCGGCCGCGGTCCAGGAGTCGGGGCCGCGGCCGGGTCCGGCGCGGAAGCGCATCGGGCGGACTCCTCCTGTGGTGCGTGGTGCTCGTCTCCGCCGTCAGCGTGCTGGTGGCCGTGGCGCGTTGGCTCGCCGACCGCCCCGTGGTGATCGCCGTCCTGCTCGCCGCCGCCGTGGTGGCGGGCGTCGTCTGGGTGCGGCGTCGACGTGAGAACGAACGCTGGGAACGGGTCCGACAGCTAGGGCTGCGCTACGCCCTGCCGCAGATCGACGCCCTGCACCACAGCCAGTTCGAGGACGCCGTGAGGGACCTGATGCGCCGGGACGGCTGCGCCGACGCGATCCGCGTGGGCGGGGCCGGCGACAACGGCGCCGACGTCAAGGCCACCGACCCCTTCGGTCGGCTGTGGGTGCTCCAGTGCAAGCACCGCAGGGCCGGCCTCAAGGGGTCCGCGGTCGGCACGCCCGATCTGCACGTCCTCAACGGCACGGGGCGTCCGGTCCACCAAGGCGACGTCGTCGTCATGGTCACCAACGGCCGCATCACGGCCAAGGCCGTCGAGTTCGCCCGCTCCCAACGGCTCCACCTCGTGGACCGCCACCTCCTCGGCGAGTGGGCCGCCGGCTCGACCCCGCTGTGGGAACTCCTCCGATCCCTGCCGCCGCCCCGCCGCCCGACTCCCCTGTCCTGACGCCGACCGGCACCACAGGTGGGTGTGGGGCCGGTCGAATGCCGGAACGGTCAGAAGAAGCGGCGGACGAAGACGTCGGACTTCCCGTTGGTGTCGCCGGGGACGACACCGTCGGCCGCGGACTGGAAGACCACGTCGCGACCGCCGGCGCTGACCGAGTCGACCTCGGCCGTGGCAGGCTGGTCGGAGACGGTCTCGTCGGCGCCCGTCTGGAGGTCGCGCAGGACGAGCGACGGTCCGCCCGTGGCGTTCGGCGCGTACAGCAGGTAGCGGCCGGTGGGGTCGATGGCCACGCCCGTCACGTTCGGCACCAGTTGGGCGCTGCCCGAGCTGACGTCGTGGACGTAGGTGTCGGAGCCCGAGAGGTACACGACCTTCCTGCCGTCGTCGCTGAGCTGGACGAGCGACGCGCTCTTGGAAGGGCCTTCGAGCGGCGCTGAAGTGGTGCCGGTGGTCCGGTCCCACAGGTGGACGCCCTCGTTCTGGTACGCGAGGTCCTGGTAGGCGACGTAGCGGCCGTCGCCGCTGATGGACGGCCGGGCCGGAGCCCCGCCGCTCAGGGACGCGATGGTTTCGAAACCGCCGTTGCGGTCGGCGACCACGACGTGCCGGGCCAGTTGCGGGTAGCGCAGGACGCCGTAGGCGAGGTGGCGGCCGTCCGCACTCAGCGACGGCTGGTTGCAGCGGTTGCAGGTGACGGGAAGGACGCCCAGGTCCAACGAATGCTGTTGGATCCGCTCGGGGGTCATCCCCTGCCGGGGAGCATTGGCGGCGACCTGCTTCCCGTCACCGCTGATCGTCGGGGTCCAGCCCTCGACGACGGGTTCCGTCCTGGTCTGCCCCGCCCGCCGGTCGAGGACGTACACCTCGTTGCCGGCTTGCCCAGGGCCGTTCTTCAACGACTTGAAGACGACGCTGCGGCCGTCGGGCGTGATCGAGGCGGCACCGTAGCCCTCGTCGGTCGCCACGCTGATCCGCTCGACGCCGACGCTGAGGCCGCCCGTCGCCACCGTCGGCCCCGGTGTGGCGGCCGTGGCGGCCGTGGGCGCCAGGGTGGTGACCGCGCAGACGGCGACCACCGCGCTCAGGGCCGCCCGTACACGTCTCGTGGTGCTCCGGTTCGCGATTCCCCTCATCTTCCCCCCAGGAAGAACACGGTTTCTCCTCCAGATCTCCACTGGAGGACCGTGAAGCATGCAACCGCGGAGGCGCCGCGGCGTCAATGCGGCACCTGACGCATGCACGACATCCCGTCACTTCGCCTGGGACCTGTTGACTCCGCGACCGCGGCGCCACGTGGAGACGAGATCCTGGGCGGCCCTGTCGCTCACCAGTCCACGGGCAGTTCGCGCAGTCCGTTCACCAACCGGTCCTCCCGCCACGTGAGCGCCGCCGGGTCCGTCGCCGGCCTCAGGTCCGGGAGGCGTCGCAGCAGGGTGCCGATGGCGACTTCCAACTCGGCGCGGGCCAGTGCCGCGCCCAGGCACGCGTGCGGGCCGTGGCCGAAAGCCAGGTGGCCGCTGGGGGCGCGCCGGATGTCGAAGCGGTCGGGGGCGGCGAAGCGTGCGGCGTCCCGGTTGGCGGCGAAGGGCAGCGGCATCACGCCGTCGCCGCGGCGGATCGACCGCCCGCCGAGTTCGAGGTCGCCGCGGGCCACCAGGACCAGGAAGAACATGCTCGGCGGCTGGTACCGCAGGATCTCCTCGACCGCGCGCGGCAGCAGCCGGGGATCCGCGCGCAGCTCCGCGAGCTGCTCCGGGTGCTGGAACAGCCGCCACATGCCCGCGCCGATGGCGTTCACCGTCGTCTCGTACCCGCCGATGAGGACGGTCTGAGCGAGCCGTACGACCTCGGCGTCCGTCAGCGGGTCGGCCGGGTCCTGCGCCGCCAGCCAGCCGCTGATGACGTCGCCGCCGGGTGCCGCCCGGCGCGCCGCCACCAGCGAGCCCAGATAGGCGTGGAGGTGCGCGCGGGCGTCCTCCTGTTCCTGCGGGGCGATGCCGACGAGGGTGACGATCCGGTCGGACCAGGCCGTGAAGCGGGCCCGGTCCTGCGGCGGGACGCCGAACAGCTCGGAGATGACGGTGATCGGCAGCGGGTACGCCAGGTGCGCCACCAGGTCGGCGGGCGGCCCGTCGCGGACCATGCCGTCCAGCATTTCGTCGGTGAGCTGCTGGATGCGCTCGCGCAGCCCGGCGATCCTGCGCGCGGTGAAGGGGCGCGCCGCCAGCTTGCGGATCTGCGCGTGGACGGCGCCCTCCGACTGGAGGGTGCGGTGCCCCGGCCGGTATCCGCCGATCGGGACGGAGCCGGCCTTCGGGTCGCCCTCCTGGACGTCCCGGGAGAGCAGCGGGTGGTTCAGCGCGGTGCGCACCTCGTCGTACCCGGTCACCAGCCAGACCGGGTCGCCGCTGGGCAGCCGCACCCGCGCCACCGGGTCCCCGGGTAACGGCGCGGGATCGCCGGCGTACCCCTCGCCCGGGTAGTCGGTCAGGGAGGTGGCACTGGTGTCCCCGTCGGTTCCGGCGTCGATCCTCGGCACGGTCCTCCTCCTTCGCCTCGCTTCGGTCCTCGCCTCTCCCCCGTTCCGCTTCACGTACGGAGTCGGACGCGGGTTCGATGTCGTCGGGAGGAAGTGAGCCGCGCCACCGTCGAGGCCGCTGTCCGCTGCTGGCGGCGCCCGTGGGGTCGCCGCCGGCGGATCCGGCGGATCAGCAGGGGGACGGCTCAGTAGGCGCCGAAGACGTTGTCGATCGAGCCGTAGCGGTCGGCGGCGTAGTTGGCCGCGGCCACGATGTTGGCGACCGGGTGGAAGGGGTCCTTCGGGGTGCCGGCGACGTGGTACGCCGTGAAGGTCGGGTCGATGACCTGGAGCAGGCCCTTCGACGGGGTCCCGTTGACCGCGTTGATGTCCCAGTTGTTGATGGCCAGCGGGTTGCCGCTGGACTCGCGCATGATGTTGCGGTGCAGGCCGTCGTAGGTGCCGGGGATGCCGTTGGCGGCCATGACGTCCAGGGCCTCCATGATCCAACCGTCCAGGTTGTTCGGGTACGCCGTGGCGACGGCGCTGGCCGTGGAGGCCGGGGCGGCGGTGGTGGTGGCGGCCGATGCCGTACCGGGCACGAGGGAGAGCGCGAGCGCTGCGGCGCCGGCGACGGCGAGCCCTCCGGTGGTGACCTTGCGGGCCGCGAGCGGGCGGCGGAAGCGCAGACGGGTAGTGGACATGCCGAAGCACCCTTCGAGTGGGGAGGCCGCGCACGGACAGGAGCTGCGATGCGCTCCAGTGGCGGCGGTGCGCCAGATTCTTAACGGCAGCGGGAAAGCCTGACAACGACCTCTTTGCTAAGCGCGATAGTGGGTGCGTCGGCGGGCGACCTGGCACCAGTCCCCGTCCGCACGGCACGCGCCCGGGCTCTATTCCACTAAGCGGCCTCGTAAGTGATGTGCGTCCCATCACGGTTGCATCACGGAATAAAGGTCCATCGAGCGCCAAACTCTCCCGACCTGACCGCCAACACCCGCTTTCACTCATGAATTAGAGGAAAAGTCACTATTTGTCCGAGTTTCCATGGCGCGACGCCCGCACAGCGAGGCCCAGACGTCGCCGCGACAACGAAAGTCGGTGGCGCCAAACATGGCACCACAATCACCGACGGCAGCTTGGAATGCCCAGGAAGCGACACCACCAACAGGCGGCGAAGTCCCCATTGAGCGACCCCAGGACCCAAGAATGAGGAAACTAGCAGGCCGGCGCCATGGTGGCATCACTTGGATGACATCGGTGCCACATTGATCTAGCATGGCACCTCGATGGCACTAGATCCGCGTGCTCGATCTTCGCTGCACCGTTGCGTTCACCGCGCCGGTAGCCGCCTTCCGACCCCATATAGGAGGACACGCGTGCACGACGAAGCGCCGACGAGGACCACCGACCCACTGGGGGAAGCGAGCCCCCTGCCCGGCTTACCGGTCAACCGCCCTCCGGGCTGCCCCTTCGACCCGCCCGCCGAGCTGGCACGCCACCGCGAAGAGCAACCGCTGCGCCGGATGACCTACCCCGACGGACACCTCGGCTGGCTGGCCACGGGCTACTCCACGGTCCGCGCGATCCTCGGCGACCAGCGGTTCAGTTCACGGTACGAGCTGATCCACTTCCCGCTGCCGGGCCCGTACGAGGACGGCCTCCCGCCGGCGGCACTGGGCGACTTGACGGGCATCGACGCCCCCGAACACACCCGCTACCGCAAGCTGCTCGCCGGCAAGTTCACGGTACGGCGGATGAGCCAACTGACCGACCGCGTCGAGGAGATCACCGCGGCGCAGCTGGACTTCATGGAGCGCGAGGGACCCGCCGTCGACCTGGTGCGAACGTTCGCTCAACCCGTGCCCGCGCTGGTGATCTGCGAGCTGTTGGGCGTCCCGACCTCCGATCGGGAGCTCCTCCAGGGCCACACCTTGCCGCTGATGGACCTGTCCGCCAGCGACGAGGAGCGCACCACCTCCTACCTCGCGCTCCAGGAGTACGTCCGGGCACTGGTCCTCAGCAAGCGCGCCGAGCCGACCGACGACGTGCTCAGCGATCTGACCACCAGCGACCTGACGGACGACGAACTCGCCGGCGTCGCGGGCTTCCTCCTGGCGGCCGGCCTCGACACCACCGCCAACATGATCGCGCACGGCACCTTCGCCCTGCTGTGCCACCCGGAGCAACTCGCCGCCCTGCGCGGCGATCCGGACCTCGTGGACGGTGCGGTCGAGGAGTTGATGCGCTATCTGACCATCGCGCAGACGGGGGTGCGGGCCGCCCTGGAGGACGTACGGCTGGGCGGGCACCTGATCAAGGCCGGGGAGTCCGTCACCCTCTCCGTCGAGGCGGCCAACCGCGACCCCGAGCGCTTCCCCGAGCCCGACGCTCTCGACCTGCGCCGCGCGGCCGGCGGGCACCTGGGCTTCGGCCACGGCATCCACCAGTGCCTGGGACAGCAACTGGCCCGGGTGGAGATGCGCGTCGCCATCCCGGCGCTGCTGACCCGCTTCCCGACGCTGCGACTGGCTGTGCCGGCGAAGGACGTGCCGATGCGCGACCACACCAACATCTACGGGGTCAACGAACTCCCCGTCACCTGGGGAGCGGGGTAGCAACGCGGCGGACCGGTGGGCGGGGGCACGGGGCTCCGCCCACCGGTCAGCCCTTCCTCGCCTCGATGAGGAAGCGCTGGGAGTGGGCGACGAAGGGCCCGTGGCGCCGTGTGAAGTCGTGGAGTTCCGCCAGCCGGTCGCGGTACTCGTCCACCGTGAAGCCCGGCACGATCCAGATGACCTTCCGCAGGAAGTGCACCACCGCCGCGACGTCGTGGAACTCCATCCGCAGCGCTTCTTGACGCACGGTCACCACCTCAAGCCCCGCCGCCTCCGCCACGGCGACGGTGGCCATCGCGCTCGTCCCGGCCGAGGTCGCGAATTCGGGAAGGGGCCGGTGGGGCGCCACGGCGCCCGGCCCCATCATGAAGTCGGTCAACTCGCGCACGCTGCCCGGTCCCACCTGCTGGGAGAGGTACGAGCCGGTCGGACGCAGCACCCGGTGGACCTCGTCCCAGCGGGTGGCCACCGGGTGCCGGCTCACCACCAGGTCGAAGTGGTCGGAGGGGAACGGCAGGTCGGCCGGGTCCTCGACCTCAACCACCGTGCCGCCGCGCTCCGCCAGTCGGCGTCGGGCGATGTCCACGTTCGGCGGCCAGGACTCCGTCGCCCTCAGGGTCGGCGGCGTGACGGGCACCGAGGCGAGCACTTCGCCCCCGCCGGTCTGGACGTCAAGCGCCGCATCCGCCCGTGCCATCCGTTCCGCGAGCAGTCCCGCGTACCCCCAGGACGGGCGTTCCTCGGTCGCGCGTCCGTCGAACCAGGAGAAGTCCCAGCCCTCCGTGGGGACAGCCGCGCCTTCGGCTACGAGATCTTCGAAGCTAGACATGGACCGAGCATGCCGGACGACACGGGCGGCGGTCATCCGGATTCCCGAGGTGAACCGGTTCACCGACGGCTGCATTAACACAAGCGCGTGTGTCGCGCCAGGTGGCAGCGCCACCTCCCGCCGCGGAGGCCGTTCGGAGAAGACGGCACCCCGGGGGACGAGAGATCGCCTGACCGGCCGTCGAGCGCACGACGGGGAAGAATCCACTCCGTGGACAAGGGACGGCGCGGCGCACCTCTCGGCCTAGCAGGCCCCGCGTCTCGGTGCCCGTCCGTGATGTGCGCGCCCCGCCCCGGCCCCGAGCATGAGCGGCACGCACCCCACGTCGTACGCCCGACTCCGTAGCTCCGAAAGGCACCCGCCTTGACCGCAGTGACAGGGAAGCCCGACTCCGTCGACTCGACCGCGGTCGTGGTCGTGCTGTCGGGAGGCATGGACTCCACCACCCTGATGACGCACCACGCGGCCCTGCGCCACGAACTGGTCGCGGTGACCGTGGACTACGGGCAGCGGCACCGCCAGGAGATCGACGCCGCCCGTCGGATCGCCGCCCACGGCACCCGGCTGGGCGCTCCGCTGGAGCACAGTTGGTCCTGCTACAAGGCCGGCGAGGTGCACTGCGGGACCTGCGGCACCTGCGGCACCTGCTACGAGCGGCGCGAAGCCTTCCAGGAGGCGGGCGTCGCCGACCCCACCCGGTACGTCGACGGC
Source organism: Streptomyces sp. NPDC047315 (assembly GCF_040643215.1). NCBI lineage: Bacteria > Bacillati > Actinomycetota > Actinomycetes > Kitasatosporales > Streptomycetaceae > Streptomyces > Streptomyces sp. NPDC047315. Next base: position 766 of record NZ_JBEYTZ010000059.1, on the reverse strand, counting down.
GTCACGCAGTTCAGCGCACCCTGAACGACCCGCGTCCTTGCACGAGGAGACACGGACGCGCTCGGGCCGGTCCGTCCTGCTCGAAGCGCGCCGTGGAAGACGGAAGAGGTCATCAGCGCGGGCGTGTGGATGCCCCGCCGAGGGGCCCTCGCCCTGCACGGTCCTCAAGTGGGGCCGAAGATCTCGTTCACGACGAGCTTCGGTTCCACGGCGCGACCACCCCCTCCCCCGTGTCCGCCGGGGCGCCCCTCGGCGTTCACGGGCGGTACTCCGCTCACGTCTTGGGGGTCTCGCTGACGCGCACCGAACTGAGTTCGGGGTACTCGTCGCTCCAGCGCTCGTACAGCCAGCGCGCCAGGTTCTCGGCGGAGGGGTCGTGGTCCCCGAGCACGTCGTTGAGGTGTCGGTGGTCGACCCGGCCGTCCAGCCACCGGCCGAACGCTGACAGGTCGCCGTGGTCGCGCACGAAACCGGTCGCGTCCAGGCCGTCCGCCGCGGCGCTCAGCTCCAGCTCGACGACGTAGTGGTGGCCGTGCAGCCGACCGCAGGGGCGGTCCTGCGGCAGCCCGTCCAGCCGGTGGCTGGCGGAGAAGTGGAATTCCTTGCTGATCCGAATAGACATCGTTGACCTCCTCGCTCCATCGTCACGAGGCGGCCAGGGCGGGACATCACGGCCGTGGCCGAGGCAGCGGGGGCCCGCGGTCCGAAGGCCCGCGCGGCCTTCCCGCAGGTGCGCCGGCGCCCGGCCGGGGGCTTCGGTGTCCCC
>NZ_JBEYTZ010000058.1:0-30966 GCF_040643215.1 Streptomyces sp. NPDC047315 | reverse complement strand
CCCCGCTCTCCCGATCGGTGGTCGCCACGCCCCGAACACTGGGCTGGGGGCCGGGCGCGGCGCGCCCGGCCCACAGCCATGTTCACTTCTTCACGGTCAGCTTGACCGCTTCGAGCCAGGCACCGTTGTCCAGGGTGCCGGCGAAGACCAGGCGGTTGTTCCGGTCGGGGTGGGAGCGCGAACCGCCGCACCTGTCCCCCCAACTCCGTCCGCGGACGTGACTGGACTGGCAGATCTGGCCGTCACCGACGTTGATCCCGAAGCCCGACAGGTTCGGGGCGTCGTCCTTGGACTTGCCGATGTAGTTGTCCTTGCGGTCGGCGATGACGGCCGTCCATTCCTGGAACTTGCCCTTGTCCGACTCTGGGTCGTTGACGAAGGCGCTGGCGGCCGAGCCGCCGACACCGGACACCGCGAAGTTCATGGCCTTGATCGGCAGCTTCCGCCCCACCATGCCGGCCACCGCGCCGTCGCACACGGGTTCCTGCCAGCCCTCGCCGCCGACGAAGGCGCGGTAGCAGATGTGTCGACCGGACGGGTCCTCCTGGGCGAGACGTCGCACGGCGGTGGCGGCGGTGACCTTCGGCGGCGGCTTCTTCGTCTTGTCATCTCCGCCCCCTCCGCCGCCGTCGCCTCCGTCGCCCGGCTCCTCCTGCTGTTCGGTCGGCGTGGGATCGGCCTTGCTCGGCGCGGGCTCCGGCGGCTTCGGTGACGCGTCCGGGCTGGGCGCGAGGGTGTTGCCGGCCTCGGCGACCTGTTCGGTGGTCTTGGACTTCACGGCCGGCTTGTACGCGATCCACAGCATCACGAAGACGATGGCGAGGGTGACGGCGAGGCCGAGGGCGGTGGCGAGCCAGCGGGGCAGGAAGCCGCGCTGGTCGTACGTCCCCTCCACGGGCAGCGGGTCGGTGCCCGAGCGGTGCAGGGACAGCGTGTACGGCCGCTGCTCGGCGGCCCCGAACCAGATGATGTTCCGGGGCTTGAGGGTGGCGGCGACGAACACGGCCCGGCCGGGCTCGATCTGGACGTTGCTCGGGTGTATCTCGTACGACAGTTGGTCGCCGTTGTCGCTGCCGCTGACGGACGCGGTCAGCTTGGTGTTGCCGAGGTTGTCGACGGCGAGCCGGGGCCGGCCGCGCAGCCGGCCCCGGACGATGGGCGGCACCAGGTCCGCCCGCACCTCCGTGAAGGGGGTGATGGTGAGGTTGCCCTCCGGGACGGTGGTGGCCTCGGGATGTTCGGTCGGCGTGATCCGTACGCCGTAGGGGTGCGGCCCGGCGGCGGCGTCGGGCGTGCGCGGTGGCGCGAAGGTCAGCTCGACCGTTCCCGTCGTGCCCGGATACAGGCGCAGCGTCGACGGTTCCACCGTCGTCCAGGGCGCGACGGTGCCCACCGGTTCGAAGCGGTATTCGTCGACGACGTCGCCGGTGTTGCGCAGCCGCAGCCGCACGCGTGTACTGCCACCCGGGTCGACGGTGGCGGAGGCGGGTTCCAGGGATGTCCACAAGCTCACGCGTCGACGCTACGGAGGGGGCGGCGCGCTGTCGCAGGACTGGGGGCAGAGTCGTCGTGCCCGAAGAGGCAGTGCGGGCGGGGGGTCGGTCGGGCCGGCGGACCGGGGTGCCCGTACAGGCAGTGTCGAGGGCAGCGGCGGTGCCCCCGGTGGAGCACCCATGGGCGTTTCGCCGCGGGCGCCGCGCGCAGGAGGCTGTTGGGCGGTCCATTTGCTGCACCCCGAGGAGAGCTGCGCATGCCGTCCTATCTGTCGCCCGGCGTCTACGTCGAGGAGGTCGCCAGCGGCTCCCGACCCATCGAGGGCGTGGGCACGTCCGTCGCGGCCTTCGTGGGGCTCGCTCCGACCGGCCCGCTCAACGAGCCGGTCCTGGTGACCAACTGGACCCAGTACGTGGCGTCCTTCGGTGAGTTCACCGACGGCTACTTCCTCGCCCACTCCGTCTACGGCTTCTTCAACAACGGCGGTTCGGCCGCCTATGTGATCCGGGTCGGCGGCTCGGCCGGCGGCGTCGCCGAGCAGGGCGCGGCGCCCGCCGCCGTGGCCGGTGGCGACGCCAAGGCTGCGCTGCCGTCGGGCGAGCCCCAGCAGCTGGGCACGTTCACGGTGACCGCGATCGCGGCGGGCGCATCGGGCGCGCTGAGCGTCGAGGTCGCGGACGCGGACGGCGAGGGCCCGGCCGACCGGTTCAAGCTGATCGTGAAGGACGGCGACAAGGCGGCCGAGCAGTTCGACGTCACGGCGAAGAAGAGCAGCCGCGCCTACGTCGTCACCCAGGTCAAGGAGCGCTCCCGGCTGATAGCCGTGGCCGAGGCCGCGCCGGCGGGGCAGTTGGCCCGGCCCGACAACCAGACGGTGGCGCTCGCGGCTCCCGCGCAGTCCCCGGCCGCGGCGGACGGCCGGGCGGCCGGGCCCGGCGAGGCGCACCCCGGGCCCGCCCACTACCTCGGCGATTCGGCGGACCGCACCGGCTTCGGCGGTCTGGAGGCCGTCGACGAGATCTCCATGGTCGCGGTGCCGGACCTGATGGCCGCCTACCAGCGCGGTGCGATCGACCTGGAAGCGGTCAAGGCCGTGCAGCTGGGGCTGATCGCGCACTGCGAGCTGATGGGTGACCGGGTCGCGGTCATCGACCCGCCGCCCGGGCTGAACGCCCGCCAGATCAGGGTCTGGCGACAGGAGACGGCCGGCTACGACTCCCGGTACGCGGCGCTGTACTACCCGTGGATCAAGACGTTCGACCCGGCGAGCGGTCAGGGCCTGATGATTCCACCGAGCGGTCACGTCGCCGGCATCTGGGCGCGCAACGACTTCGAGCGCGGGGTCCACAAGGCGCCCGCGAACGAGGTGGTGCGCGGTGCGGTGGACCTGGAGCTCCAGATCACCCGGGGCGAGCAGGACCTGCTGAACCCGATCGGCGTCAACTGCATCCGCGCCTTCCCCGGCCGCGGCATCCGCGTGTGGGGCGCCCGCACCCTGTCCTCCGACCCGGCCTGGCGCTACCTGAACATCCGCCGGTACTTCAACTACCTGGAGGAGTCGATCCTGATCGGCACCCAGTGGGTGGTGTTCGAGCCGAACGACCACGCCCTGTGGGCCCGCATCCGGCGCAACATCTCGGCGTTCCTGGTCAACGAGTGGCGCAGTGGCGCGCTCTTCGGCCAGCGCCCCGAGGAGGCGTACTACGTCAAGTGCGACGAGGAGACCAACCCGCCGGAGTCGGTCGACGTCGGCCGGGTCGTCTGCGAGATCGGCATCGCGCCGGTGAAGCCGGCCGAGTTCGTGATCTTCCGACTGGCCCAGTTCTCCAGCGGCGGCGGCGAGTTGGAGGAGTAGGGCGGCTGCCCGCTCTGCCTCCCCTTCCCACCGCGCCACCGTCCCCACCCACTTCTCAGATCGTCACGAGGACAGCGAGTAGATGAGCCTTCAGCCGGGCGACGCCCTCACTTCACACAATTTCGGCCTGCAGATCGACGGCGTCATGGTCGAGTACCTGGCCGAGGTCAGCGGCCTCAGCATGGAGCAGGACGTCATCACGTACCAGCAGAACTCTCCGAACGGCCAGAACGTCGTGAAGAACCTGCCGGGTGTGAAGAAGAACGGCACCTGCACCGTCGTGCGCGGCATGACCCAGTCGGCCGCCTTCACTCAGTGGATCAACCAGTCGATCTCCGGCCAGATGACCACGGCCCGCAAGAACGCCTCCATCATCATGATGGACTTCGAGAACAACCCGGTGAAGCGCTACAACCTGCGCAACGCCTGGTGCCACAAGATCGACGCCAGCACGGTGAAGGCGGGCGAGGCGGCGGCCCTCACCGAGACCGTGACGATCGCGTTCGAAGAACTGGTCATCGAGTAATGCGGCGTACGGCTGCCAGGGCCGGCGGCGCGGTCAGCTACGGCGGTGCGCAGGCACCGGGCGCGGCTGTCGGGGCGGGTGCGGGGCCGGCGCAGGACGGCGCCGTCCCCGGCCCCGCGGGGCCGGCGCCCGAGCAGGTGCACCAGGAGGCGCTGCGCACCGAGTTCCCCTTCCAACTGCCGCGCGGGTACGTCGACGAGTCGGGCACCGTCCACCGGGACGGCGTGATGCGGCTGTCGACGGCGCGGGACGAACTCGTTCCGCTGCGTGACGTACGGGTCCAGGAGAATCCGGCGTTCTTGTCGGTGGTCCTGCTCGGTCGGGTCATCACCCGGCTGGGGACTCTGCCGCTGGTGCACGACGGGGTCGTGGAGCAGATGTTCGCCTCCGACCTGGCGTTCCTCCAGGACTTCTACCGTCAGATCAACGCCGAGGGCCACACCCGTGCGGCCGTGGAGTGCCCGCACTGCGCGGAGCCCTTCGAGGTGGAACTCGGCGGGAGCCGCCTGGGGGAATCGTGACGTACGCGACCGACCGGCTGCACGAGGAGATCGCGTACGTGGCCTATCACTTCCACTGGGGCCTGGCGGACATCCTGGACCTGGAACACGCGGACCGGCGGCGTTACGCGGGTGAGATCGCGGCCCTGGTGACGCGGGCCGGGGCGGAGGACTGACCGATGGGCTTCCGGGACATCTTGCGAGGGCGGCGCGGTGCGCCGCAGACGGGCCGTGGTGATGCGTCCGGCTCCGGCGCCGTGGGGGCGCCGGCGGGCGGAGCCGCCCCGCACGACGACTCCGCGGCGCCGGGCCGTTCCGCGGTCACGGCGTCGTGGGCGGGGCTGGCGCCGATCCGGCCGGTTGCGGGGGCCGGGCGGGCCTCGGTTGCCGACGCGGGGTTCGGCGGGCGGCTGCCGACCTGGCAGAACCCGTCGTTCTTGGCCACCTCGTCGCCCGCAGTCCTCGACGGCACGTCGAGTGCGGTGCTCGGCGACGGCCTGCGCTCGTCCGCCGCCGGGCCCGTCACCGGGCTCGAAGGCCGTACGGGTGCCTTGCCGTTGGCCGGTCGGACGCCGGCGGTGCAGCGCGCGCCCGCGGTGCGGATGCGGGCGCTGCCGCCGGGCGAGCCGCGCTTCGACGGGCAGGGGCCGGCCGCGGTCCAGCGTGTCGCGCGCGCCAAGGGCGGGCCCGTGGTGACGGCGGTGCCGTCACCGTCCGGGCGAAGCGGTTCGCTCTCCGCGGGTACGACGAGGAGCACGGCAGTGCAGCGGAGTGCGGGGGCCGTGCGTACACCGGCGGCGGGCGCTGGCGCTGCCGCTGGGCGCGAGTCTGCGGGGGCGAGCGCCGCGCGTGCGGTGGGCGGTACGGCTCCGCCGCGCGGGAGCGTCGTCCGTACGGCAGGCAGCACGACGGATGCCGAGCCGGCCGGCGGGACGCGTCCCAACAGGCCGATGGTCACGGCTCCTTCGGCGCCTTCGCCTCCTTCGCCTGCGGTGACCGCGGGCGGTGCGCCCGGAAGTGCGCCGGCGGTTCAGCGAGCCCAGGCGAACGGGCTGGCGCCGGCGGTTTCCGCGGCAGCGTCTCCGACTGCGGCTGCGGCTGCGGTGCCGTCGGCGCCGTCGCCGGATACGGGTTCGGTGCCGGCGCAGCTTCTTGCCGCGGCACAGCCGGTGTCGACGGCCCCTCCGTTGGCGCGCCCCTTGCCCGGGCCTCGATCCTTGACCACGGCCAAGCCGGTGCAGCGGCGGACCCTGCCAGTGGCGCGTAGGGCTGCCACCCCTGTGCGTGGCGGGACGGACGCGGCGCCGACACCGATGCCCATGCCGACGCCGACGCCGTCCGTGGGGACGGTCACACCCGACCTTCCCTCTCTCGACAGCGGTCGCGGAGCCGACACACAGGACGTGCCGGCGGACGTGCGAAACGTCCCCGGCAGCAGCACGAAGGCCGTCGCGGGTCCTGGCGACGGGGGCGGTTCCGCACCGCGTTCGACGCGTGCACCCGGCGCCGCTGGCGCGAGTGGCGGCGCCCGTACGACCAGTGCGGCGGACAGCAACTCCCCGACGCCCGCTGCCGGCCCCTCCAGTGCGCCGGCCGGCGGCTCGGGAGCTGACGCCGGCCCGCGCGTGCAGCGGGCGGTTGCCCGGCCCGACAAGGGCTCTGCCCCTGGCCCCGTTTCTGGCTCCGCCTCTGCCCCTGGCTCTGGTGTCACACGCGGTCTTGGTGCGCCTCACGTCGCCGCGGACGCGGCAACCGCTGCTCCCGCACGTGCGGCGAAGGCTACGGAGCAGGCCACGGCCGCTCCCCGGAAGGGGCCGGTCAGCACGGGCGAGCCCGCACCCGCGCCCGCCCGTGGTCCGAGCGGAACGGGACCGCGGCACCTCGATGCCGACGGCGGGGCGAGCACCCACGGGGTGCCTGCGCCTTCCGCGGAAACCTCTGGCCTGCCATCAGTCGCGCCTCAGCAAGCCGTCCAGCGACACACGTCGTCAGAGTCTCCCACCGTCCCCATGGACCTCCCTCCCACGGCCTCCGCCCCAACAGCGGACGCGCCGACACCGCCCACCACGAAGGCGCCCGCGCCTTCCACCGAGGCCCCTCGCCCGACGCCCGCCGCACCCCGGCAGCCCGTGCAGCGGCGTACAGCACCGGGGCCGCGTGGCCAGCAGCCCGCGACCACCGCACCGGACGCGCCGACGGCACGCACCGCGCAGGTGGCTGCGTCTGCCGCAGAGGCCCCCCGCACGGCGCCGGCCTCTCGTGCCCAGCAGCCTCCTGCCACCTCCAAGGCGCCTGCGTCCGCGCCGGCCGCCTCGACCTCGCGGACCGCGCAGGCCGCGCGGGCCGCGCAGGCCGAGCGGACAGCGCGGCCCGCTGGGCAAGCCAACACCGCGCCCCAAGGCGCGCGTTCCGTCGAACGGGCAGCGCAGCCGGTCCAGCGGACGGCGGCCGACACCCCGACCTCACCAGCGCCGAAGTCCACCTTCACGCCCGATCCCGCCCTGCCTCCGCGTTCGCCGCAGTCGCCGGGGCCGACGGCCCGCGGGAACGACGCGCCGGCAGCGCCAGTTGGCGGCTCGACCGGTGTGCCGTCCCCGCCGCCCGCTCCCGCGCCCGCGCGCCGGCCGGGACTCGGTGCCCCGATCTCGTCGCGGCCAGCCGACACCGTGCGCCCGGCTCCCCGCCCGGGACCGTCGACCGAGCAGCGCTCGACCCCGGCCCCTCGCACCACCGCGTCCGTACCGCCCGCCCCCGCCGTCCCGCACACCCGGGGCAGTGGCGTCATCCAGCGTCGTGCCGCTCTCGGTGCTCCCCTGCCGGGTGCCCCGGCGCCGTCTCTCCCCGCGGCGGCCGGTCCCCCGGCGCCGCACGCACCCGCTCCCGTACCTCCCGTACCGTCTGCACCGTTGCTGCCATCACCCGTTTCATCACCCGATTCACCACCCGTGCCGCCGACACCGAGTGCGCCGGCGGTCGCGTCGAAGGGTGTCGGTGCGCCGGCCGTCCGCTCCGCTGCGGCGCCCCCGCCCGTACTCCTGCGTCGTGCGACCCCGTCGGCCGCCGCGCCGTCGGCCCCGTCCCGGCTCCCGGTGGCTCCGCTCGTGCCGCCGCGGCTTCCCGAGTCCGCTCCCGCCGCCGGCCCGGGCGGGGACGTTGTCGGGCCCGTCGTCCAGCGCTACCTCAAGGGGCTCCCGGCATCCGACCGGGCCCCGGCGTCGAACCGGGCAGCCCGCACCGCACTGCCGCCCGCCGCACCAGCACCAGCACCAGCACCAGCACCAGCACCAGCACCGACATCCGCGCCCACACGCCAACCACCGACGCCAACCCCACCACCCGCCCAGTCCACGCCGACCACCGCGTCGGCCGAGTCACCGCCGCCCGAGTACACCGCGGTCCCGGCCCAGACCTTTGATCCACGGCAGCTCACCGACTTCCAACTCGACGAGCTGGTGCACCGGATCATCGGCCGGGTCACGCGGCTGGTCCGCACCGAGTTGCGGATGGACCGCGAACGCGTCGGCAAGCTGCGCGACTTCCGCAACTGACCCACGATCCCTCGCCCGACCCGTTCCGCCCGCCGCCCCCGGCACGACAGAAAGGCCCGCACGATGTCCCGCCAGGACCCGGGCTCCACCATCTGGTTCTCCCTCAGCATCGACGGCGAGAGCCTCGGCTCCTTCAACGGGTGCGAGGGCCTGTCGTCGCAGGTGGAGATCGAGCACCGCCAAGAGGGCGGCAACAACGGCTTCGTGTGGGCCCTGCCCACCCGTGTCACCTTCTCCACCATCCGGCTGACCCGTCCCCTCACCCCGGACACCGCCAAGGTCGCCCGCTGGATCTCGTCCCTCCAGACCGGGATCAAGCGGCCCACCGCCCAGATCGCGGCGCTGCGCGCCGACGGCTCCGAAGTGGCCCGCTGGGGACTCATCGACGTGCTGCCCGTCAGCTGGACCGGGCCGACCCTGGACCCGGCGAGCCCGGCCGTCGCGACGGAGGTCCTGGAGATCGCCCACCACGGATTCACGGACTGAAAGGCGTTCGGCAGACATGGCGAAAGGCGCCAAGGGCGCGGGCAAGAGCCTTGTGCGCGCCTCGCTCGCGATCCACGAGCCCCCCACGGGCGAGAGCACCTCGCCGGGCGGGGTCATCAAGACGTTCAACTTCGACTTCAACCCGGCGCAGTTGTCGCTGTCCCGGCGCGCGGAGTGGAAGACCACGCCCACGCAGATCGAGCGGACGGGGCCGCTGCCGGAGTTCATGGGCGCCCTGCCGCGCGAGATGAACGTGGAGATCTTCCTCGACTCCTCCCAGAAGCCGACCGGCAACACGGTGCTGAAGAAGGTGGAGTCGCTGCTCAGCTGCTGCGAGGTGACGCCCAGGAGCATCGCCGCGAAACAGCCCTCGCCGCCGTGGGTGGTCTTCCAGTGGGGGTCGTTCTCGACGGCGCGGTTCGTCGCGTACGTGGGCTCCGTGGACGTGGACTACTCGCTCTTCGGGACGACGGGCGTCCCCATCCGCGCCACGTGCCGACTCCAACTGCACGAGATCCCGAGCGCGACCGCGGGACAGAACCCGACGTCCGGTGCGCTCACCGCACAGCGGGTGCACCGGGTGGTGGCGGGCGACTCACTGCTGTCGCTGGCGTGGCGGGAGTACGGCGACCCCGGCGCCTGGCGCTCGATCGCCGAGGCCAACGGCATCGACGACCCGGCGCGGCTGCCGGCCGGCGCCGAGTTGGTGCTGCCCGCCGCCGAGGAGGTGCGCGGCTGATGGTGCGGTCCGCCTTCTCCACCGTCGTCGACGTACGGATCGGCGGCGCCAAGCTGCCGCCCGACTACGCCCGTGCCCTCGTGGACAGCTGGGTCGACCAGGGCGCCGGCGTGCCGGCCGCCTTCCGGCTCACCTTCCGCGACCCGCACCGGCTGCTGCTCGGCAAACTGGGCGTCACCTTCGGCACGAAGGTGGTGATCGCGCCGGTCGCCGACGGGCGGGGGGCCTCCGATCCGCTGCTGACGGGCGAGGTCACCGGGCTGGAGGCCGACTACGACGGCACCGGCACGTTCACCGTGATCCGCGGCTACGACGCCGGGCACCGGCTGCTGCGCCAGCGCCGGGTGACGGCCTACCGCAACCAGAGCGCGTCCGACATCGCCCGCAAGCTGGCCGCGAAGGCCGGCGTGCCGGTCGGGAAGGTGGAGTCGACGAAGACCGTGTACGACTTCATCAGCCAGTCGGACGTGTCCGACTGGGACTTCCTCGGCCGGCTCGCCGACGAGAACGAAATGGTGATGTCGGTGGACTCCAAGGGCCGGTTCCAGTTCGTCCGGCCGAAGCCGTCGTCGGGTGCGCCGTCGCCGAAGACCGACGGGGACAAGAGCCCCTTCGTGCTCCAGGGCGGGCACGACATCCTGCGGCTGCGGGCCGCCGTCACCGCCGCCGACCAGGTCGGCACGGTCGAGGCGCGCGGCTGGGACGTCACGGCGAAGCGCAAGTTGACGGCGACCGCGCGCGCCGCCTCCCATCCGGGCATCGCCATCGGCGCCACCCCGGGCGAGGCCGCCGGCAAGTTCAAGAAGGCCAAGCTGGTCGGGACGGGCACGCCGTACGACCGGCAGGCCGAGGTGCGGTTCGCCGCCAGCGCCCTCGCTGACGACGTCACGTCGTCCTTCGCCGAGTTGGAGGTCGTGGCCCGCGGGAACCCGAAGCTGCGGCCGGGCGTTCCGGTCGCGCTCGCCGACGTGGGCCAGCCGTTCGAGGGCAAGTACACCGTGACCTCCGTGCGGCACGTCTTCGGCGACGGCAAGCACTACGAGGCGTGGGTGACGGTCAGCGGCCGGCAGTGGCGTTCGCTGTACGGGCTGGCCTCGGGCGGCGGGGAGTCGGTGCCGCGGCTGCCGAGCGTCGCCAACGCGCTCGTCACCGACGTCCAGGACCCGCTGCGGCAGGGCCGGGTGAAGCTCCAGTTCCCGTGGCTGGACGACACCTACGTCAGCGACTGGACGCGGACCGTGCAGTTGGGCGGCAAGGCCGGCGGCGGGATCTTCCCGATGGACGTCGGGGACGAGGTGCTCGTCGGCTTCGACCGGGGCGCGCTGGACCATCCGTTCGTCATCGGCGGGCTGTACAACGGCAAGGACGTGCCGACCCCGGTGCGGGACGTGCCGCTCCACGACGGCCTGCGCAAGCAGGCGTCCCGGCACACGGTCTCCGACCGGCAGGGCAACCGCATGGACCTGCTCAGCCAACGGACCGGCGCCCGCAAACAGGGGGTGCGGCTCGCGAGCGGCAACGACCGGCTGGTCGTGAACCTGGACCGGACCAAGACCGAGATCACCGTGGACAGCAGGGGCAAGGTCACCATCAAGGGCGGCACCTCGGTCTCGGTGGAGGCGGGGCGCGACCTCACGCTGAGTGCGGGACGCCGGCTGACCATCAAGAGCGGGGGCGTCGTCAACATCCAGGGGCGGGGCCTGGTGAACGTCTCCTCGCTCACGGGCCCCGTGACGGTGGACGCCAAGGGCGCCCTGAGCATGAAGGCGATCGGCGCCGCGACGCTGAGCGCCGGCGGCAGCGTGCAGGTCAACGCCGTCGCCAACGTGACCATCTCGGCCGTCACCGTGCCCATCACGGGCGTGGTGACCGTCAACCGACGGCCCATCGTGTGAACGGGCGGCACCACCCCTTGGGAAGGCAGGTACGCGGCTGATGGCCGAGCAGTTCGTGGGGTCCGGCTGGTCGTTCCCGCTGCGCATCGGACCGACCGGCGGGATCGCCCTGGTCAGCGGGGAGCGGGAGGTCGAGGAGGCGATCCGGCTGGTCCTGTCGACCGCGCCGGGCGAGCGGCCCATGCGGCCCGACTTCGGCTGCGCGATCCACGACCTGGTGTTCGCGCCGGTCAACGAGCAGACCGCGGGCCGCATCCAGCACGAGGTGCACCGCAGCCTCGACCGCTGGGAGCCGCGCATCGAGGTCGACGACGTCACGGTGACGGCGGGATCCGAGCAGAGCGTCCTCTACATCGACGTGCGGTACATGATCCGCGGCACCAACAACCCGCGCAGCCTCGTCTTCCCCTTCTACGTCATTCCGTCCCACGACGAGCCGGACGGCCCCGGTGCGGCTGGTGCGCCCGGCCCCGCTCACGAAAGCGACCGCTGATGGCCCTGCCCTCCCCCAACCTCGACGACCGTCGGTTCCAGCAGTTCGTCGACGACGCCAAGCGCTACATCCAACAGCGGGCGCCGGAGTGGACCGACCACAACGTGTCCGACCCGGGCGTGACGCTCGTCGAGACGGTCGCCCACATGGCCGACCAGATCGTGTACCGGCTCAACCGGGTGCCGGAGAAGAACCACCTGGCGTTCTTGGACCTGGTGGGGATCACCCTGTTCCCGGCGTCCGCCGCCCGTACGGAGGTGACCTTCTGGCTGTCGGCGCCCCAGGAGGACCCGGTGGCGGTGCCGGTGGGCACCGAGGTCGCCACCGTGCGCACCGAGGGCGAGGAGGCGGTCGTCTTCGCCACCGAGCGCGAACTGTCCGTCGTGCCATGCGAGTTGCGCCATCTGATGGTGCAGCGGCGGGGCGAGCCGGTGACCGACCGTACGACCGACGTCATCGAGGCGGGCAAGGACGTGCCGTGCTTCGCCGAGCCGCCCGCCGTGGGCGACTGCCTGCTGTTCGGTCTGTCGTCCGCCGTGCCGGACTGCGCCGTCGTCCTGGAGTTGGACAGCACGGTGGACGGCGTGGGCGTGGACCCGCGGCAGCCGCCGCTGGTGTGGGAGGCGTGGACGGCGGACGGCTGGCACGCCTGCGAGGTCGACCGGGACGGCACCGGCGGGCTGAACCGGCCCGGCGAGGTGCTGGTGCACGTGCCCGGCGGGCACGTGCTGTCCCGCAACGCCGGCCGTGAGGCGGGCTGGCTGCGGTGCCGGGTCACCGAGCCGCTGGCCGGTCAGCCCTTCTACACCACCTCGCCCACCGTCCGGGCCGTCGAGGCGTTCACCATCGGCGGCACCACCCTCGTGGTGCACGCCGAGACGGTCCGCGACGAGGCGCTGGGCGAGTCCACCGGGCTGCCGGGGCAGCGGCTGCGGCTGGCGCAAACGCCCGTGGTCGGCGACGACCCGCCCGTACTGCTGCAGACCGCCGAGCACGACGGCTGGCAGGACTGGCGGGTCGTGCCGCACTTCGCGGCCTCGGGCCCCGACGACCGGCACGTCACCCTCGATCCGACGACCGGTGAGATCGCCTTCGGCCCCGCGGTGCGCGAGCCGGACGGGTCCTTGCGCCAGTACGGCGCGGTCGCCCCGAAGGGGGCACCGGTGCGCGTCCGGCGCTACCGCACCGGCGGCGGCCGGGCGGGCAACGTGGCCCGCGGCGCGGTGCGGATCCTGCGCACCTCGCTCCCGTACGTCTCCGAGGTCGTCAACCGGGAAGCCGCGCGCGGCGGCGTGGACGGGGAGACCGTCGAGGAGGCGAAGGTGCGGGCGCCGATCACCCTGCGCGCCCAGGAGCGGGCGGTGACGCTGCGCGACTACGAGGAGTTGGCGCGGCGCGCCGCGCCCGAGACGGCGCGGATCACCTGTCTGCCCGGTGACGAGGGGGAGCACGGGGCGCACGCGGTCCGGGTGCTGGTGGTGCCGCAGGCGGTGCCGGATCCCGGCGGGCGGCTGCGCTTCGAGCAGTTGGTGCCCGGTGACGCGCTGCTGGACCGGGTCACCCGCTTCTTGGACGAGCGCCGGCTGATCGGCACGAGGTTGGCCGTGGGGCCGCCGTACTACCAGGGCGTCACGGTGGTGGCCACCGTGCATGCGTTCAAGGGCGTCGACGTCGACCGGGTGCGCCGGCAGGTCCATGACGCGCTCTACCGGCACCTGGACCCGCTGGTCGGCGGTGCGAGCGCCGAGGGGTGGCCGTTCGGGCGGCCGGTGCAGGCCGGTGAGGTGTTCGCGGTGCTCCAGCGGGTGCCGGGCGTGGAGTTGGTCGACCAGGTGGTCCTGCACCCCGCCGATCCGCTGACGGGCAAGTGCGGCGAACCCACGGACCGCATCGACCTGTCGCCGCCGTCGCTGGTGTTCTCGTTCGACCACCGCGTGCGCGTGATCGGGGACGGTGCCTGATGGGGCGCGAACGCACCGGGAGGGGACGGGCATGAGGGGTTCCATCGACGGCCTCGGCTCCCCCGCGCCGATCGGCAGGATGCTGCCCGCGGTCTTCGCCGACGACGACCTCGTGCAGCGCTTCGTCGGCGGGCTCGACGACGTGATGGCGCCCGTGCACTGCGTCCTCGACTGCCTCGACGCGTACTTCCGGCCCTCGCTCGCACCGCCCGACTTCGCCCGGTGGCTGGGCGACTGGGTCGGCGCGGAGACCGACGGCACCGAAGCGGAGCCGATGGTGCGCGCCGCCGTGGCCGCCGCCGCTCACCTGCACCGGATCCGCGGTACGCGGCGCGGGCTGGCCGAGGCGATACGGCTCGTGTTCGGCACTGAGCCCGAGATCACCGAGAGCGGGGCCGCGAACTGGAGCGCCCGCCCGCTCGGTCCCGTACCCGGCGAGCCGGTGCCGCGGCTCCACGTGCACCTGCGGCTGCGCAACCCCACGACCGCGGACCGCCATCGCCTGGAGGCGCTGGTGGCCGCCGCCCGTCCCGCCCACATGCCGTACACGGTCCAGGTGACCGCCGGCGAAGTCGTCGAAAGGACTTCCACACCATGACGACCCCTCGGAACTGCCCTGCGTGCGAGACCCGCGTGGAGGTGGGCCAGTCGTTCTGCGACGCCTGTGGGGCCGTGCTGAGCTGGACGGACCGCAGCGCGCCCACGACGCCCGAAGCCCGATCCGGCTCCGGTTCTGGTGCTGGCTCTGGTGCTGGTACTGGCTCCGGCTCTGCTTCTGGTTCTGGTTCTGGTTCTGGTTCTGGTTCCGACGGCGGCTGGGACGCCTTCGCCCGGCCGGGCGGCGGCCCGGGCGCGGGCACCGGTCGCGCACGGTGGGACCGGCAGACGGCCGGTGCGCCGGCGCACGGCGGCCACGCAGACGACCCGGCACCGCCGCCGAGCCGGCCGCGGCCCACCTCCGAGCAGGCCACCTTCCCGGACACGGGGCACACCGGGGAATCCGCCCACAACCCGCAGGCCACCGACTCCCTCCGGGACGCCACCCCGCCGGCCCCGCCCGTGGACGGGATCACGCCCACGGTGCCGAACCAGGCCGCGGTGCCGCCCGCCCCCGAGCCGCCGGACGCCGACCGCGCCCGCCGGCTCCTCGTACCGCTCTCCGAGCCCGAACGCGGCCCCGAGCCGGATCCCGTCGCCGCCCCGGTCCTGCCTGCCCGGCCAGCGGCGCACCGCCCGCAGGACGTACGCGCCCCGGGCGAACAACTGGGCCAGGACGGCGGGACGCCGTGCCCTTGGTGCGCCACGCCCAACCGGCCCGACCGGCACTACTGCTCCCGGTGCGCGATGCCGATGGCCGGCGCCGAGCAGACCCCGGGGCCCCTGCCGTGGTGGCGTCGGCTCACCCGCCCCGGTGAGCGCGAGGCGCCGTGGGCGGGCGACCGCCCCCGGCCGCGGCGCGCCTTCGACCGGGTGCTGACGTGGCTGGGTGCGGCGGTCGTGCTGGCGCTGCTGATCGTGCTGGCCGTCAAGCTCCCCGACGGGATCCAGGCGACCCGCGACCACTTCGCGAAGCGCGCACCGCTGACCCCGGACCGGATGAAGGCGTCGAACTCGTTCCCGGACCACGGGCCGGAGCTGCTCATCGACAAGATCAACAACACCTGGTGGTCGTCGGGGTTCGACGGTCCCAACCAGGGACAGTGGATCGAGGCGCAGTTCGACCGGCCCACCCGGCTGCTGGACGTGATCTTCACGCCGGGCAAGTCCCTGAAGCAGAACGAGATCTCCCAGTCGGCGCTCCCCCACCGCGTGGAGGCCCGCATCACGACCGCCGACGGGAAGACCACGACCCGTTCCCTCGTGCTCGACCAGGGGGCGGGCCCGCAGTCCCGGAAGTTCCGGGTCGGCGAGGTCACCGCGGTGCGGTTCACCATCGAGTCCGCCCACCACCCCGGGCGGGAGAAGCACTTGGCGATCGCCGAGGTCGAGTTCTTCGGACCTTCGCAGTCGGGTTCGCGCTAGGGAGTGCGGTCTGGAGCCCCACGCGGGTTCCTGTGCGTCGGGACGTAGCCGCCGTAGCCCTGCGGGAGCTGTGGTCCCTACCAGCCGGTGGTGGGTTTGTCACGCGGTCCCGCCCCCCACGCCCGGAGGGCGTGGGGGGCGTGGGGGGCGTGGGGGGCGGATCATGATGTCGACAGGGTGCGGGGCGCGATCGTCCATCTGACCTTCATGGTGCAATGTTGCCCATGGCAACACTTCTTGATGTGGCACAGAGGTTCCGTTCCCTGCATGTACCAGGCTCGCCGCTGGTCCTGCCCAATGTGTGGGACGGTGCTTCCGCCCGTGTAGTGGCGGACGCGGGTGCTGCTGCGATCGCGACCACAAGTGCCGGGGTCGCCTGGTCACTCGGGCTCGGCGACGGCGAGCACATGACCCGCGACCGGGCGCTTGGCGCGATCGCGCGGATCACGGCCGCTGTTGACGTACCGGTCACCGCCGACATCGAACGCGGCTACGCAACCGATGCGCCCGGCGTGGCCGAGACCGTCCGAGGCGTCCTCGCGGCCGGAGCCGTGGGCATCAACCTGGAGGACACCCTGCGCCCCGTCGCCGAGCAGGTCGAACGGATCTCAGCGGCCCGCCGGGCCGCGGACGAGACCGGCATCCCGCTGTTCATCAACGCCCGCATCGACACGCACCGCCTGCCGCCCGGTGACCGCACAGCCTGGCTGGACGAAACCCTCACCCGCGCCCGTGCCTACGCGACAGGCGGCGCGGACGGCATCTTCGTCCTCGGCGCACCGGACGCCGAGACGGTCAGAACACTCGTGAGTTCTCAACCCCTCCTGGTGAACGTTCTGGCCGACCCCGGCACACTCCCGGTGTCCGAGCTCGCGAAGGCGGGAGCCGCTCGCATCAGCGCGGGATCCTCCATCGCCGAGGCGGCGTACGGCCTGGTCCGCCGGGCAGCCCGCGAACTGCTGGAGAAAGGAACGACGACCACGCTGGAGGGCGGATTCGACTATGCCACGCTCAACGCGTTGCTCGTGGCCGAGTTCCCGCACTGAGACGCGGTCAAGAAAACACGGCGCCCCGGTCCTGAAGTCGGCGATCAGCACTGCCGGGTTGGCGTCCGAGGTCAG
Source organism: Streptomyces sp. NPDC047315 (assembly GCF_040643215.1). Classification (NCBI taxonomy): domain Bacteria; kingdom Bacillati; phylum Actinomycetota; class Actinomycetes; order Kitasatosporales; family Streptomycetaceae; genus Streptomyces; species Streptomyces sp. NPDC047315. The sequence goes on along the minus strand of NZ_JBEYTZ010000058.1, from coordinate 14,326 downwards.
TGCGAACATCGCACCCGGGTCGAACATGTCGTAGAGACCACCGGGACGGGGCGGCCCAGCGTCGCCACGATGCGACCGCTGTCGTGGAGGTGTCGGGCGGCTTCGACGCACACTTCGCGGACGTCGGCGACGAGCCGTTCTGGCCGGTCCGCCGGCTCGTCGCCACCGCCCTCGTCGTCGTACCAAAGGCCCCGGGACCGGGCCTCCTCGCGGTGGCGCCGCGCGCCACGTGTTCCCGAAACGTCATGGGCCCCTCCTCGATCAGGTCGAAGAGCTTGGCTACGCCGGCGCCCCGCCGCTCTGGGCGGCCCTGTGATGGCGTGCGGTCATGCGGGAGCCCGACTCGCGTCGCGCGGCGCGGCGCAGGAGGGGGACCGCGAGGAGGAATCCGAGGACGGCCCAGGCGGTGAGCACCAGGGCGACCGTGGGCAGTTCCCAGGAGCCCGCCGCCTCGGCGGCGCGCGCGGAGTCCGGCAGCAGCGCCGAACGCAGGCCCTGCGCCATCCACTTGAGCGGGAAGACGGAGACGACCTGCTGCACCGGCACCGGTAGCGAGGAGAACGGGAACACCGCTCCGGAGGTGAACAGCAGCGCCATCACCGGCAGCATGAGCAGCGCCAGCGCCTCGCGCGGGTTGGGCAGCACGGCGCCGATCGCGGCGCCCAGCGGAACGACGGCGAGCAGCCCGAGCGTGGTGACCCACAGCAGCGTCAGCCAGCCGGCCGGGTCCTTCGGCAGCGGTCCGTCCGCGACCAGGGCGGTGGCCACCAGGAGCAGGCCGAGGGTGCCGATCGCCATGGCGACCACGAGCAGGCACTTGGCGACGAGGTAGGCGGGGATGCCGCCGGGGGTCGCCCGCATCCGCAGCAGGACGCCCTCCTCCCGTTCGGTCACCAGGATCTGCGGGAGGTTGACGAGCCCGATCTGGAACAACAGGTAGGCCGCGAAGCCCGCGAGCACCAGATGGGACATCGGCGTACTGGTGCCGGACACGTCGCCGCTGACGACGGCGGCGACCACCACCGCGACGACCACGTTGCTCAGATGGCCGAACATCTCCTTCGGATTGCGCAGCAGGTGCCGCAGTTCGATGCCGCCGCGGTTCAGGCCGACGCGCCAGGTGCCGAGGCGCGGTGTCCGCGTCGCTCCGGGCACCCCCGCCCCATCTGTCCGTTCCGTCTGTTCTGTCTCTTCCGCCTCGCTGATCACACGCGTTCCCCTCATGCGGCTCGTGTCTCCTCGTCGCCGGCCGCGTCCGTGCCGTCGTCCTCGCGGTGCACCATGTGCAGATAGGTGTCCTCCAGGGTCGGCCGGCGGACCTCCAGGTCGGCGATCGGGCCGCCGGCGTCCCGGTGGAGTTCCCAGACCAGCTGCGAGGGGTCCTCGGTGCGTTCGCGGCGCGGGGTCCCGTCCTCGGCACGCCAGCGGACCTCGGCCCGGGCGGCGGCGCGCCGGGCCAGCTCCGCCGGAGTGCCGAGGGCCCGGATCCGCCCGTTGACCAGCATCGCGATGGTGTCGGCGAGCCGTTCGGCCTCCACCAGGTCGTGCGTGGTGAGCAGGACGGTGACGCCTTCGAAGCGGGCCAGTCGGTCGACCAGGAGGTGGAACTCGTGGCGGGCTTCGAGGTCGAAGCCGGTGGTCGGCTCGTCCAGGAAGAGGAGTTCGGGGCGGCCGACGATGCCGAGTGCGACGTCCAGCCGCCGGCGCTGGCCGCCCGACAGCAGCTCCACCCGCTGGTCGGCCCGGTCGGCGAGCCCGACCAGGGCCAGCAGTTCGGCCGGGTCGCGCGGATCGGGGTAGTACGTCGCGAAGTGCTTCAGCAGTTCGGCGACGCGCCAGCGGCGGTGATCGCGCCAGGACTGGAGGACGAGTCCGAGGCGACCGCGCCAGGCGTCGTCGCCGCGCTCCGGGTCGACCCCGAGGACGTGGACCTCGCCCGCCGAGCGGCGCCTGAAGCCCTCCAGGATCTCGACGGTGGTGGTCTTGCCAGCGCCGTTGGGTCCGAGTAGGGCGAAGACCTCGCCGCGGTGGATGTCCAGGTCGATGCCGTGCAGGACGTCGTGGTCGCCGTACGCCATGGCCACGCCGCGGGCCTGGACGACGGGGCGGTCGGGCCGGGTGGACCTGGTCGGCGCGAGGGTCCGCCGGGATGCGGGCGCCTGTGTCTGCGCCTGCCCCCGCGCTTTCATTGGATCGCCTCCGCGTGCTGGTGCCGCGGGGGCGCTACGGCGCCGTCGACGATGGTCCGCAGCGCTGTGACGTGCCCCTCGAAGGCGGTGCGACCGCGGTCCGTCAGCCGTACCTTGGTGCGCCGCTTGCGACCGCCGCCCTCCTTGTGGATCTCCAGGTACTCGGCCTCCTCCAGCGTGTGCAGTTGTTTGGAGAGCGCCGAGTCGCTGAGCGAGAGGCTGTCGCGGATGAAGGCGAAGTCCGCCCATTCGGTGGCGGCGAGCAGGGCCACGACCGACAGCCGGGTGGCGGGGTGGATCAGTTCGTCGAAGCCGCTGGGGGTGCTCATCGGTCCGTCCCCCCGAGGGTCGCCCACTCGCCGCTGCGGCGCACCGAGCCGATCGCCCAGCGGCTCGTCGGCCGGACGAACAGCACGAACACGGCGGCCGACGCGGTGGCCTGGATGAGGCTGGCGGCCAGCGGCGCCAGCGGGTCGACGAGGCGGCCGGAGGCCACGACCGTCACGCCGGTCACCACGGCCGCGGCGACGGCGGTGACGACCATGCGCCAGTTGCCGCGGGAGTGGTGCAGTTGCATCCGGCTCCTGCGGAAGTGCAGCACGGCGAGGGTGCCGAGCAGCGTGAGGTACGTGGCGAGGACCAGTCCGACGCCCCACCGCGGCAGTTCCAGGCCGAGACTCGCCAGGAAGGTCCACATGATCGCGGCCGTGGTGTACGTCGCGCGGGGCCCGCCGGACGAGGACCGCTCGAACTCGTCGTACACCCGCTCCTGCGGCACCCTGATGCGCTGTAGCGCACGCCACGCCTGCTCGGCGTCCACCGATGTGCTCACGTTCGTCGCCTCCCGGGGAAACTTCGACTTGCCTACCGGGAAAGCTACCTTTGGCTTTCCCAGTAGGCAAGTCGGGAGGTCTCCCTAGGGAGCGGCCGGGCGCGAGGTGAGGTGGAGGGAGCCGAGCAGGTCGAGCGCCTCGGCGCTGGGGCTGCCGGGTTCGGCCTGGTACACGACGAGCTGCTGGCCGGGGGCGTCCCGTACGTCGAAGGTCTGGTACGTGAGGGTCAGCGGGCCGACGTCCGGGTGGTGGAAGTGCTTGGCTTCCTGCGTCTTGTTCCGCACCTCGTGGCTGTGCCACAGACGGGCGAAGTCGGGGCTGCGCTCGCTGAGGTCGTCGATGAGTTCTTGCAGCCGCGGGTCGTCCGCGGCGGTGCCGGCCGCGTGGCGCAGATGGCCCACGGCGCCGTGCGCCGCACCGCTCCACCGGGTGTGGAACCGTCGGCCCGCCGGGTCGAGGAAGATCATGCGGGCCAGGTTGTCCGCCCGCTCGAAGGGCGAGTGCAACGCCTCGGCCAGCGCGTTGGCCGCCAGCAGGTCCAGGGCGGGGCCGATGACGAACGCCGCGGCCCGCGGGGAGCCGTCCATCAGCTGTTGCAGCGCGGGGCTGACCCGGTCGGTGGTGGGAACGAAGGCCCTGCTCGGCGCCACCCCGGCCAGTCGGTACAGATGGGCGTGGGCGTCGGCGTCCAGCCGCAGGGCGCGGCCGAGCGCGTCGAGGACCTGGGCCGAGGGGCGGCGCTCGCGCCCCTGCTCCAGGCGGGCGTAGTAGTCCCCGTTCACCCCGGCCAGTACGGCGACCTCCTCGCGGCGCAGCCCGGCGACCCGGCGCACGCCGTGACTCGCGATGCCGACGTCCGGCGGGCCCACCGCCGCCCTGCGCGCCCGTAGGAACTCACCCAATCGGTTGTCCGTCCTGCCGCTTCCGGTCATGTCAAGAAGGCTAGGGCGCGCCGGTCAGTGCTGCCTGGACGCAGCACACCCAGGCACGACACGTCCTGGCCGCGCCTCCGCCCCCGGTCAAGACTCGGAGCGCCGGCACTCACCGTGCCTCGGCGCCTTCCCGCACCCCCACACCCCCCACACTCTCCCGAACTTTCCCGCACGTCCGAGAGGAACACCTGAGATGACATCGGCAGCCAAAGTCGTGGCGGTCACCGGAGCGAGCAGCGGCATCGGCGAGGCGACCGCCCGCCGGCTCGCCGCCGACGGCCACCGCCTCTTCCTCGGCGCCCGGCGCACCGATCGGCTCGACGCGCTCACCGAGGAGATCGAGTCCGCCGGCGGCACCGCGGCCTTCCAGCGGCTCGACGTCACGGACGCCGCCGACGTCCGGGCCTTCGTCTCCGCGGCGCACGAGCGCTTCGGCCGGCTGGACGTGCTGGTCAACAACGCGGGCGTGATGCCGCTTTCACCGCTGGCGGCGCTGCGGGTCGAGGAGTGGGACCGCATGATCGACGTCAACGTGCGGGGCGTGCTGTACGGCATCGCCGCGGCCCTGCCGGTGATGCGCGCCCAGGGCGGCGGGCACGTGGTGAACGTGGCCTCCGTCGGCGCGTACCAGGTCTCCCCCACCGCCGCGGTGTACTGCGCCACGAAGTTCGCCGTCCGCGCGATCTCCGAGGGGCTGCGCCAGGAGTCCGACGGGGACGTCCGGGTCACCCTGGTCTCCCCGGGCGTGACCGGGTCCGAACTCGCCGACGGCATCGCCGACCCCGTCGCGAAGGAGGCCATGGTGGCCTATCGCGCCGTGGCGATGCCCGCGGCGGCCGTCGCGGACGCCCTCGCGTACGCCGTGTCCCAGCCGTCCGGGGTCGACGTCAACGAGATCGTCGTCCGCCCCGCCGCCAGCGTCGCCTGACCGCCCCCGCCGCCCCGGTCCGCGTCACTGCGGCCGGTCGGCCTGGAGGCGGCGGGCTTCGCGCCGAAAGCGCGCCGGCGGCATGGACCGGGTGCGGCTGAACGCCCGGTTGAAGGCGTACACCGAGGTGTAGCCGACGGAGCGGGCGACGGTTTCGACCGTGTCGTCGGTGTCGCGCAGCCGGCGCGCGGCGAGGTCCATCCGCCACTGCGTCAGATACGCCCCCGGCGACTGCCCGGCGGCGCTTTGGAAGCGCCGGGTCAGGGTGGAGCGCGACACCGCCAGCGCACGGGCGAGCGACTCCGTGCTCCAGGGCCGGTCGGGCTCCCGGTGCATGCGGGTCATCGCCTCGGTGACGAGCGGATCGGCGAGGGCGCCGAGCCAGGTGCCCCGGGTCTGCTCGGCGTGCCGCCCCAGCCAGCAGCGCAGCAGGTGGACGAGGACGACGTCCACCAGCCGGTCGAGGACGACGGCGGTGGCGAGTTGGGGGGCGGCCGTCTCCTGGGTGAGCAGCCGCACGGTGCCGTCGAGCGCGGTGCTCGCCCGGTTGCCGCGGATGTGCACCAGCGCGGGCAACAGGGTGAACAGGTGCCGCGACACCACGCGGTCGTGCCGGTAGGACGCGCCCAGCAGTTGGGTGCGCGGCTCGCCGACGCCCAGCCGCAGGGCCCCTCCGGTGCGCCGCAGTTCGTCGGCGAGCGCGACGTCGCAGACCTTCGGGGTGCGGTCGGGGTCGCTGGCGATGGCGTGCGCGACGCCGGTGGGCAGCAGGACGACGTCGCCGGCCCGCAGTTCGACGGGGGCCGCGGTGCGGTCGTCGGCATCCGCCACGGTGAGCCAGGCGCTGCCGGCGGTGACGGCGTACAGCACCGCGTCGGCGTTCTGCGCCCAGGCCACGGCCCACTCCTCGCGGCCGTCGATCCGGACCGCGACGGTGCCGCGCACTCCGGCCACGGCGAGGGCATCGGCCAGTACGTCCACCCGACGAAGCCTACGGCCCCGGCGACCGCACCACTCGACCGGGTGAAACAGACAGGCAAATATGTGGGGCACATGGGCATCGAAATGAGCATTACGGGCTCCATACGGTGAGGGCCCGGGCGCCGATGCCGTGCCCGGGCCCGTCCTCGGGCACATCGCCCGAGGGCATCGTGGAACGAAAGGGATTCACCATGCCGCTCGCTGACATCGGCTTCACGGCGCTGCGCGTCGCCCGTCACGGTGCCGTCGCCACCGTGACGCTGGACCGTCCCCCGGTCAACGTCCTCGACGCCGCGTTGGTGCGGGACCTGTACCGGGTGACCCGCACGGCCGCGGACGATCCGGACCTGCGGGTGCTCGTCCTGGAGTCCGCCGATCCGGAGTTCTTCTCGGCCCACGCCGACCTGCGGTGGATGTCCGATCCGCAGGAGCTCATGCAACTCGCCGACGACGAGGGCGACCCGGGCCTGAACCCGTTGCAGCAGTTGCACGAACGCTTCCGCACGCTGCCGCAGATCACCGTGGCGAAGCTGCGCGGTCGGCTGCGGGCCGGCGGCGTCGAACTCGCCATGGCCGCCGACATGCGCTTCGCGGCCCGCGGTGCGACCTGGCTCGCCCAGCCGGAGACGCGGATGGGCATCTTCCCCGGCGGCGGCGGCACCCAGTACCTCACCCGACTCGTCGGACGCGCCCGGGCACTGGAGATCGTCCTCGGCGCCGAACTGTTCGACACCGACCTGGCCGAGCGCTACGGCTGGATCAACCGGGCCGTCGCCCCGGACGACCTCGACGCCTTCGTGGCCGCGCTCGTGCAGCGGATCGCTGCGTTGCCGCCCGGCGTCGCGGAGGCGGCGAAGGAGGCCGTGGACGCCGCCGAAGCCAGCGGCCCGGTGCCGGACCTCCGCGAAGAGGCCCGTGCACACGCGAAGGTCTATCCCGCTCCACGCGCCGTCGTCGAACGCATGGAACGCGCCCTGGCCGCCGGCGCCCAGACCCGCGAGGGGGAACTCGCCCTGGAGGACCTCCTCGACCGACTCCCCTACCGCGGGATGTGATCCGCCCCGCTGGTCGGCCCGTGGCCGGGCGCGCGCTCGGTCGGTGAGTCGTACCCAGCGGGTGTGCCCAGGACGATCGATGCCCCGACGATCAGTGCCCGGGCGGCGAGGCGGGCTCCGGTGCCGAAGAAGCCCGGCCGGGTTCCTGGGCCCCGGTCGACCGCACCGTGCCACGCCCGGCGACCACGCGACCACCGTCTGACCCGCCGCGGCCACGCACATCAGCACCAGCGGTGCCTGCCAGCCGGAGCTGACGCCGTGCAGGAGTCCGAAGACCACCGGCCCCCACAGGGCCACCCTCAGCCCTCCCGGCGACACCGGTAGCCTGACGGCATGGGGACTCCGCTGGGGAACTTCATCAGGGCCAAGCGCGACAGCATCCAGCCACAATCCCTTGGCCTGCACGAACACGGCCGCCGTCGAGCGCCGGGCTGCGCCGCGTGGACCTCGCCACCCGAGCCGGTGTCAGCGTCGAGTACCTGGCCCGCATCGAGCAAGGGCGCGACCGCAACCCGTCGCCCGCAGTCATCAGCTCTCTTGCCGACGCCCTCTGTCTCGATGCTTCCGAGCGCAATCATCTGCGCTACCTCGCGAAGATCGCCAGTGACGCGTGCTCGGTCCAGATCAGGCCCGTGCCACCGCCCCGGCACGTGCGGCCGTCCGTCCTGCAGACGCTGCGTCTTCTGTAGTCCGGTGTCGCCCTCGTGACCAACCGGCTCGGCGACGTCCCTCGAAAGCCTTGAGCGGCTCACCTCGGAACTCGCCCCCGTCGCCGGCCCCGAGTTCACCGAGCGCCTCCACCGGCACGTCGTACCGCGCCGCAGCGTCCTCAGGTTCAACCACCCGGACGGACACCAGCTGCGACTGCTCAGCGAGACGCTCGAACTACCCGCAGACGCCCAGCAGCTCGTTGTCCTCCTCCCCGAGTGCGAGAGCACGGCACGGGCCATCGACCAGCTCCAGCGCCAGGCCCACGGCCGGCTGCGGTCCATCTCGTAACCCGGCGGGGCGCGGCCAGGGCTTGTCCGCAAGGCCCGGTCCGGCTTGCGGCCGGCCGGGGGGCGCGGGAGATTGGCCTTGGGGCACGGCAGGAGGAGATCCACGTGCTCGGAGCGGACGTCGACACGGAGGTCCTGGTCGTCGGCGGTGGTCCCGTCGGGCTCACCGCACGGGCGCTGCTGGAGCGCTGGGGCGTACGGGTGTCGTCGGTGGAGAAGCACGGCGCGCTGTCGCCGTTCCCGCGCTCCCGGCTGATCAACGTGCGCTCGATGGAGATCTACCGACAGCTCGGGCTCGCCGCCGAGATCACCGCCGGCGCCTTCGCGCCGGAGTTCGGCCGGATCCGCTTCCGCGACACGCTCACCGAGCCCGACTTCGCCACGGCGGCGATGGTCGGCATCGACGGGCCCGTGTCCGAGAGCCCCGCGGTCGGCGTGGTCACCTCGCAGGACCGGCTGGAGCCCGTGCTGCTCGCCGCGGCCGACGCACCCGTACGGTTCGGGGTCGAACTGCTCGACCTGGCCGATGAGGGCGACGGGGTCGTGACGCTGCTGGTCGACCACGGCAACGGCGCCGAGGTCCGCGTACGGGCCCGCTACGTCATCGCCGCCGACGGCGCGACCTCCACCGTCCGGCACCTGCTGGGCATCGACACCGCCGGCCCCGGGTCCCTGGGGTCCTTCACGACGGTCGTGTTCCGGGCCGACCTCGACCGGTGGTGCGCCCGCCGGCCGGCCGGTGTGTACTTCACCGCGCGGGGCCTGTTCGCGCCGCTGTACCCGGAAGGAGGGTGGGCCTGGTTCGTGCCCACCCCCGACGACGCCGGAGACGCCGACTGGTCCGACGCCGTCACCCACGCCCTCGGGCCCGGCGCCGGCGTGCCGGCCGAAGTCATCCGCGTCCAGCACTGGGAGATGAACGCGTTCGTCGCCGAGGGCTTCGGGCCCGGCCGGGTGCTGCTGGCCGGTGACGCGGCGCACGCGGTGCCGATCGTCGGCGGGCTGGGCATGAACGCCGGGATCGCCGACGTGCACAACCTGTGCTGGAAGCTCGCGGGCGTCCTGCGCGGGTGGGCCGGGCCGCACCTGCTGGACTCCTACGAGACCGAGCGGCGCCCCGTCGCCGCGCAGACCCTGCGCCAGGCGGTGGCCAACACCCGCCTGCTGCTCGACGTGCAGCAGCGGCGCCGCGAGCACATCGCCGCGGGGCCGGCCAAGGCGCCCGCCGCGGTGGAACTGCCCTGGTCGGAGCGGTACTTCGCGCAGCTCGGACTGGTACTCGGCGTCGCCTACCGCTCCGACGCCGTCCTCCTCGACGACGACGCCCCGCCCCCGGCCTCGTCGGGCAGCGACTACGTGCCGTCAACCGAACCGGGCCACCGCATGCCGCACTTCTGGCTCGCGCGCGACCGCTCCACCCTGGACGCCTGCGGCACGTGGTTCACCGTGCTCACCCCCGACCCGACACGCTGGGCGCAGTACGCGACGGAGCCCTGGCCCCTGCGCATCGAACCGCTGGCCGCCGAGCACGTCGAACCCTGTGGCATCGGCCCGCACGGCGCGCTGCTCGTCCGCCCCGACGGACACGTCGGCGCCCGCTGGCACGACCTCCCGCTCGACGGCGCGGCGCTGCGCAGCGCCCTCGCGGCGATCACCGGCGCGACGGACCACGGCGGACGACCCCTGTGAGCTTCCAAGCCGGTGCCCCCGCCATCACTGAGGGGCCGCGGAGCAACCATGTGCCGGCTCAAGAGGTCTCACCACCATGACCACTTCGGACCCACACGTCACCGCCTTCGCAGAGGTCTTCGGCGCACCGCCGGCCGGCTTCGCCGTACCCGTCGACTGGGACGCGGTCGAACACTGGCTCGGAACGCGACTGCCCGCGGACTACAAGGCCGTCGCCTGCGCCTACGGGCCGCTCGACATCGGCGAGCGTCTGTGGCTGCACGTGCCGTGCGCGAATCGGGGGTGGTTCGACTACGGGAACTGGGTGCAGCAGAACCGGCGCGCGGCCCCCGGCGTGCTGCCGTTCGGCCAGACCCGCTCCGCCGACACCCTGTACTGGGACACCACCGCATCGAGCGACCCCGACCGGTGGCCCGTCGTGATGCACTGCCAGGACGACGCGAACGCGGGCCGCGACCCCTGGCGGCGCTTCGATACGCCGCTCGTCGCGACGCTCGCCCGGTTCGTGGCCGACGGGCTGCGGCCGGTCGTCGCGCGCAGCGCGATGCTCGCCGACCTCGAAGCGACCGCGTGGACGCCACCGCCCCGACGGCCGGAGCCCACCCCGCAGCAGCGGGCGGCGCTGGCGGTCGGCGGCGGCCTCGCGACGCTGACCGCCCTCGTCCCTCCGCCGGCGGCGCCCCGGCTCGGGGAGCGCGGCTGGGAGTGGCTGTACGAACGGCTCGGCACCCGGCTGCCCGGCGAGTACGTGCGGCTGATGGAGACGTACGGGGCGGGCTGCTGGGCCGGCTGGCTGCGCGTCAGCGACCCGCTCGCCGAAGACGCGTACGCGCTCGCGCCCCAGGCCGAGTGGTACGCCAAGACGTACGCGGAGCTGCGCGCCGACTTCGCCGAGTACCACCCGCTGGCGGTCTGGCCCGAGCCGGGCGGGTTCCTCCCCTTCGCCGACTCCATCGACGGCGACCAGCTCTGCTGGCTCACCGAGGGCGCCGACCCGGACGCCTGGCCGCTGATCGTCGTGCCCCGGCACGCCGACCAAGGTCCGCCGCTGGGGAGCGGCGGTCTCGTCGACACCCTGTTGGAGTGGTTGCGGGGACGGTTCGCGGCCGACGGGCTGCCGCCGCTGCGGCATCCGCACGAGGATCCGCTCGACCACATCGGCTTCGAGCCGTTGGAGGCGGAATCGGACGAGGACGGGTCCTGATCCCACCGGGAGGCGTACGGGTCAGGTGCCGAGCCTGTGCTCCCACCGGACTTCGCCGTCGTGCCACTGGTCGGTGGGCGCGAGCCCGGCGTGGCGTGCCACCGCTGCGGAGGCGTGGTGCTCGGGGTGGATGTGCGCGATCAGCGTGTGCACGGGCCCTTCGGCGAGGGCGTCCGCAAGCGCCCGGGCCGCTTCCCGGGCGATGCCCCGGCCCTGCCACGGGACGCCGATGAGCCAGGCGAGTTCGGCGGTCCGGTCGACCACCGTGGCCTGGACCGTGCCGACCAGCCGCGCCTCGTCCTCCAGCCGGACGACCCAGTTGAGCCACGCCTCGGCCTCTCGGGGCGATCCGGCCGTCATCCGCTCGTAGCGGGCGCGCAGTTGCTCCGCGCTCTGCACTTTCCCGCCGATGAACTCGTGCAGGCGGGGGTCGGCCAGCACCTCGGCCATCTCGTCGGCGTGCTCCACCCGCAGCGGCCGAAACGTCAGCCGGGTCGTCGGCTGGATGGCCGGTCCGGTGCTGCGCCGGTCGACGGTGTCCATGCGGTTGCCTCCCTGGGTGCGGTGAATCCGCGTCATCAGCGTGCCTCAGGCCCGGGGTGCGCGGGCGCCGTCGTGTCGAAGCTCACCACGCGGTGCACACTGTCACCGGGAGCACCGCGCCGCACGCCAGAGGGGCGGACGGCCGCGTGCCCGCCTCTGCTCCCGAGCTCGGCCGGGACGGACGGCGACGCCGGCGAACGGTCGGATTCCGGTCCCGGCCGTGGAGGACCCGCCCCACTGGCAAGAAGTTGGCTTAGCAACCACCTGGGTCGAGTGGAAAACTCTCCGTCGGTGTCGTCCGGCGCCGGCTCACTTCCACCGCCGCGCGCGACCGCATGCAACGGACGGACCGTGCGTGGCCGGACCCGCACGGCGTACCGGCGAGACGGCGGGGGCGCCACCGTCGCGGCTCCGTTGCCCAACCGGAGGTGACGTACTTGTTCACCGAACACGATACGGAGAAGTACTACGACCACCGGGACGACCTGTACCGGTCGATCTGGGACCCGGAGGGAGCACTGCACTACGGGTACTTCCCCGACGCGGGTACCGATCCGTCGAAGGACCCGGCGCAGCAGCTCGTCGCCGCGTTCCGCGACTGGGACGAGGAGTTGTTGGCCCGCAGCGGGATCGAGGAGGGCTCGACCGTGCTGGACGTGGGGTGCGGGAACGGCACCACGTCGGTGTGGCTCGCGCGGCGCACCGGCTGCCGGGTGACCGGCGTCGACCTGAGTCTGGTCCGGGTGACCCATGCGCAGCGTCTGCAGGAGGCGCACCCGAAGGCACGGGTGGCGTTCCACAAGGCGTCCGCGCTGCGCCTCCCCTTCCCGGACGCGGCGTTCTCGCACGTGTGGAGCCAGTCCACCCTGTACCACGTGCACGACCGGCCGCGTGCCCTCGCCGAGGTGCACCGGGTGCTGCACGACGGGGGCACCTTCGCGTTCGACGACCTCGTCACCCCGCGCACCCCGGTCAGCGCGGCGGCCCGGCAGCACATTTACGACCGGCTGCTGTGCGAGCCGGCGTTCAGTGCGCAGGGTTACGCCGAGCAACTCGCCGGTGCCGGTCTGGAGGTCACGGACGTGCTCGACCTGAGCGAGCACCTGCGGCGCACCTACGAGTTGCTGGTGCGGCGGGTGGCCGCGTTGGCTCCCGAGCTCACGGTCCCCTACCAGGCCATGATCGACGCGGTCGACGCGGGCGACGTCGGATGGTCCTGCTTCACCTGTCGAAAGGCGGCCTGACGTGGCGAAGAGCGTCGATGAGTTGCTGTCGTGGATCTACGAGCCGGTGGAGCGCGGCGTGCTGGCGCGCAAGTACGACGCGTGGGCGTCCACGTACGACGACGACCTCGGGGCCGGCTACCGCGTCTCTCCGGTCGCGGCTGCCCGCGCGCTCGCCCGGGCGCTTCGCGACCCCGCCGGTCGCGTGCTGGACGCGGGCGCCGGCACCGGCATGTGCGGTGCCGAGCTGCACGAACTGGGGTGGCGCAACGTCGAGGCGGCGGACCTGTCCGAGCAGATGCTGGAGGTGGCGCGCCGCAAGGGCGTCTACCGTGCGCACCACCGCTGCGATCTGGAGGAGGACGCCGGGTTCTTCCCGGCCGCGAGCTTCGACGGCATCGTGACGGCGGGCGTGTTGACGCGCGGCCATGCCGGGCACCGTGCGGTGCGCACCCTCGACGGCTGGTTGCGGCCGGGCGGCGTTGCGGTGGTGGCGATCCGACGGGACTACCTGGAGTCGCAGCCGCAGCTGCGGGAGGTGTTCACGACGGTGGCGTGGGAGCTCGAAGCGGTCGATGCCGTCACGATCTTCGATGCGACGGAGATCGACGTCCGCACCTACCGCAAGCGGGAGTCGGAGCGGGGCGGGGCGGAGCGGGCCAGGGCGCGCCGCTGAGCTGCACCGAGGTGCAACGGGGCCGCCCCCGCAGCCTCCCCCGTGCCACTGCCCGCGGTTGCGCGCGGGTGGCAGAGTGGGCGGCGGTCCCCCGTTCGAGGTTCAGCAGTGCCCGTAGGAGGAGCGCATGCCCCAGTCCAGCAGCGGAGCCGACGCAGCCCCGCGCGACGGATCCCCGACGTTCGTCCTCGTCCACGGTGCGCACTCCAACGCGGCCGTGTGGTCCCCGTTGGTGCGCGAGCTCGCGTTCCTCGGGCACCGCGCGCTGGCGGTGGACCTGCCGGGGCACGGCGTCGACGCCCACTTCCCCCTGTCGTACCAGGCGCCCCAGGACCTGGCGGCGTTCGCCGCGCAGCCGTCCCCGCTGGCCGAGCTCACGTTGGCGGACAACGTCGCGCACGTCGTCGAGGCCGTGCGGCGGCTCGCGCGGTTCGGTCCGGTCGTCCTCGTCGGCTCCAGTGCCGGCGGGGCGACGATCACGGGCGTGGGCAACGCGGTGCCCGAGCTGCTGGGCAACATCGTGTACGCGTCCGCCTGGTGCTGTGTGGACCTGCCGAGCATGGCGGACTACCTGAAGACCGTGGGGCACCCCGGGGTCCCCCTCCCGATGATCAACTGGCGGACGGCCGACGTGGACGTCCTCGCCGAGCTCAAGCACGGCCTCATGGCCGAGGCCACGGACGAACAGTTCATGGCCTGGCTGAACACCGTGGAGCCCACGGAGGCCCCGCAGTTGCTGACGGCGGACGCTCAGGTGCGGGCCGACACCTGGGGCCGGGTGCCCCACACGTATCTGCGCTTCTCCCGCGACGAGGCGATTCCGCTGGCCATGCAGGACCGGATGATCGCGGAGGCCGACCGGCTCACCCCGGGCAACCCCTTCGCCGTCCACACCGTGGACACGGGCCACGTGGGCATGTGGCTCCACCCGACGGAGATCGCCCGAATCCTGACCGACCTCACGCTCGAGTAACACGCTCTACTGATCTTTTCGTAAGTTCGGTGGGTGTGGTGGGTGGATGGTCAGGCCGGTGTGGGTGAGGAATGACCATGGCAGTTGGGGGTTGTTGTTGAT
>NZ_JBEYTZ010000057.1:0-32003 GCF_040643215.1 Streptomyces sp. NPDC047315 | reverse complement strand
CCGGCAACACCCCACCCACCCCCAACTCCACCCACCCACCACCACCCACCAACGACACACCCACCCGCTCCCACACCACCCCAAACAAACCGTCAGCGACGACGTCATCCGAACCGCTCAGCGCCTGACGGGACACCGGTCGCAGCGCCAGCGACTCCACCGAGGCGACGGGCGTTCCCCGGCCGTCGGCGAGCGCGAGCCGGAAGGTGTCCGGACCGGTCGGCGAGATCCGGGCCCGTAGCTCCGTCACCCCGGTCTCCCGGGCGGCGGCCACGCCGGTCCAGGCGAACGGCAGGCTGATCGACTCCGGACGGTCCGGGTCGGCAGCGGCCAGGACGAGCGGGTGCAGGACCGCGTCGAGCAGCGCCGGATGCAACACGAAGCCCTCGGGACCGGTCCGCTCGTCGGAGCCGAGCCGCAGTTCGGCGTAGAGGTCGTCGCCCGCGCGCCACAGCGCGTGCAGCCCCTGGAAGGCCGGCCCGTACTCGTATCCGATGGCCGCGAGCCGCTCGTAGGCGTCGGCGACCGGTTCCGGGGCGGCGCCCGGCGGCGGCCACGGAAGCGGGTCCTGCTCGCCCGTCCTGCTGGGCGCCGAAGGCCCCAACGAGCCGGAGGCGTGCCGGACCCAGCTCCGCGCTGCCCCCTTCCCCGTGTCCGAGGCGCCGGTGTCCGACGCGCCCGTGTCCGGGGCTTCGGCGGGGGCCGAGTGCACCGTGAACGGGCGACGGTCGGCGGCGTCCGGGGCTGCGATCGTGACCTGAAGGCGTACGCCGCCGCGCTCCGGCAGGACCAGCGGGGATTCCAGGGTGAGCTCGGCGACCTCGTCGGCACCGCTGTGTTCGGCGGCAGCGAGGGCTAGTTCCAGGAAGAGGGTCGCCGGCACGAGCACCGCGCCACCCACGCGGTGGTCACCCAACCACGGGTGTTCGTCCAGTGACAGCGCGCTGGTGAACACGGTCTCGTCGCGGTCGGCGAGTTCGACGGCCGTGGCGAGCAGCGGGTGCCGCGCCGGGTCGAGCCCCAGGTGCCGGGCGTCGCCGCGCCCGGTGGTCCGCAGCCAGTAGCGGTGCCGTTGGAAGGCGTACGTGGGCAGGTCGACGGGTGCTGCGCCGGGGAAGAAGGCGGCCAGGTCGGTCCGCGCGCCGGCGGTGTGGGCGCGGGCGAGCCCGGTGACGTACGCCTCGGGTTCGGACCGGCCCGCGCGCTGGAGCGGCACGGCGGTCGTCGTGGCTCCGCGCAGGGAATCCGTGGCCGCGGCCGTGAGGACGGCGTCGGGGCCGACCTCCAGCAGGACGTCGGCGCCTACGGCCTCCAGTGTGCGCACGGCGTCCAGGAAGCGGACGGGTTCCCGTAGCTGACGCACCCAGTAGGCCGGGGAACGCAGTTCTTCCTCGTCGGCGATCTCGCCCGTGACGGTGGAAACGAGCGGGATCCGGGGCGTGCGGTAGGTGACGCTATCGGCCACGGCCCGGAAGTCGTCCAGCACACCGTCCATGTGGGGCGAGTGGAAGGCGTGGCTCACGGCGAGCCGTCGGGTGCGCCGGCCGCGGGCCCGCCAGACGGCTGCGACCGCTTCGGCCGCGTCGGCGTCGCCCGAGACCACCACGGCGTCGGGGCCGTTGACGGCGGCGAGGACGACCGCGGGCCGGTCCGCCAGGGTCTCCCGGACCTCCTCCTCCGTCGCCTGCACGGCGAACATCGCGCCGCCCGCGGGGGCCGACTGCATCAACCGTCCCCTGGCGGTGACCAGTCGGGCGGCGTCGGGGAGCGACCACAGGCCGGCGACGTGGGCGGCGGCCAGTTCGCCGACGGAGTGGCCGGCCACGCTGTCGGGGGTCAGGCCGTGGTGGGCCAGCAGCCGCGCGAGGGCGACCTCGAAGGCGAAGAGCGCCGGCTGGGCGAACTCGGTCCGGTCCAGCGAGTCGGTGCGGGCGGGACCGTCGAGGTGGACGACGGAGGTCAACGGTCGGTCGAGGTACGCGTCCAGCGCCGCGCACACGGCGTCGAAGGCCGCGGCGAACTCGGGGTGGGCCCGGTACAGCTCCCGGCCCATGCCGACGCGCTGTGCGCCCTGGCCGGTGAAGAGGAGGGCCGTACGCGCCGGGGACGTCGCACTGCCGCGCACCACACGGGGTGACTGCGCGCCCCGTGCGAGCGCGTCGAGCCCGCTGAGCAGGTCGGCGGGGCGGCTGCCGGTGACGACGGCCCGTTCCTCGAAGTCCGTACGGGTCGCGGCGAGGGCGTGCGCGACGTCGGCGGGGTCGAACGGGCCGCGGCTCAGCCGGTGGTGCAGACGGGCGGCCTGGGCGCGTAGCGCCGCATCGGTGCGGCCGGAGACCGCCCAGGGGACGACGGGTGCCGGGCCGTCGCCTGGGCTCAGGGAGTGCGGTGAGGTGTCGTTGTCCGGACTCACGGCCTGCGGGGATGTGTCGTCGTCCGGATTCGGGGCATGCGGGGACGTGTCGTCGGCGGCCTGCTCGATGACGACGTGGGCGTTGGTGCCGCTGATGCCGAAGGAGGAGACCGCGGCTCGCCTGGGGCGGTCCGTCGCGGGCCAGGGTCGCTGTTCGGTGAGGAGGGCCGCATCGCCGCGTCGCCAGTCGACGTGCGGGGTGGGCTCGTGGACGTGCAGGGTGCGCGGGAGCACCCCGTGGCGCAGGGCCAGGACCATCTTGATGACGCCGCCGACGCCCGCGGCTGCCTGGGCGTGGCCGATGTTGGACTTCAGGCTGCCGAGGTACACCGGCGCACGGCCGGCGCGCCCGCTGCCGTAGGTGGCGAGGAGGGCTTCGGCTTCGATGGGGTCGCCGAGTCGGGTGCCGGTGCCGTGGGCCTCGACGGCGTCGACGTCGGCCGGGGTCAGTCCGGCGTCGGCCAGTGCCTCGCGCATGACGCGCTGTTGCGAGGGGCCGTTGGGTGCGGTCAGTCCGTTGGAGGCGCCGTCCTGGTTGACGGCGCTGCCGCGGATCACGGCCAGCACCCGGTGGCCGTTGCGGCGTGCGTCGTCGAGGCGTTCCAACAGGAGCAGGCCCGCGCCCTCGCTCCACGAGGTGCCGTCGGCGTCCGCGGAGAACGCCTTGCTGCGGCCGTCGGGGGCGAGGCCGCCCTGGCGGGAGAACTCCACGAACATCCCGGGCGACGACATCACGGCGACGCCGCCGGCGAGCGCCAGGGCAGATTCGCCGCTGCGCAGGGAGCGGACCGCCATGTGCAGGGCGACCAGGGACGACGAGCAGGCGGTGTCGACGGTGACGGCGGGTCCGACGAGTCCCAGGTGGTGGGCGATGCGGCCGGACATGACGCTGGACGCGGTGCCGGTGAGGACGTGCCCTTGGGCGGCGTCGTCAGCTTCGTGCATCCGGGGGCCGTAGTCGAGGGTCGTGGCGCCGACGAAGACGCTGGTGCGGGTGGCGTTGAGGGTGCGCGGGTCGATGCCGGCCCGCTCCACCGCCTCCCACGCGGTTTCGAGGAGCAGCCGTTGCTGCGGGTCCATGCCGAGGGCTTCGCGCGGGGAGATCCCGAAGAACTCGGCGTCGAAGTCCCCCGCGCCGTCGAGGAAGCCGCCCCGGCGGACGGCGGGGTCGGCGCTGGGGTTCCCGCCGTGGGGTGCGTCTGGCCAGCCGCGGTCGGCGGGGAACTCCGTCACGGCGTCCACGCCGTCGACCACGAGTTGCCACAGGTCCTCGGGGGAGGTGACGGCGCCGGGGTAGCGGCAGGCCATGCCGACGACGGCGACGGGTTCGGTGCCGTACGGCGGCGTGAGCGGTGGCGTCTGCACCTCCGCAGCTCGGTGGGCATCCCCGTGGGGGAGCAGGCTCGTCAGATGAGCGACGAGCGCGGCGGGCGTGGGATGGTCGTAGAGGAGTCCGCCGGCCAGGTGCAGTCCGGTGGCGGCGGACAGCTCGGTGCTCAGTTGTTCGGCCGTCAGGGAGTCGAACCCCAGCTCTCCGAAGGTGCGGTGCGGTTCGATCCGCCGTCGGTCGACGTGGCCGAGTACGGCTGCGACGTGGGCGGACACCACGTCGGCGAGGGCTTCGGCGTCCCGCGGCGGGCCCTGCTCGGGTGGCGGCGCGTGCCCGGCCGCGGGCTCGGCCGCGTCGAACCAGTGCCGCTCGCGCTGGAAGGCGTAGGTGGGCAGTTCGGTGCGGCGTGCGCCGGTGGTGGCGTACGGGACGCTCCAGTCGACGTTTCCGCCGCGTACGAACACGGTCGCCAGGGCGGCCACCAGGGTGCGGGCCTCGTGGCGGTCGGCGCGCAGTGCGGACGTCTGGGCCGCCGCTGCGGGGTCGCGCACCGACGCGGCGGCCATGGCGGAGCAGACGGCGTCGGGCCCGAGTTCGAGGTAGGTGGTGGTGCCCGCGGACTCCATGGCGCGTACGGCGTCGAAGAAGCGCACCGGGCGGCGTACTTGCTCCACCCAGTACTCGGGCGCGGACATCAGGCCGTCGTCGACCGGGAGTCCGGTGACCGTGGAGACGACGGTCGTGGTAGGCCGGTGGAACCGCAGGGTCTCCACGACCGCGCGGAAGTCCGCCAACACCGGTTCCACGAGGGGCGAGTGGAAGGCGTGGGAGACCTGGAGCCGGGTGGTCCTGCGGCCGTCGGCGGCGAGCCGCGCCGCGATGCGGGCGGTCGGTTCGGCGGCTCCGGACAGGACGACGGCGCGGGGTCCGTTGACCGCGGCGACGGCGACCCGCGGGCCCACCAGGGACCGCACCTCGTCCTCGGTGGCCTCCACGGCGAACATGGCGCCGCCGGGAGGCAGCGCCGCCATCAGCCGGCCCCGGGCTTCGACCAGGGCGCAGGCGTCCGCCAGGGAGAGGATCCCGGCGACGTGCGCCGCGGCGACCTCGCCGACGGAGTGCCCGGCGAGCAGGTCGGGCCGCACTCCCCAGGACTGCACCAGTCGGAACAGGGCGACTTCCAGGGCGAACAGCGCGGGCTGGGTGAAACGGGTGTCGTCCAGACCGGCGCCGGACCCTATGACCTCGGCGAGCCCGCGGCCGATGAGCGGGTCGAGGTGCCCGCAGACGTCGTCGAACGCTTCGGCGAACGCCGGGTGCGTCGCGTACAGCTCGGCGCCCATCAGCGTCCGCTGGCTGCCCTGCCCGCTGAACAGGACGGCGAGCCGCCCCGGGCGCGCCGTGCCGGACACCGCGTCGAGCGAGGACGCCCCGTCGGCCACGGTGTCGAGCCCGCGCAGCAGCTCCGCGACGACGTCTTCGCGCTCGCCCCGGCCGTCCGCGAGGACGACCGCGCGGTGGTCGAACGCGGTCCGGGTGGTGGCGAGCGACCAGCCGGTGTCGACGGCGTCGGCCCCGGTGCGGCCGGCGCGCACGGCGTCGCCCAGGCGGCGGGCCTGGGCTCGGAGGGCGGCGGCGCCGCGGCCCGTGACGACCCACGGCACGACGGCGGGCGCCGCGGTGCGCTGCTCGCGGCCCCGTGCGACGGTGGTGGTGGGCGCCGCGCCCACCACCACGTGGCAGTTGGCGCCGCCCATGCCGAACGAGCTGACCCCGGCCACCGGGTCCCGGTCCGGGTGCGGCCACGGGGTGACCGTGCGCTGCACGGTCAGGCCCAGCTCGGCGAAGGGGATGGCGGGGTTGGGCGTGTCGAAGTTACGGCTCGGGGGCAGCTCCCGGTGGTACAGGCCGAGCAGCGTCTTCAGCAGTCCGACGAGGCCGGCGGCGCCTTCGAGGTGGCCGATGTTGGTCTTGGCCGAGCCGATGCGCAGCGGGTCGTCGGCGGGGCGGGCCGCGCCGAGTGCGGCGCCCAGCGCGGCGGCTTCGACGGGGTCGCCGACGGGCGTGCCGGTGCCGTGCGCTTCGACGTACTGCACGCTGCGGGCGTCGATGCCGCTGCCCTCGTACGCTCGGCGGATCACCTGCTCCTGAGCGGGCCCGCTCGGTACGGTCAGGCCGGTGGTGGCGCCGTCGTTGTTGACGGCGCTGCCGTGGAGGACGCCGTAGACGCGGTCGCCGTCGGCCAGCGCCGAGTCCAGCGGCTTGAGGACGACGGCGGCGCCGCCCTCGCCGGGGACGAAGCCGTTGGCGCGGGCGTCGAAGGCGTAGCAGGTGCCGTCCGGGGACAGCCCGCCGAAGCGTTCTTCGGTGATGCGCTGCTCGGCGAGGACGCTCAGGTTCACGCCCGCGACGAGCGCGGTCGGGCACTCGCCCGAGCGCAGGCTCTCGCAGGCGAGGTGGACCGCGACGAGCGACGAGGACTGCGCGGTGTCCACGGTGAAGCTGGGGCCGCGCAGGTCGAGGTGGTGGGAGACCCGGTTCGCGATGACGCCGCGGTTGAGGCCGGCCATGCTGTACTGCGTGATCGCGTCGGCGCCGTGTCGGTACACCAGCCGGGCGTAGTCGTCGCGGGAGGCGCCGACGAACACTCCGGCCCGGCTCCCGGCGAGGGCACCGGGCACCGTGCCGGCGTCCTCCAGCGCCTCCCAGGCCAGTTCGAGCACGAGCCGCTGTTGCGGATCCATGGCTGCCGCTTCCCTCGGCGACAGCCCGAAGAACCCGGCGTCGAAGGCGTCCACGTCGGTGAGGAAGCCGCCGCGTCGGCCGTCCGGCCGTCGGCTGATGCCGTTGCCCCCAGAACGCAGCAACTCCCAGAACGCCAGGGGGCCGGGCGCACCCGGCAGCCGGCAGGACAGCCCTACGACAGCGATCTTCTTCATGATCGGGTGAATTCCTTGTCGGGTGAATTCCTTCATGACCGGACCGCTCGACGGCGGCGAGCAAGGCACACGGGGTGGGATTCGGGGTTCGGCGATGGGGGAAATCAGGAAGGCGCGCGGGAATGTGTGGAGCAGTATCACCGGCACGGCCCCGCCGCCCGGTAACGCCCGGGTCATCAGCGCCTTGGGCGGTCGGTGTGGTCCTTCGATGGTCCGCCGGTGACCGTTCGATGACGACCGGTCGGATAGGTTTCAGGACGCGAATTCGACCTTCTGACTTCCGCCTTCTGACTTCCGCCTTCCGACCTCATGCCGCGCAACCGCCGCGCCCGAGACAGTGGGAGCACATCGACATGGCCGAGACGACCGACGAAACGGACCCCACCGCCGGCGCCGTGGAGCTGGGCAGGCGCTATCTCCAGGCGTTCAACTCGGGTGACGTCGAACGACTGGACCGGCTGTACGCACAGGACGCGATCTCCGTATGGGAGCCGGGGAATCCGCTGACGGGACGGGCCCGCAGGGATTCCCTGGCCGCGTTCCTCGCACTCGGCCCCCGGATGACCGCCGAACTCCGGGAGGCGTTCGTCACCGATGACACGGCGCTGCTGGTCATCGACTGGTCGATCGAGATCGACGCTGCGGAGGACGGGGGCGGGGGGACGGAGCGGATGGCGGGCACAGGCGTCGACGTGCTGCGGCTGGGCGCTGACGGGACGTGGCGCTTCGTCGTCGACAACCCCTTCGGCGGCGCCGGCCCCGGGGCGTCGACGAGCGAGTAACCATAGGCGCGTCACATCCTCCTATTGCTGCAGGGCGAGTTGCTGCACGCGCTACCGGAAACGGCCCGCTTACCGGTCGATGACCGCGGAGAGAAGGGGAGCTCGGGCTGCGCGATTATCGTCAGCCCATGACCTCAGACGTGCCGTCGACCGTGCACGAACCGGAACTCCCTGAGTTCGCCGACCCGATGTTGCTCCAGTGGCTCACTTCGCTCGGCTTGGGCGTCGAGTACGTGCGGGGCGAGGGGAACACCCTCTTCTTCGTCGACGAAGACGGCTCGGAGCGGGCCGTCCTCGACTTCGCCGGTGGATACGGCGCGCTCGTCCTGGGGCACAACCATCCGGACGTGGTGGCCGCCGTTCGCGCGTTCTTGGACGCCGGCACGCCGACGCTGGCGCAGGGCTCGCGGCAGCCCGCCGCGAGTGCGCTGGCCGCGCTGTTGAACTCCGTCGTCCAACGGGAACTCGGCACGAAGGAGCCGTACTTCTCGGTCTTCTCCAACAGTGGCGCCGAGTCCGTCGAAGTGGCCCTCAAGCACGCCGAGTTCGACCGGGTCGCGAAGGTGCAGGTGATCTTGGAGGAGATCGCCGGGCATGTGGTCGCCGCGGCCGATGCGGTGCGCGCAGGTGACGCGAAGGTGGCGGACTCGGCGCGCGCGGCCCTCGGCATCGACGCAGCGCCGGACGAGCCGGGGAACGGGACGGGGAACGGGACGGGGAACGGGGACGGCGTCGCCGATGGCGAGCGGTTGGTGGACGCGGTCCAGCGGGAGAACGCCCGGCGCTCGGCCCGGCCGCCGCTCTTCCTCGCCTTGGAGGGCTCCTTCCACGGCAAGCTCATCGGCAGCGTGCAGCTGACCCACAACGCGGGGTACCGCACGCCCTTCGCAGCGCTGGCCGCGCCGGCGAGGTTCGTCCCCTTCGACCGGCCGGAGGCCCTGGGCGAGGTCTTCGAGCAGGAGCGGGGCACCCTCCTGGACGTGGTGGTGGAGAGCGGCGAAGTCCGTTTGGTGGAACGGGGCTTCCCGGTCCTCGGGGCGTTCGTCTGCGAGGCGATCCAGGGCGAGGGCGGCATCAGGGCCCTCCCTCGCGGCGCCGCGCGGGAGATCCAGCGGCTGTGCGCCGACGCCGACTGCCCCGTCGTCGTCGACGAGATCCAGAGCGGCATGGGACGCACGGGCGCCTTCCTCGCCAGCTCCCTCGTCGGGCTGCGCGCGGACTACTACACCCTCGCCAAGAGCCTGGGCGGCGGGATCGCCAAGACGGCCGTGACCTTGATCAGGGGCAGCCGTTACCGGCCGGAGTTCGAGCTGGTGCACACCTCGACGTTCGCCAAGGACACCTTCTCCTCCACGGTCGCGCTGCGCACGCTGGAGGTGCTGGAGGCCGGCGACGGCCGGGCGTACCGGCTGGCGCGGCAGTGGGGCGAGCGGCTGACCGAGGTGTTCGACGAGCTGCGGGCGGCGTTCCCCGACGTGGTCAAGGACGTCCGGGGCACGGGCTTGATGCTGGGGTTGGAGTTCCACGACCAGTCCGGGGCGGCCGTGGCGGCGATCCGCGAGGCGGCCCGCGCGGGCACGTTCGGCTATCTGGTCTCCGGCTATCTGCTGCGGGCCCACCGCATCCGGACATTCCCCACCGCGAGCGCCGTGAACACTCTCCGCTTCGAGCCTTCGATCCTGCTCACGGAGGGCGAGGTGCAGCAGTTGGAGGGGGCCTTGCGGGAGTTGTGCACGGTGTTGCGGGAGGGGGACGGGCGGGCGTTCCTCGGCCCGTGAGGGCGCCGCAGGTGCGGGCCGCTCGTCCCGAGCCCGGTGTCCTGCGCGTACGCGGCGGCTCAAGGTCGTACGGGGTGCCGGAGGCCGTCGCCGCCGCCCGTGCCGCCGCCGACACCGATGCCAATGCCGAGGAGCGTCCGGATGAAACGGCGGCGCTCGCCCGGCTGCCGGCCCGAGGTTCCCGTCAGTTGCCGGCGCAACCACCTCACCGCTCCCCGGTGTTCGCCCGGCGCGGGCGACAGCAGGAAGTCGACCAGTTCGTCCACGACCGGGTCGGAGAGCGCTTCGAGCGTGACGGTGGTGGCGTGCCGCTTGCCGCCGCCCCAACCGGGCCGGCGCCGCAACAGCTGCGGGCCGGCCGACACCACCACGAAGAGCGGCGCGCCGGCGGCGCCCACCAGCCCGTCCACGAAGTCGAGCACCTCGTCGTCGGCCAGGTCGAGGTCGTCGACGACGAGGACGAGCGGTCGGCTCAGCTCCGTGTGCTCCAAGAAGGTGCGCCATTCGGTCAGTTCCGTCGTCGGGTCCGCGCTCGGGGCGGGCGGGCTGTGCGGGTGCAGGAACGGCACCAGGCACGTCTTGAGCCACAGCATCCGCTCGTCCGCGTCGTCGACCATGCGGCGGAACGCGCCCAGCAATTTGTCCATCTGGCGCTGCGGCGGGTCGTCCGGGCGGATTCCGCAGAGTGCGTTGACCATTTCGCACTGGATGGCGTGGACGCCGTTCGCACCGCTGCCCGCCCCGGCACCGCTCCCCGCCCCGACGCCGGTTGGCGCGTCGCGTCGGTCGCGTCCGTCCGCAGCTGGAACCGGGGCCGGGGCCGGAACCCGGTGGCTGGCCAGGTGCACCAAGTCGACGACGCGGCGCTCGAACTCCGCCAACAGCCGCGACTTGCCCGTGCCAGCCTCTCCCAGCACCGTGACGAGTTGGGCGTGCGAGCGCTGCCGGGACAGTTGCTCCAGGCCACGCAACAGCCCCAGCTCGAACTCTCGGTCGACCAGGGGCAGCGAGACGTGTCCGATGGTGTCCCTGCGCACTCCCCCGACCACCCATTCCTCTTCGGCCCGGTCACTGCGGCGGTACGCCACGGTGGACCGGGTGGCCCGGCGCGTTTCGCCGCAGACCCTGACCTCCCCCTCGCGCGCGTGCGCCAGCAGGGTGCGCCCCCGGTCGAGCAGGGGGCCGGTGATCGCCACCGGGCTGCCGTCGTCGAGCCGGTGACGCACCAACGCCTCCCCGCTGACCACCGCGGCGCGCAGGGACAGCCCCGCGTCAAGGGCACCGGTACGGGCCGTGGCGCGGGCGCGCAGCTCGTCGCCGATGGTGAGGGAGGCCAGCACCGCGCACTCGGCCGCGTCGGCGTGCTGCCCCCGGCCGCCGAACAGCGCCAGCGACACCGGGCCGTGGGTGGCGCTGACCCGGCCTCCGTAGTACTCGATGCCGTCCGTGATGAGGGTGCCGATGTCCGCCATCGTGTCGTCCAGGCGGAGCGGGTCGGCGATGGCGCCCGCCACGCCGGGACAGGCCCGCAGCATGAGGACGCTCATGGGCTCGCGCTCACCGCGCACACCGGGTTCGCTGTGCGTCTCTGGTTCGCCGAGCACGCCACGTTCATTGCGCGTCTCTGGTTCGCCGCGGCCCATGGATACGACCTGCCGGTCCGGGTGCTCCGGCTTCGCCCGGCGCGCCAGGTGATCGTCCCGCCGCGGCTGCTGGTCGCGCCCGGGTGCGCGCTGCACCGGGATCGACGGTACGTGGCCCTGCCGGGCGCTCGCCGTCGACAGGGCGGCGGACCGCTTGGGCGGCGATGGTTCGCTGCGCGAAGCGCACGTCCCGGAGCGTGCGGCTCCGGTCAGCACCACGCCCGGCCCCGGGTCCGGTCCCGCGGTCGGCTTGGCAGTCGGTCCGGCGGTCGCCCGCATCGCGGCGGGCCTGCGGACGACGGCAGCGTCCGGCACCGGTGCCGGTACGACGGATAACGCGCCGTCCCGGCGGTCGAGTTCCCAGGGACCGACCGTGCCGGGCGGCAGCAGGGAGTCGTCGTGCGCCAGGATCGCCCGCTGGAGGTTCCGCAGTTCGCGGCCCGGCTCCAGGCCGAACCCCTCGACGAGCGCCGTACGCACCCTGGTGTAGACGCCCAGCGCGTCCGCCTGACGTCCGCTGCGGTACAGCGCGAGCATCAGCTGGCCGGACGAGCGTTCGCGCAGCGCCGTGCGCGCGACCATCGACTCCAGCTCCTCCAGCACCGCGAGGTGGTGGCCGCAGGCCAACTCGGCGTGGAAGTAGTCCTCCATCACGTTCCACTGGGCGTTCTGCGCGGCGGCCAGCTCCGGCCAGTCGATGCCGGCTTCGACGAGGTCGGCCAGGACCGGGCCGCGCCACGGCGCCAGGGCGTCCCGCAGGACGCGGGCCGCGCGCTCGGGCTCGCCCGCGGCGAGGTGCGCCCGTCCCTCGTCCGCGCGGCGGTGGAAGCGGAAGAGGTCGACGTCCTCGGGATCCACGGTCAGCCGGTAACCGGGCGGCCTGGTGTCCAGTGCGGTCGCTCCGGTCGCACCCGTCGCTCCAGTGACGTCGGTCGCTCCGGTCGCGCCAGTGGACGACGTCACCCCGTTCAACTCGCGCCGCAGGCCCCACACGGCGTTCTGAAGGATCTTCCGCGCCGAGAACGGCGCGTCCTCGACCGACCACAGGGCGCCGATGAGCTGACTGGTCGCCACCACCCGGTTGGCGTGCAGCAGCAGATAGCCCAAGGTCGCCCGCTGTTTGATCCCGCCGAGCACGAGGGAGCGATCGCCGTCCAGCACTTCCATCGGCCCCAAGATCCGGAATTGCACGTGTCCATCTCCCCAGTGCGCGCGAAATCATGAACAACATCGACGCAGAACCGAAAACAAATTCGATCTCCGGCTTCACGGGGGAACTGACCGACCCCAGGCATACCTCTCAAAGCAGCCCCCTCCCGAAGGATAGTGCAAGTCGCAAATAAATCAATTGCCAACGCAACTCCCACCATTCGCCGCCCCGAAAAACTTCATAGACCTTGGCCGAAAACCCTCGAAATCCCCTTTCCGCGCCAACGCCCACACCACCCGCACCAATAGCAACACACCACAGCTCACCACGGCCCAAGAAGGCCCGATGACCGAGGAGTGGACGAGCGGTGCCGACCAGTACCGCCCCGCTCCCCCACTATTCAGCGACCGAAAAAATCCACGGCGCGCACAATGGGGCGCACACGCCGGCGCACAGCCGATAACCACCGGCGCGAACTACTCGACTCCGCGCATTCGGGCCTCATTCCAAGCTCCGCGGAACAGCTGGTTACTGCGGCATGACCGAGCCCAGGACGGCCGAATCGAATATCCGACTAAGGTCGCTCCGGCAGCTCTGAATCCGGTGCCGCTTTGCTGCTTCCACGGATTAGGAGAACCCATCCCATGCCGGCGACCACCGCTAACCGCCAACCGACCACCGCCGCGGACACCGTCCCCGGGGCGCTGTCCCTGCGCAGCGCCGCACACCCCGACGAGATCGCCTACGTCTTCCTGCGCAACGGCGAGGAACCCGGCGACACGCTCACCTACCGCGAACTCGACGAAGCGGCGCGCGCCCGGGCCGCCCGCTTCGGCTCCGCCGGGCTGACCGGCCGCAACGCGCTGCTGGTGTACCCGTCAGGCCCCGAGTTCATCGTTGCGTTGATGGGCTGCATGTACGCCGGGGTCGTCGGGGCGCCCGTCCAGGTCCCCCGCCGCCGTCACGGCGTCGAACGGCTGCGCCGGATCGCGGACGACGCCGGGACCGCGACGGTGCTCACCACCGCGGAGGTCAAGCACGACCTCGAACAGCGCTTCGGCGGCCTGCCGGAACTGCGCGGGCTGACCCTCGTCGACACCGGTTCCGCGCCGCCGGACGACGTTCCGCCCGCCCGCCCGGCCGAGCCGCACCCGGACGCGGTGGCCCTGCTCCAGTACACCTCCGGATCCACCGGGGACCCCAAGGGTGTGATGGTCACCCACGCCAACTTCCGCAGCAACGTGCTGGAGACCGAGTCCCTGTGGCCCTGCGGCCCCGGCACGGTCTTCGTCTCGTGGCTGCCGCTCTTCCACGACATGGGCCTGCTGTTCGGCGTGCTGCTCCCGGTGTGGGCGGGCGTGCCGTCGTACCTGATGGCCCCCGAGGCGTTCATCCGTCGGCCGGCCCGCTGGCTGGAGGCGGTGTCCCGGTTCCGCGGCACCCATTCGGCGGCCCCGAGCTTCGCGTACGAACTGTGCGCCCGCGCCGCGCGGGAGGGGCGCACGGCGCACGTGGGCGACCTGTCGAGTTGGCGGATCGCCGCAAACGGGGCGGAGCCCGTCCGCTGGCACACGATCCGCTCCTTCGCCCGGGCCTTCGCGCCCCACGGCTTCGACCCCCGGGCCATGACCCCGGGGTACGGACTCGCGGAGAACACGCTCAAGGCGACCGGTACTGCGCAGGACCGCGCACCGGCGACCCTGACCCTGTCATCCGTGGCCCTGGGCGAGGGCCGGGTGGAGCCGACGGACGGCACCGGCGCGGCCACGACCGTCGTCAGCAGCGGGGTGCCCACCCTCGACACCGCGGTGCGCATCGTGGACCCGGTCACGCGCGAGCCGTGCCCGCCCGACCGCGTCGGCGAGATCTGGATCAGCGGCCCCTGCGTGGCAGCCGGGTACTTCGGCCGGCCCGAGCTCAGCGAGGAGACCTTCCGCGCCCGCATCCGCGGCGTGCCTGACGCACATCTGCGCACCGGTGACCTGGGCTTCCTGCGGGACGGCGAGCTGTACGTCACGGGCCGCCTCAAGGACGTGATCGTGCACCGGGGCCGCAACCACTACCCGCAGGACGTCGAGCTGTCCGCCGAGGGGGCGGTGAGCGGTCTGCACCCCAACTGCGCCGCCGCCTTCGCCGTCGACGACGGTGCCCGGGAGGTGCTGGTGCTGGTCGTCGAGGCGGACGGCAGGGTGCTGCGGGACCCGGGGGCGGCGGCGCTGCGCAAGCGGGTGCACGACGCGGTGCACGAGGACCACCGGTTGACGGCGGACCACGTCCTGGTCGTACGCCGCGGGGCGCTGCCCCGGACCTCCAGCGGCAAGGTGCAGCGCAGGGCGTGCGCCGAGCGCTACGCGGACGGCTCGCTGGCGGCCCACGCGGTGCACGAGGACGCTGAAGCCGCTCCCCCGCGGGTGGCGCGGTGACCGCGCGGGCGGCCGACGCGACCGACGGGCCGAGGGGTCCCGTCGACCGGGGTGGGAACCCGCAGGCCGGGCCGCCCGCGGCAGCGGCCACCACCCGGGATCGGCTCGTCGAACTCGGCCGCAGACGGGCCGCGCTGGCGCGGTCGTACGACCCCGGGGCGGTGGAGCGTCAGCACGCCAAGGGCAAGCTGACCGCGCGCGAACGCGTCGAAGCGCTGCTCGATCCGGGGTCCTTCGTCGAGTTGGACGCCCTGGCCCGGCACCGCTGCCACGGCTTCGGGCTGGCCGACAAGCGTCCCCTCGGGGACGGGGTGATCACCGGTTACGGCACGGTGGACGGCCGTCGGGTCTGTCTGTTCGCGCAGGACTTCACGGTCTTCGGCGGCACGCTCGGCGAGGTCTTCGGCGAGAAGGTCGTGAAGGTCATGGACTTCGCGATCCGCACCGGCAGTCCCATCGTCGGCATCAACGACTCCGGCGGCGCCCGCATCCAGGAGGGGGTGGCGGCGCTGGCCCTCTACGCGGAGCTGGGCAAGCGGCACGTGACGGCGTCCGGAGTGGTCCCGCAGATCTCACTGATGGCCGGCCCCTGTGCCGGCGGCGCCGTGTACGCGCCCGCGATGACCGACTTCGTGGTCATGGTGGACCGGATCTCCCACATGTTCGTGACGGGTCCCGACGTGCTGCGGACGGTCACCGGCCAGGAGGTCGGCCGGGAGGCACTGGGCGGCGCCCGCAGCCACAACACCGTCTCCGGGAACGCGCACTACCTGGCGTCCGACGAGCCGGACGCCTTCGAGTACGTACGGCAGCTGCTGTCCTACCTGCCGTCGAACAACATGGAGGACCCGCCCGTCTACGCCGTGCCCCCGGGGCTCGACGCGGTCACCGGGACGGACCTGGCCCTGGACTCCCTGGTGCCGGACGACCGTTCGCAGCCTTACGACATGCGGCAGCTGGTGCACGCCGTCCTCGACGACGGCGAACTGCTGGAGGTGCAGCCGCTGTTCGCCCGGAACATCGTCTGCGGCTTCGGGCGCGTCGAGGGGCACAGCGTCGGGGTGGTGGCCAACCAGCCGGCGGTCATGGCGGGCGCCTTGGACATCGCGGCCAGCGAGAAGGCGGCCCGCTTCATCCGGACCTGCGACGCCTTCCACGTCCCGGTCCTCACCTTCGTGGACGTGCCCGGCTTCCTGCCCGCCCTCGAACAGGAGCAGGGCGGCATCATCCGGCGCGGCTCGAAGCTGTTCTACGCGTACGCGGAGGCGACGGTCCCCATGGTCACCGTGGTGACCAGGAAGGCGTACGGGGGCGGATACGGCGTCATGGGCTCCAAGCACCAGGGGGTGGACGTCAACCTCGCCTGGCCGACGGCGGAGATCGCCGTGATGGGCGGCGCGAGCGCGGTGGGCGTGCTGCACCGGCGGGCGCTGGCGGAGGCCGCCGACCCGGTGGCGGAGCACGAACGGCTGCGGGCCGCCTACGACGAGGCCCTGTGCAACCCCTACGCGGCGGCGGAGCGCGGGTACGTGGACGCGGTGATCATGCCGCACGAGACGCGTCAGCAGATGGCGCGGGCTCTGCGGGCGCTGGGTGACAAGCGGGTGTCGCGGCTGCCGCGCAAGCACGGGAACATCCCGCTGTGAGCGGGGTGCCCGCCCCCTTCGTCCGCGTCCTGCGCGGGGAACCGTCGGCGGAGGAGTTGGCTGCGGCGCTGGTCGTGTTGGGGCTGCTCGTCGGCGAGGTCGCGCGCCGGGCGGCCGATGAGCGCGAGGCGTACGCCGGGCGGCGCGGGCAGCGGACGGATTGGCAGCAGCGGTGCCCGGGCCCGCGCGGTCCGGGCGTCTGGCGGGACAGCGGCTGGCGGGAGAGCGGCTGGCGTTGACGGTCAGTCACCCGAGCGGCGATCGTTCCCGCAAATGAGGGGCAGCCGTCCGCGGTGCCGAAGCCCTCTCGGCAGCGCGGACGGCATGCGACGTCAGGGCGGTCGGACGTCAGTTCTTCGGCGTCAGATCTTCGGAGTCAGTTCTTCGGGGTCACTTCTTCGGGCGTCGTGCCACCGCGAGGACGTAGCCGGCCTCCGGCAGGGCGGCGATGCGCGGCAGGAGGTCGACCGAGGCCAGGAACTCCACCGCGGCTGCTTCTTCGGCGGGTGCCTCGACGGCGGCCAGGGCCTCGGCGAGTGCGAGGTAGGTGGGGCGGACGTGCTCCCCGATGTCCTGGAACTCGGACAGGACCAACCCGGCGTCGGCGATGGCGGCGCGGTACTCCTCGGGCCCGGCCAGCGACGGGGCCCGGAAGAGTTCGCACATGCGGCGCACGGACTCCGCCTTCTCCCCCGTCACCGGCGCCCGCAGCAGGAAGTCGCAGATGACGATGCGTCCGCCGGGGCGCAGCGTGCGGAATGCCTCGGAGAGCGCCGCCGCCCGGTCCGACATGTGGGTCAGCGACTCGACGGCCCAGACGCCGTCGAAGGAGGCGTCCGGGAACGGCAGCGCCATGGCGTCCGCCACCTGGAAGTCGACCCGGTCGAACAGGTCCGATCGGCCGGCCGCGGCCACCCGCGCGCGGGCGAGGGCGACTTCCCGGTGGCTGATCGACACTCCCGTGACGCGGGCGCCGCGGGACGCCACGTGCACCGCGGGCTTGCCGGTGCCGCAGCCCACGTCCAGCAGCCGCTGTCCCGGGCCGGGCGCCAGCCGCTCGACGACCAGGTCGGTGAGCCGGTCCGTGGCCTCTTCGAGCGAGCTCGGGTCGGTCTCGTCGTGCCAGTAGCCGAAGTGGACGTTGCCGGCCGCCGCCGCGTCCACGACCGCACTGTTCCGGTCGTACAGCTGACCGACGTCAAAAGGGGAGGCTTCGATTTTTCCCTGGGGGTTTTCCTTCATTCGGAACTCCTTGCCGAGGGGCCGGGGCGAGCCGTTCGAATTCGCTCACCGCGGTGCCGTCGAGGCCGCATTCCGGCCACCTCCCCATGGACGGATCCGATAACGGGAAGGCACAACGACGCTATGAATGTTAGGCCCTTGAAGGGCCTTGAAGGAATGTCTGCGAAGGCGGACCATGGAAAGTCCATGACGGCGGCGGAGTGGAGTTGCACATGGCCGGGGAAATGCAGGCACCCGTGACGGTCGTCGGACTGGGCGCGATGGGAACGGCGCTCGCCGAAGCGTTCATCCGTTCGGGAATCGCGACGACGGTGTGGAACCGCACTCCGCAGAAGGCCGCCGGCGTGGTGGAAAAAGGGGCGGTGCACCGGACGACGGTTCAGGAGGCGGTCGCCGCCAGCCCCTTGGTCGTCACCTGTCTCACGACGTACGAGGTCACGCGGGAGGTCTTGGAGCCTGCCGGCGAGTTCCTGGCGGGCCGGACGCTGGTCACGTTGAACAGCGGCACTCCGCCCGGGGCGCGGGAGATGGCCGCGTGGGCGGCCCGGGCGGGGGCGCGCTTCCTCGACGGTGCGGTCATGAGCGTGCCGGACTCCGTCGGCACCCCCGACACCCTGGTGTTCTTCAGCGGCGACACCGCCACCTTCGAGGAGCACCGGGCGACGCTCGGCGCGCTGGGCGGCGGCACCGTCCACCTCGGCGCCGAGCCGGACTTCACCGCGCTGTACGACTCGGCGCTGGGCGGAATCCTGCTGCCCACCCTGCTCGGCTTCCTCCAGGGCGTCGCGCTCGTCACCTCCCGCGGCGTCCCGGCCGGCGACCTGGTGCCGTACGCCGCCGCTTGGCTGGAGAAGATCGGCGCGATCCTGCCGGAGCTGGCGCGGGAGGTCGACAGCGGGGAGTACGCCGACCCCGCGTCCTCCGTGGGGATCTTCCACGACGGCGTCGCCTCGCTCGTCCGCGACGGCGAGGCGGAGCAGGGCGTGGGCGTCGACGTCAGTTGGCTCGCCCCCGTCCAGGACCTGTTGCGGAAGGCCGTCGCCGACGGGCACCGGGACCACAGCATCGCGGTGTTGGCCGAATACCTCAGGAAGCCGGGGCGGTCGACGTGAGCGCAGAGTTGTTCTCCGCCGCGCGGTACGTCAGCCTCACCACCTTCCGGAGCGACGGCACCGGGGTTGCCACGCCCGTGTGGTTCGCCCAGCGGGACGGCAAGCTGTACGCCTGGACGCCCAGTTCGTCGTGGAAGGTGCAGCGGCTGTCCCGCGACCGGCGGGTGGTGGTGTCGGTGTGCGACGCGCGCGGCCGGGTTTCGGCGGGCGCCGCCAGCGCCGAGGGCGTCGCGGAACTCCTTGACGACCCCACCGAGGTGCGCGCCCTGCTGGCCCGCAAGTACACCTGGCAGTTCTGGCTGGTCGACCTGGCCAACAGGGCGCGACGGGTGAAGCGGCCCGCCACGGGCATCGCCGTGACGTTCCCGACCGATCGCCCCTGACGTCGGAGTCCCGTCCGGCCAGGTTCCGGCCGGTCGGGTCCCGTCCGGTCGAGTTTCGTCCGGTCAGTTGGACCGGGGCTTCAACACCCGCGCCAGCATCGCTGGCCGGGCCAGCGCGATCGGGCTGTGCAGTGCTCCGGCGACCCGGATGAACTCGGCGGCCACCGCGGAGTCGAGTTCGGCGGCGGCCACCACCCGGCGCAGGTACCACAGGGCCACGCCCGAGCCCGGGGCGCGGCGTCCGCCCACGCTCGGGAAGAAGGAGTCCGAGAGGCTGGAGAACCGCCACGACCCGGCGACCGCGCGCGCCGCGTCCCGGAAGAAGCCGCGGTGGATGCCGTCGAGGCCGTCGCGCAGCCGCCGTTCGAGGATGAGCGCGTACGCGGCCGAGTACATCACCCCGGTCCCGTACAGCGGGTTGAGGACCGCCAGGGCGTCGCCCGTCACCAGCAGCCCTTCCGGGAAGCGGGCGAGCTTGTCGTACCGACGGCGGAAGGTCCTCGGGACCTGGAAGGAGTGCACATCGGTGAGGAGTTCGGCGTCCCGGATGACGGCCCAGACGTCGTCCGGTGCCAGGGCCCGCACCTGGTCCATGAACTCCTCGGGGTCCGTGCTCGGCCGGTGGTCGCCGTATCCGTAGACCGTCAGCGTCCAGCGGCCTTCTTCCTGGACGGTGAAGTACAGGCCCCTGGGGCGGTCCAGTCGGGGGCCGACGGCGATCGCCCGGTCCCGGGGGAAGACGTCCGGCGCACAGCCCACGATCCGGCTGGCGTACGCCAGGTTCACCTGGATCTGTTCCTCGTTCGGCAGCGGATAGCCCAGCTCCGTCAGCCAGGCGCGGGCGCGGCCCGTGCGCCCGGTCGCGTCGACGACCAGGTCCGCGGCGAGGTCCTCCGCTTCGCCTCCCCCGCCGCCGCGGGCGACGGTGACGCCGGTGATCCGGTCGGGGGTCTTGGCGATCGGCGCGACGGCCTCCCAGCCGTGCCGCACGGTGAGGTTGGTGTGGGCGTGGATCCGCTCGCGGATGCCGTCCTCCAGGAAGGGCCGGCTCGCCCAGACGGTCTCCAACTCGGTCTCGGACTGGCGCAACCAGTGGCCGTAGTAGAACAGGCGGTGTTGGCTCAGCATCCCCGCGGGGACCCCGCCGTCCGCGACGTACTGCTCCGCCAGCCCGGGGAAGAGGCTCTCCAGCAGGTGGTTGGCCTTCAGCGCGAGGACGTGGGGGTGCCACCCCTGGGGCACGCCGCGCCGGGGGCCGACCTCGCCGCCCGCGTCGCGCTCGACGACGGTCACCCGGGTGAAGTGCTGCGCGAGCACGTGCGCCGCCATCAGCCCGCTCATGCCCGCGCCGAGCACCACCGCGTGCGTCCCGGTCGCTGTCATCGGTCCTCCGTAGGTCGTGACGGACGGATCCCCCGCTGCTCGGCCGACGTGTGGTGCGTACGCAGCGATTGTCGGCGGCGGAGGACCCGCGGCGGGTCACTGCACGCTCATCGGTGCGTCATCCGCCGTTCGCACCTCGATCCGGTACGGGGCGACGCCCCGCCCCGGGGCGCCGACGGGCCCGTCGGGTGCCGTGAGGACACCGCGAAGACGCCCACGACCTGGGATTTTTGACCTTAGCTTTACCATTCCTTAGTCGCCCTTGTACCGTTGGCCGCTCACGCCTAAGGGAGGGAACGGGGTTGGACGTCTCAACGACCTTGTGGGTGCTCACGGTTGTCGGACTGTGTGTGCTCATCGCGGCCGACTTCTTCATCGGCGGCCGGAAGCCGCACGAAGTCTCGATCAAGGAGGCGGGCATCTGGACGATCGTCTGGATCGTCCTCGCCGTGCTCTTCGGCATCGGGCTGATGATCTGGGGCACCGGGCAGGCTTCCGGCGAGTTCTTCGCGGGCTACGTCACGGAGAAGTCACTCAGCGTCGACAACCTCTTCGTCTTCGTGCTGATCATGGCGAAGTTCGCGGTTCCGTCGATCTACCAACAGCGCGTGCTGATGATCGGCGTGCTCATCGCGCTGGTGATGCGCGCGGTGTTCATCGCCGCCGGCGCAGCCGCGATCAACTCGTTCGCCTGGATCTTCTACATCTTCGGCGCCTTCCTGATCTACACCGCCTGGAAGCTCATCCAGGAGGCGCGGGCCGGCGAAGAGGAAGAGGACTGGGAGGAGGGCCGGCTGATGAAGGCCATCGAGCGCCGGCTGCCCTCCACCGACCAGTGGCACGGCACCAAGCTGTTCATCCGTGAGAACGGCAAGCGGCTGGCGACCCCGATGCTGATCGTCATGCTGGCGATCGGCGTCACGGACGTGCTGTTCGCGGTGGACTCGATCCCGGCGATCTTCGGCCTCACCCAGGACCCGTACATCGTCTTCACCGCGAACGCCTTCGCGCTGATGGGTCTGCGGCAGCTGTACTTCCTCATCGTCGGCCTGCTGAAGAAGCTGGTCCACCTGTCGTACGGCCTGTCGGTCATCCTCGCCTTCATCGGCGTGAAGCTGGTCCTGCACGGCCTGCACGAGACGACGAGCCTGCACGTGCCGGAGATCTCCCTCCCGGTCTCGCTGGGCGTCATCTTCGGCGTGCTGATCATCACCACGATCACCAGCCTTGCGGCAGCGAAGAAGATGGCGGCGAAGGAAGCCGCCGAAGCGGACGGTTCGGAGTCCTCCGAGCGGGCGGACGCCCAGGGCTGAGCCCTCCTGCCACACCGGCCCGACCGCACCCGGACTCCGGGGGCGGTCGGGCCGGCGCTTTTCCCCCGGTGAATCGACTTCCAGAATTCCACGGAATCCGTGCGCGTCGGAATCCGTGCGCGTCGGAATCCGTGCGCAACGAACTCAGCGGTTAAGCGGGGCGAACTGCGCCGCCATTTAGGGGCCCCTATTCCTCGTTGAACCCCTATTTTCCCCGGCTGACCTCCACAAACCCGTGCACGGCCCTCTAGCATCGCCGCGTCGCATTCATTTGCACTCACAGCACAACAACCGGGAGCGTGCATGGTTTCTCGAATCGCGGTGGCCGGTGGGGGCATCGCCGGACTGAGCGCCGCGTTGCTGCTCGCCCGCCAGGGGTACGAGGTCGACCTGGTGGAGCGGGACGGCCCTCCGCCGGACGACCTCGGCGACATACAGACCTGGCAGCGACCCGGCGCACCTCAGGTCCGTCATCCGCACATGTTCCTCGGCCTGTTCCGCAACCTGCTGTGCACTCGGCTTTCGGACGTGCACGCCGACCTCCTCGCACACGGCGTCGAAGAGGTGGACATGACCGCGCCGCCCGGGGTGGCGGCCCCGCCCGACGCGATCGACCTGGCGGGGTTCGGCTCCCGGCGGGCGACCGTCGAGTGGGTGCTGCACCGCGCCGTGCGCAAGCAGGCCGGCATCCGGGTCCACCAGGGCGTGTCCGTGCGGGACGTCGTCGTCGAAGGGGGGCGGGTCACGGGGCTGCGCGTCGACGGCGCGGTGATCGACGCGGACGCGGTGGTGGACGCCACCGGTCGGCGCTCGGCGCTCGCCGGCGCCTTCACGGGCGCGGAGGAGGAGAGCCCCTGCGGCAACGTCTACCACAGCCGTCTGTACCGGCTGTTGGCGGACGTGCCGCAGCCGCCGATGTTCCTGGTGCCCGTCGTCTTCGCGGGCGGCGCGGGCTTCGGCGGCGGGCTGTACGCGCACGACAACCGCACCTTCGCCGTGGTGTTCGCCCGGCTGCCGGAGGACGACGTGCTCGCCCGGCTCCGCGAGGTCGGCGCCTTCGAGGCCGCCGCGGGGGCGGTGCCCCAGTTCGAGCCCTGGCTGCGGGCGGGCAACTCCGAGCCGATCGCCACCGTCACGCCGATGGCCGGACTCACCAACACCTGGCGTGAGTTGTCGCCTGCGGCGCCCGTCGGCTATCTGCCGATCGGCGACGTGCTCTGCACGACCGACCCCGTCCTGGGCCGCGGTGCGTCGTTCGCACTGGCCGGCGCGGTCCGTTTGGCCGATCTGATGGACCGCAACGCCGGGGACCTGGAGGCGGTCGGCGCGGGGCTGCGGGCCTACGCCCGCGACGAGGTCCGCCCCTGGTACGACGACGCGGTGCGCGACAACGCCCAGCGCACCGAGCTGTGGCGGGCCACGGTCGAGGGCCGGCGCGCGCCGGAGGCCGACCTGCCGCTGGCCGTCCTCGCCGCCCTGGCCGGCATGCAGGACCTGCGGCTGTGGGAGCTGGCGCAGCTGCGCGCCAACCTGCTGGCCGCCCCGGACAGTCTGGACACCCCGGAGGTCAGCAAGCGGCTGGACGCCGTGCTGTCCAGCGGCTGGGAGCCCCCGGTGCTCTCCCCCGGTCCGACGTACACCGAGCTGACCGACGCACTGGCCGCCCAGACCGGCTGAACGCTCACACCACTCGGCCCCGGTCCTCGCATTCCGTGAGGACCGGGGCCGACGCGTGGGCCGGGCTCAGTCGACCGTCGGCTGCGGGAGTCCCCGTAGCCAGGCGTCGACCGCTTCTGCGGTCGTGGTGGCGCCGGACTGCATCATGGAGAAGTGGTCGCCCGGCACGTCCCGCAGGGTGTTCGGCAGCGGCCACGTCAGGCGCCAGCCGTCGCCCGAAACGGTGTCGGTCACCGCCTCCGTCGGACGGACGAACAAGGTCGGCGTGGTGACCGGCTCGGGCTTCCAGTCGTCGAACAGCCTCAAGTAGGCGCCCATCGCGGTCAGTCGGACGCCGTCGAGCCGTCCGACCGTGGACTCGTGGTCGAACATCATGTCGATCAGTGCGTCCTGCACTTCGGCGAACGCGGCGCTGCCCGGCAGGTACGTGTCGATCAGCGCGGTGCCCACCGGCGGCAGCCGCCGGGACTCCAGCCGGCTCGTCACGGCGTGCGCCAGCCAGCCGCCCGCCGAGTGGCCGACGAGGGCGAACGGCCGGCCCTCGGCGCACTTCAGGGTGGTGTCTGCGAGGAGGTCGACGACGGCGTCCAGGTCGGCCGGCACCGGCTCGTCCGCGGTGAAGCCGGGCACCGGCACGAACCACGCGTCGCACCGCCGTTGGAGCGCGGCGCCGAAGCGTGCGTACTGATAGACCCCGGACAGGGCCGTGATGGTGGAGAGGCAGACCAGCACGGGCCCTTCGGAGCCGCGGGCCAGCCGGACCGGGCGCGGCGGGTCGGGCAGGTCGGCCGGGGCGGTGAAGTGGTCCCGGAGCCGGGACGCCGCGACGAGGAGGTCCATCGCCTCGTGCACCTTCCGCTGCGCGCAGGCCGCCCGGTACAGCGACTCGATGCTGTCGGGCACGGCGCTTCGGGGTGCTTCCTCGGGTACGGCAGCGGGCGCCGGTTCGGCCTCCAGTTCCGCGTCGAGGTACGCCGCCAGGGCGAGCGGGGTCTCGTGGTCGAAGACGAGCGTGGCCGGCAGCCGTAGCTCGGTCGCCGCCTGCATGCGGTTGCGCAGTTCGACGGCGGTCAGCGAGTCGAAGCCTAGTTCCCCGAACGGGCCGTCGATCGGGACCTGTGCCGCGTCGGCGTGGCCGAGCACGGCGGCCGTGGCGTTGCGGACCAGCTTCAGGAGGATCTGGCGGCGCTCGTCGGGCGTCCGGCCGGCGAGTTCCCGGCGCACCGTCGCTTCCGGCTCGACCGGGCCTCGCGGCGCCGCCCGGTCGGGGGCGTGCACCAGGCTGCGCAGCAGCGGCGGAACGGTCGCGTCGGTGGCCCGGGCGCGCAGGGTCGTCATGTCCACCCTGGCGCCGAGTACCGTCGTGTCGGCCGTGGCGAGCGCCGC
Organism: Streptomyces sp. NPDC047315; assembly: GCF_040643215.1. NCBI lineage: Bacteria > Bacillati > Actinomycetota > Actinomycetes > Kitasatosporales > Streptomycetaceae > Streptomyces > Streptomyces sp. NPDC047315. The sequence continues at coordinate 7,403 of NZ_JBEYTZ010000057.1, read as the reverse complement.
GTCCAGCAGGGCGAGTCCGCCTTCGGTGTCGAGCGGCGCGAGTCCGGCGCGCGTCATCCGGCGCAGGTCGGCTTCGGACAGGTGAGCGGTCATTCCGGTGCGCTGTCCCCACAGGCCCCAGGCGATGGACAGCGCGGGCAGCCCGGCGGCGCGCCGGTGTCGGGCGAGCCCGTCCAAGAGGGCGTTCGCCGCTGCGTAGTTGCCCTGCCCGGGGCTGCCGAGTACGGCCGCGGCAGAGGAGAACAGCACGAAGGCCGTCAGGGGGCGGTCGCGGGTCAGCTCGTGCAGGTGGATCGCCCCGTCGGCCTTGGACCGCAGCACCGCGCCCAGTTGCTCGGGGGTCATCGACGTGATGACGGCGTCGTCGAGCGCCCCGGCGGCGTGGATGACCGCGCTGAGCGGCCGGTCGGCAGGGACGGCGTCCAGGACGCTGCGCAGGGCGTCCCGGTCGGCGGTGTCGCAGGCCGCGAAGGTGGCCTCGCAGCCGAGTGCGTCCAGGTCCGCGCGGAGTTCGCGGGCACCGGTGGCCTGCTCTCCGCTGCGGCTGACCAGCAGCAGGTGCCGTACGCCGTGCTCGGCGGCGAGGTGTCGGGCCACGTGTGCGCCGAGGGTGCCGGTGCCGCCGGTGACGAGCACGGTGCCGGTGAGCGGGGCGGGCCGGCCGGTCGGTGCGGGCACTCGGGACAGCCGTGGTTCGAGTACCGTCCCGGCGCGTACGACGAGTTGCGGCGCGCCGCCCGTGACGGCCTCGACGACGGCCCGGGGCACCACGTCGCCGTCGAGGTCGAGCAGGGTGAACCGGCCGGGGTGTTCGGCCTGTGCCGAGCGGACGAGCCCCCACAGGGCGGCGGCGACGGGGTCGAGGGCGTTCGCGCCCCGTGTGACGACCACCAGGCGGGTGGTGGCGTACTGCTCCTCGGCCAACCAGGTGCGCAGGAACGCCAACTGCTGCGCGGTGGCTTCGTGGACGTCGTCGACGGCGCAGGCGGTGGGCCGGGTGCTCGCCGCTGCGAGCAGGACGACTGCGGGTGCCGGTGCGGCCGTCAGGGCGGGCAGGTCGGGGTGTGCGGTGGCGTCGGCTCCGCCTGCGGCCAGCAGCGTACGCAGTTCGTCCGCGCCGTCGCCCACGACCGCCCAGGCTCCGGTCTCGGACGGGGCGTCGGCCCGTGGTCCGGTGCTCTCCCGCCAGTCGAGTCGGAACAGTCCGCCGCCGGAGAGCCGCAGCCCGCGGGTGGACACCGGGCGGAACTCCAACGAGTGCGCGGACAGCACGGGGGCGCCGGACTCGTCGGTCGCGGTGACGGCGATGCCGCCGTTGCCGGCCGGGGCCAGCCGCAGCCGCAGGGCGGTGGCGCCGGCGCGGTGCAGGGTGAGTCCGGTCCAGGCGAACGGCAGTCGGACGCCGGCGTCGGCGTCGGCCCCGTCGGGCACCTCGGTGTTTGTCCCGGTCGCGGCCAGGCCCACGGCCTGGATGCCGGCGTCGAGGAGGGCGGGGTGCAGCCCGTACCGGCCCGCTTCGGGCGCGATCCGGTCCGGGAGCCGCACTTCGGCGAAGACCTCGTCGCCGCGGCGCCAGACCTCGCGGACCCCGCGGAACGCGGGCCCGTATCCGTAGCCGAGTTCGGCGAGCCGGTCGTAGCCGCCGGTGAGGTCGACGGCGGTGGCGTCCGCCGGTGGCCAGACGGCCGGGCCTTCGGCGACCGGCAGGGTGGTGGCCGGCAGGGTGGTGGCGGTCAGCGTGCCGGTGGCGTGTCGGGTCCACCCGGCGTCGTCCGCGCCGTCGCCGGCGCGGGAGTGGATGCGCAACTCCCGGCGCCCGACGGGGTCGGGCGGGCCGACCCTGACCTGGATGCGCAGGTCCTCGTCGTCGGGGACGACGAGCGGGGCTTGGAGGGCGAGTTCCGCGACGACCGGGCTACCGCAGCGTTCGCCGGCGCGCAGCGCGAGTTCGACGAAGGCGGTCCCGGGCAGCAGTGCCACGCCGGACACCTGGTGGTCCGTCAGCCAGGGCAGGGCCAGGGTGCGGACGCTGCCGGTGAGGACCAGTTCGTCGGTGTCGGCGAGCGGGACCTCGGCGCCGAGCAGCGGGTGGTCGGCCGGTTCCACCCCGGCCGCGGCGACGTCCCCCGGTACGGGCGGCGCGGCCTCGATCCAGTACCGCTGCCGTTGGAAGGCGTACGTGGGCAGGTCCACCGGTTGCGTGGGGCGTCCGGTGAAGGCGGGGCGCCAGTCGACCGGCACGCCCCGGACGTGTGCTTCGCCGAGGGAGGCGTGGAAGCGGTCGAGTCCGCCTTCGTCGCGGCGGAGCGTGCCGACGGCGACGGCGTCGATCCCGGCGGCTTCGGCGGTGTCGAGGACGCCGGCGGTGAGGACCGGGTGCGGGCTCATCTCGGCGAAGGTGCGGTGCCCCTGGTCGAGCAAGTGGCCCACGGCGTCCTCCAGCAGGACGGTGAGCCGCAGGTTCCGGTACCAGTAGTCGGCGTCGAGGGCGGCGGTGTCGATGCGTTCGCCGGTGACCGTGGAGACGAACGGCACGGCGGCCGGCCGCGGCGAGAGGCCGTCGAGCCGGGCGAGCAGCGGTTCGCGCAGCGCTTCCATCTGCCGGGAGTGGGAGGCGAACCGGACGGGGATGCGACGTACCCGTACGCCGTCCGCTGCGCACTCCTCCAGCAGTGTGACGAGGTCGGGGACGGGTCCGGTCACCACGACCGAGCGCGGCCCGTTGACGGCGGCGACCTCCAATGCGTCGCCCCGGCGGGCCAGTTGCTCCTGGACCCAGGTGACGGGGGCGGCGATCGACGCCATGCCGCCGCTGTCCTGGAGGTCGGCGAGCATCCGGCTGCGGTGGGCCACCACGGCGGCGGCGTCTTCGAGGGACAGTGCGCCCGCCACCTGCGCGGCGGCGATCTCGCCCTGGCTGTGGCCGATCACGGCGGCCGGGCGGACGCCGTGGGCGCGCCACAGTTCGGCCAGCGACACCATCACGGCGAACAGCGCCGGCTGCACCACGTCCACGCGGTCCAGCGGCGGCGCGCCGGGTGCGCCGCGCAGGACGTCGGTGAGCGACCAGTCCAGGTGCGGTGCCAGGGCCGACGCGCACGCTTCGATGCTGTCGCGGAACACCGGCGACTCGGCCAGCAGCCGTACGGCCATGCCGTCCCACTGCGAGCCCTGGCCGGGGAAGACGAACACGGGGCGCGCGTCGGTGTCGGCCCGGCCGCTGGTCGCGTACGGGGACTGTGCGCCGCCGGCGACCGCGTCGAGGCCGGCGAGGAGTTCGTCCCGGTCGGCGCCGCGGACCACGGCGCGGTGGGCGAAGACCGATCGGGTGGTGGACAGGGCGTGGCCGATGTCCACGGGGTCGGGGGCGGGCGTGCGGCGCAGCCGGCGCCGCAGCCGGTCGGCCTGGTCGCGCAGGGCGGGCTCGGACTTGGCGGACAGCACCCACGGCGGTACGACGGCGGGCGTACGGTCCACGGCTGCGGCCTGCTCTTCAGGCGCGGGCTCTTCCGTTGCGGGGGTTTCGGGCGCGGGCTCTCCCGTGGCCGGCGTTCCAGGCGCGGGCGCCTCTTCCAGGATGACGTGTGCGTTCGTGCCGCTCATGCCGAACGACGAGACGCCGGCGCGGCGCGGGCGGTCAGCCCGCGGCCACGGCTGCGCCTCGGTGAGCAGCCGCAGCGGGCCTTCGGACCAGTCCACGTGCGGCGACGGCTCGTCGACGTGCAGCGTGCGGGGCAGTTCCTCGCGCCCCAGCGCCAGCACCATCTTGATCACGCCGGCCACGCCGGCGGCGGCCTGGGTGTGACCGATGTTGGACTTCAGCGACCCGAGCCACAGGGGGCGGTCGGCGGGGCGCTGCTGGCCGTAGGCGGCCTGGAGCGCCTGGGCTTCGATCGGGTCGCCGAGCGTGGTGCCGGTGCCGTGCGCCTCGACGGCGTCGACGTCGGCGGTGCCGAGCCCGGCGCTGCGCAGCGCCTGTCGGATGACGCGCTGCTGCGACGGGCCGTTTGGGGCGGTGAGGCCGTTGCTTGCGCCGTCCTGGTTGACGGCGGAGCCGCGGATCACGGCCAGCACCCGGTGTCCGTTGGCCACGGCGTCGGACAGTCGCTCCAGCAGCACCATGCCGACGCCTTCGGCCATGCCCATGCCGTCGGCGGACGCGGAGAACGCCTTGCTGCGCCCGTCGGCGGCGAGGCCGCGCTGGCGGGCGAAGGTGAGCAGCGATCCGGGTGTCGACATCACCGTGACGCCGCCGGTCAGCGCCATGGAGCAGTCGCCCTGCCGCAGCGCCTGCGCGGCCCAGTGCAGCGCCACCAGGGACGACGAGCAGGCGGTGTCGACGGAGACGGCGGGGCCTTCGAGCCCGAAGGCGTACGCGACCCGGCCGGACACGACGCTCGCCGCGTTGCCGGTGCCGAGGTAGCCCTCCAGGCCGTCGCCGCCGGACAGCAGCAGCGGCGCGTAGTCCTGTCCGTTGGTGCCGACGAAGACGCCGGTGTCGCTGCCGCGCACGCCCTCCGGGGCGATGCCGGCGTGTTCGAACGCCTCCCAGGAGGTCTCCAGGAGCAGCCTTTGCTGCGGGTCCATGGCGATCGCCTCGCGGGGGCTGATCTCGAAGAAGGCGGCGTCGAACGCGCCGACGTCGTGCAGGAAGCCGCCGCTGCGCGCGTACACGGTCCCGGCGCGGTCGGGGTCCTCGTCGTAGAGGCCGGACACGTCCCAGCCGCGGTCGGTGGGGAACGGCGCGATGACGTCGACGCCTTCGGCGACCACCTGCCACAGGTCTTCGGGGGACGTGACGCGGCCGGGGAAGCGGCAGCTCATCCCGATGACGGCGATGGGTTCGTCGGTGGCGGCCCGGCCGGTGGGCAGGTCAGCGCCCGGGTCGCCGGCGGACGCCCGGTCGGGCGCCAGCTCACGGAGCAGGAATCCCGCCACCGCCGTGGGGCTGGGGTAGTCGAAGACGAGCGTGGCGGGGAGCCGTACGCCGGTCGCCGTCGACAGCCGGTTCCGCAGCTCGACGCCGGTCACCGAGTCCATGCCCAGTTCCCGGAACGCCTTGACCGCGCCGACGTCGTCCGGTTTCGCATAGCCCAGTACGGCGGCCGTGACGGCCTGGACCTCGGTCAGCACGATCTGCTCGTGCTCGTCGGCCGCGGCGGCGGCAAGCGCCCGTGCCAGCTTGGATGTGCGTGCGGAGTCCGGGTCCCGGCCGGTCTCGGCCTCGGCGGCGGCTTCGGCCGCGGCATCGAGTACGTGCCGCACCTCGGGGAGGTCGCCGATCAGCGGCCGGGGCCCGGCGGCGGTGAACGTAGGTACGAAGCGGTCCCACTGCACGCGGGCGAGCACCACCGACGGTTCGGCCAGGGCCAACAGGCCGGGCAGGGCGGCGAGGGCCACACCGGGGTCGGTCACCGGCACCCCTTGTCGGCGCAGCAGGTCGACCAGTTCGGGCCCGCCGTCCCACGGGCTGACGGCGACGGAGGTGACGGGCCGGCCGGCTGCGGACTCCCGTTCGGCGAGGGCGTCCAGGTGGGCGCCGCCGGCGGCGAGCGCGCCGTGTGCGCCGCCGCCCCAGACGCCGGCGACGGTGGATGTCAGCACCAGTGGGGTGTCGGGGTGGTCGGTGCGCAGCACCTCGGCCAGGGCGTCGGCGCCGGCGCACCGCTCGCCCAGTACGCGGGCGGCGTGCGCTGCGTCGCTCTCCCGTATCTGCGCGAGTTCGATCGCGCCGGCGGCGTGCACGACGGCGGCCAACGGCGCGCCTTCGGTGGCCTCGGCGGCTTCGGCGAGCAGGGTGCGCAGCGCCTGCGGGTCGGTCAGGTCGCCGGTGACGGCGACGGTCGGCGTGCCGGCCTCGTTCAGTTCGGCGCACAGGTCGGCCACGTCGTCGCCGACGAGGACCAGGCGGTCGGCGCCGCGGGCCGCGAGCCAGCGGGCCAGGTGGCCGCCGGGTCCCTGGGCGCTGCCGGTGACCACCACCGTCCCGGGCGCCGGCCACGCGGGGCGCGGGGCGCCCGAGTCGTCGGCGAGGGGCAGCAGTCGACGGCCGAAGGCACCGTCGGGGCGTACGGCCACTTGGTCCTCGCCACCGTTGCGGGCGAGCCAGGCCGCCGCCCGGGACAGCGTGTCGCCGTCCGCATCGGTCGGCAGGTCGACCAGGCCGCCCCAGCGGTCCGGGTGTTCGAGCGCGAAGCACCGGCCCCAGCCCCACAGCCGCGCCTGTACGGGGTCGGGCACGGCGCCGTCGCCCGTGCCCACAGCGCCCGAGGTCAGCTGCCACAGTCGGGCCGGCCGGGGGGCGGACGCCACGGCGCGCAGGAGGCCGAGCGCGGCGTCTCCGCCGAGCAGCGAGACCACCCCGGTGGGCGTCGCAGCGGGCGTGTCCGGGCCGGCTGCACCGCCCTCGGCGACGGCTTCGTCCAGGATGCGCGTCAGGCCGTCCGGGTCGGCCGGATGGGCCGCTTCAGACGCTTCAGACGCTTCGGGCGCTTCGGCGGGCACGACGACGCGCGCCGTGCCGCCTTGCTTCGCCAGCGCGTCCACGAGCGCGCTGACGCGGGCGGACCGAGCCTCGTCGGCTTCGCAGACCAGCAGCCAATCGGTGGCCCGGGGTGCTTCGGCGAGGTCGGGGTTCGGCAGCGGCTTCCAGCCGATCCGGTAGCGGCCGACGGAGTTCTGCTGGGCGCTCGCCGGCGGGGCGAGCCAGTAGTGCTGGCGTTGGAAGGCGTACGTCGGCAGTGTCACCGGCTCGACGGCGGGCAGGAGCTTGCGCCACGCCACCGGCAACCCGGCAACCCAGGCAGCCCCCAAGCTGCTCAACAACTGGGCCCGATCGGGTTGATTACGGCGCAGGGTGTGCAGCACCCGACCGTCCGTCACCGACTGCTCCAACGCCAACGACAACACCGGATGCGGACCGATCTCCACGAACACCTGCGAACCCGACCCCTGCAACACCCCCACCACATCCGCAAACAGCACCGGCTCCCGCAGATTCCGATACCAGTACGCGCCATCCAGACCGCCCGCCGGCACGACCTCACCCGTCACCGTCGACACCAACCTCGGCCCCGAACCACCCAGATCAACAACCCCAGCCAACTCAGCCCGCAACTCCTCCTCCACCACCTCCACCTGCGCGTGATGCGACGCATAATCCACATCAATCCGCCGAGCCCGCACACCTGCCTCGTCCAACCGCGCACACAGTTCGGCGACCTCGTCCGCCGGACCACTCACCACAATCTGCCCCGGAGCGTTCACCGCCGCCACCGACACACCCCGCGTCAGATGCTCCTCCACCGCCTCCGGATCCAGCCCGATCGACGCCATCGCACCCCGACCAGCCAAACTCCGCAACGCACGCGACCGCAACGCCACCACCCGCGCACCGTCCTCCA